>NC_005090.1:1200000-1503451 GCF_000196135.1 Wolinella succinogenes DSM 1740 | reverse complement strand
GGGAGAGCCCTATTTTTGGCTGGTTTTTAAGGATTACAGACGAGATGTCAAACGCGCTAGATTGAAGTTCTATATCCATGATGGCGGCAAAGATTTCTCCATGATTTCTCAAGAAAAGGTCGGTAGTGTCGGTTTTAGAGCGTATTGAAGCAAGGGTTAAAGAGTGGCTTTTAGAGGTCGGCAGCAAGGAAGCTCTGCAGATGTCTCAAAGCCTCAGTTCAGGGAAAATGCTACGAAGCAAACTGATTTTAGCAATCGCGGGAGAGAGCGAAGAGAGCCTCTCTCTTTGCGCCGCCGTGGAGCTCATCCAAAGCGCCTCGCTGCTTCATGATGATGTGATTGATGATGCCTTCACAAGGCGTGGTAAACCCTCCATCAACGCCGCCTTTGGCAACAAAAATGCCATCATGTTGGGAGATATCTTCTATTCCAAAGCCTTTTTTGAGCTCACACGATTCTCTCCTTTGATCGCTCGCACCGTCTCACACGCGGTTGTGCGCCTTTCTCTCGGGGAGCTTGCGGATGTGACTTTGGCACAAACCTTCAATCTAGAGGAACACCTCTATATGCAGATGATCGAGGATAAGACCGCCTCCCTTATCGAAGCCGCCGCCCAAGCCGCTGCACTCTTGGTCTCCAGAGATAGCGAAGCCTTTCGAATCTATGGCAAAAATCTCGGCTTAGCTTTTCAAATTATCGATGATCTGCTTGATATTACCCAAGATTCGACCACGCTTGGCAAGCCTGCCCTCAACGACTTTTGCGAGGGAAAATCGACCCTTCCTTATATCTACCTTCATCGTGCGCTCGATTCTGCGGATAAAGCACGCCTTGAGGCATCCTTTGCTAGAACTTTGGCCCCAGAAGAGGCCGCATGGATCAAAGAGAAGATGCACGAGCATGGAGCGATCGCCCAAAGTTATGCGCTGGCTCGTTCTCTAGGCTTAGAGGCAATTGAGCAGATTCGCTCCCAAAAGTGTGAAAAGCTGGAAGTGATCATGCGCGAAATGATTGAAAGAGAGTTTTAAGATGCACTATCTCATTGTCAGCTATTCTCACAAAAACACCGACATTGCCACAAGAGAGAGGTTGGCGTTTGATAATGGCGTAAGGAGCGAGAGCTTTTTGCGAGAGCTGGTGGCCAATAAGTTTATCAATGAGGGAATCTTGCTCTCCACCTGTAATCGGGTCGAGTTTATTTTGAGCGTCAAAGAGGCTCACAAAGCGGGAGATTTTCTCATGGAGAAACTCTCGGAGTACTCCAAGATTCCCAAGGAGGAGCTGAGCGAGCGCGCTGATGTTTACGAGGACACGGGAGCTATCCATCATCTTTTTTGTGTTTGTAGCAGCTTGGATAGTCTTGTGGTGGGAGAGACGCAGATCGCGGGTCAGCTCAAAAGCGCTTTTAAATTTGCCTATGATGGTGGATTTTGCTCTCAAAAGCTCTCTAGAGCCATGCATTTCGCCTTCAAGTGCGCCGCGAGTGTGCGAAATTGCACCGAGATTTCCAAAAATCCCGTCTCTGTCGCTTCGGCCTCTGTCTCCAAGGCTAAAGATATTCTGGGCGATTTGGGGGGAGACACAGCGATTGTGGTGGGACTTGGTGAGATGAGCCAGCTCACCATCAAGCATCTCACGGCGCTTGGATGCAATGTGATTTTAGTCAATCGAGACAAAGCTAAAGCCGAGGCCTTTGCTAAGGAGTTTGGAGGGATGGTGAGCGTGGAGGGATTCCCTAGATTGGGCGAGCTTCTCAACCATCACAAAATGCTCTTTAGCGCCACGGGTGCCCCTCATACGGTCATCAGCAAGGATATGGTTGAGCCAAAGAGTTTTAGACGCTACTGGTTTGATCTTGCCGTGCCAAGAGACATTGAGGCATTTGAGAGCGAGACCATCCGAATCTTTGCCGTGGATGACCTCCAAGAGATTGTGAATAAAAACCTCTCTCTTCGCGAAGAGCAGGCCAAGCGAGCCTATGGAATCATCGGGCGATTCACACAAGAATTTTATAAGTGGCTCCAGTCGCTCTCTGTCGATCCTATCATCAAAGCGATGCGAGAACAGGCCAAAGAGGCGGCACTCAAGGAGATCACCAAGGCCATCTCTAAAGGATACCTCCCTAAAGAGTGCGAAAAGAGTGTCGAAAAAATCATCCACAACTCCTTCAATACCTTTTTGCACCACCCCACCATCAAGCTCAAAGAGATATCTGAAGAGCCGCAGTCTGATACGGTCGTGGAAGCGGTGAAGCTCCTTTTTGGAATCCAAGAGGATGGCTTGATGCTGGATCGTTATAAATGCGAATATGATACGACTTCAAAAGAGAGAGAGGAATAGAAAAACCATGAGATTTTCGGCATTTTTTGCCCCCACGCTAAAAGAGGCGCCTAAAGACGCCACGCTTAAAAGCCATGAATATCTAATTCGCGGGGGGTATATCCAGCAGGTGGGAAGCGGAATCTATAACTTCCTGCCCCTAGGCAAGCGCGTGATGGATAAAATCCGCCAAGTGGTCAAAGAGGAGATGGACCAAGCAGGGGCGCAAGAGGTGATGCTAGGATTCGTCACACCCGCCGAGCTTTGGCGTAACAGTGGCCGCTTTGAGAAGTATGGCAAAGAGCTTTTGCGCTTCAAAGACCGCAAGGAGAATGATTTTGTCCTAGGCCCTACGCATGAAGAGATGGTGGTGGAGCTAGCCAAAGGCTATGTCAAAAGCTACAAACAGCTCCCTTTGCACCTCTATCAGATTCATCTCAAGTTTCGCGACGAGATTCGCCCTCGTTTTGGGCTCATGCGAGGACGCGAATTTGTGATGAAAGATGGATACAGCTTCCATGCCAACGAGGCTGATCTCATCCGAGAGTTTGAGCTCATGGAGGCAACCTACAAGAGAATCTTCACGCGTCTTGGGTTGGATTTTCGCGTGGTTGAAGCCGATAGTGGCGCCATTGGAGGGAGTGGAAGCAAGGAGTTCATGGTGCTAGCTCAAAGCGGTGAGGATACCATTGCGGTGTGCGATTCTTGTGAATATGCCGCCAATATCGAGGCCGCCAAACGAAGAGCCAAAAAAGTCGATTCTCCTGCGCCTATCGCCTCATTTTCCAAATTCAAAACCCCCGAAGTCAAGAGTATTGAAGCCTTGGCGGAGTTTTTCAAAGTGGATCCCTTCTACACGCTTAAGGTAGTGGTCAAAAAAGCCTTTTTTGATGGAGGCAAAAGCGAGCTTGCCTTCTTCTTTTTGCGAGGGTGCGATTCTCTTCAAGAGACCAAGGCGTGTAACGCCATTGGCGCCAATGAGCTTTTGGATGTGAGTGAAGAGGAGCTCATCAAAGCGGGGCTTGAGCCGGGATTCATTGGGCCTTATGCTCTAAAGAATCTCACAGGTGCCAACCATATCCTCTTTGATTTAGAGCTCAAGGATGCCCAAGGATTGATCGCAGGCGCCAATGAGCGCGATCATCACTTTGTCGGGGTCAATCTAGGCGAGTTTGAGGGACTCATTTACAAAGATCTAGCCGAAGTAGGAGAGGGGGATGGATGCCCTCTTTGCGAGGGGCGCCTGACCTATAAAAAAGGAATCGAGGTGGGGCATATCTTCCAGTTGGGCACTCGCTACTCTGAGCCCCTAGGGGCAAATTTCCTCAATCCAGAGGGGAAAAGTCAGCCTTTGGTGATGGGATGTTATGGGATTGGGGTCTCTAGACTTTTAGCGGCGGTGATTGAGCAGCATCATGATGAAAAGGGATGCATTTGGACGAAATCAACCGCCCCTTTTAATCTAGTGATTGTGGTCTCTAATGTCAAAGATCCCTCCCAAAAAGCCTATGCCGAGAATCTCTACAATGCCTTGCAAAAAGAGGGAATCGAAGTGCTTTTGGATGATCGTGATGAGCGCTATGGCTCCAAGATGGCCGATTTTGAGCTGCTTGGAATTCCTTACGCCGTGATTGTAGGCAAGGGGCTTATAGAGGGGCAGGTAGAGCTGGTGAATCGAGCCAATCTCCAAAAAGGAATCGTCTTGGCGGATGATATCCTTGGGCGAATCTTGGAGCTCTGATGCCTTGGTGGATTCTCCTTGGTTATCTCTTTTTGGAGGTGCTAGTCACCCTAGAGCTAGGAGAAGCCATTGGAGGCGTGGGGCTCTTTGCGGAGATTATTCTAAGCGGTCTGGTGGGCGGCGTGATATTGGTGAATTTTCGCTACTCTTTAGAGGAGACCTTCTTAGCGCTTCGAGCGGGAAAACTCTCCGAGGGAGAGTTTATTGGCGCCAATCTTTTGCGAATCGTAGGGGCGATTCTCTTGATGTTGCCAGGGGTTTTGAGTGATCTTTTGGGGGTGATGTTGCAGTTTGGGGTGCTTGGAGGGATGGCATTCCGACTCCTCTATCCCCATCGCCCCTCCCCTAAAGAGTATCCAAGGGATGAGAGAATCATCGATGTGGAAGTGATTGAGATAGACCAAAAGAAGGACACAAAAGATTGAATAAAATCATCATTGGAACCCGAGGAAGCGTCTTGGCGCTTTGGCAGGCGGAGTATGTAAAAGCGGAGCTAGAGAGGGCTCATGAGGGGCTTAGCGTGGAGCTAAAAATCGTCAAAACCAAGGGCGATAAAATCCTAGATGTGCCTTTAGCTAAGGTCGGTGGCAAAGGGCTTTTCACCAAAGAGCTGGAGGAGATGATGCTTCAAGGCGAAATTGACCTTGCCGTGCACTCTCTTAAGGATGTTCCCGTGGAGCTTATCGAAGGCCTCACTCTCTCAGCGATCACGGAGCGAGAGGATGTGAGAGACTGCTTTTTAAGCGATAAATACGCTTCGCTAGAGACACTTCCTTTGGGAGCCAAGGTGGGCACCACTTCTCTTAGGCGCTCTATGCAGATCAAGTCGATGCGAAGTGACCTGGACACCGAGAGCTTGAGGGGAAATGTTCAGACGCGAATCAAGCGCCTCAAAGAGGGAGATTTTGATGCCATTATCCTTGCTACGGCGGGAGTGAATCGGCTCGATCTTTGGAAAGAGGTCAATTATGTGATTCCTATTGACACGGAGATGATGATTCCCGCGATGGGGCAGGCGGCTTTGGGAATTGAGTGCAAAGAGGGGAGTGAGGCCTTTAGGCTCACGCAGATTCTCGAGGATAAGAAAGCAAGAATCGAAACCACGGCCGAGAGAGAGTTTGTGCGTGTGCTAGAGGGGGGTTGTCAAGTGCCAATCGGGGCGAATGCCTATTTGGAAGGAGAGACCCTTCATCTAAAAGTAGCGGTGGGGCTCCCTGATGGGAGTGAGATCCTCATGGATCGTCTAAGTGCCCCCAAGGGTGAGGCAGTGCGCCTAGGGAGAGAGCTTGCCGCGCGCCTTATAGCTAAGGGAGCGCGTGAATTGTTGAGACGCGCCGAGGAGATGGCCTTTCAATAAAGCGCCTTTTTATTTTGGTTGATTATAATAACTCTTATCATAATTAAACCAAAAACAAAAGGTAAAACAATGAAAAGAACCGCAATTAGTGCTGTTTTGGCGCTAGCTCTTGGAAGTTCTTTGGCAAACGCTGAAGCAGGAAGTTCTCTCGAAGAGGCTTTTAAGAATGGCCAGTTTGAAGGTCATGTGGCGGTCTATGGACAGTATCAAAAGAATAAAGACGCTGATCCTAAAAAAGTAGGATTCTCCTCAGGAAGTGCTTCTATTGGCTATGAGACCGCTCCTTTGCATGGAGTGAGCCTAGGATTGGGCGCATGGGGAACGACAAAATTTGGCGAAAAAAATGACGGCTATGATGAGACAATAGAGAGCAATGCTATTTTCCACAAAGCCTACATCAAAGTGGCTCACGAGGGAATGGGAGAAGTGGTTGTAGGCCGCCAAGAGGTTGATCTTGAGTGGTTGACAGACTATATCGAAGGAGCGGTGGGCAGCGTCACTCCTGTAGAAAATCTCTCCATTGTTCTAGGGTGGGCCAACCGTCAAGCGGTGGTTGATTTTGATGAGGTGAGTGAGCGATTTGAGAAGATGAACGCTAGTCGAGGCGTCTATGTTTTGGATGTGAAATACTCTCCTTTAGAGTGGCTTGAACTCAACCCCTATGTCTATTACGCGCCTGAAGCGCTTCGAGCGCCTGGCTTGAAAGCCACTGCAACTTTGGCTTTGGGCGAAGACTTTACCTCTTCCACCATGGCTCAATATGTGGCTGCTGATGTGGATAGTAAAATTCAAGATCATGAAGATGGTTATGTGGCGCAGATTGAGCAGAACCTCGAATTTTTTGGAGCCAATGCAGGAGTGGGCTATATCAAGACCGACAAGAAAGGCGGTGCAGGATATGGCGCAAATGTTGAAGATGGAATCCTCGCCTCCTACGGAGATCAAAATCCTCTTGAAGAGGGCAATTGGGTCTATGGGCTAGATGCCAAGACCTACTACCTCAAGGCAGGATATGAGTATGAGGGGTTCAGCTTTGAAGCACTCTATGGTGAAACCAAATATTTCAGTCTTGCTGATGATAAAAAACTCAAAGAGAAAGAGCTTGATTTGAGTGTGGGTTATGGCTTTATTAAAAACCTCAACACGGAGCTCATCTATGCACGAGTCAAGAACGATAATAGAGAAGATAGCTATAACATCGTAAAAGCCTTGGCTAAATACTCCTTTTAAAACTTCATCTATCTCCTTTTGTGATCCATGCAAAGTGCCCTTTAAAGGGGTGCTTTGGTGGGGTTAGATAATCTTAATAACGACTCCTAGAATCTTTAAAAATCACGTAAGCCAAATGAGGCTACTATCGTTTTCGTAAATGTTTTAAAACGGAGTCTTGAATGATTGAAGCGCATGACTTAGAGCGCTTGTCTCGCTATTTCACCCCTATCCATCATGTTCCCGGGAGGATTCGCCTAAGGGTTGACCCTGCCATCCAAAAAGAATCAACAGAAACTTCACTCCTAGATGTCGAATCATTCATTGACAAGATTCCAGGTATCAAGAGTCTTAAGATCAACAAGCTCGTGGCTTCGCTCACGATAGAGTATGACAAGGCGATCTTCCCTTTTTCTCTTTGGGAGGATCTATTGGGGCGGAAGAATCTCGAAGAGGTGGCCGCTAGAATCGATACATTGACAAAGGAGATTCGTGCAAGAGGATAGCCAGAGGCTAGGCTCTCTGACGCAAGAAGAGGCAATTATTTTGGCCCTAGAGGATGAATTTAGGGCATTTGAAACCTATAAAGCGATTGCGATCAAATTTCAATCAGAGATTCCTTTTGGCCGTATTGTTGAATCGGAGGCGCGACACATTGAAGCCCTCATGAGAGCAGCAAGACGCCTAGGCGTGGCGATCCCTCCGAATCGTTTCGCAGGGGCAATCACCCCTCCAAACTCGCTTCAAGAAGCTTATGCTTTAGGAGTGGAGGCGGAGATAGAGAATATTGCTCTTTACGATCGGCTACTGCCTGCGGCACAAGATGCAGAGGTGAGAGATATTTTTTATCGCCTGCAAGCCGCCTCTTATAACCATCATCTCCCTGCTTTTAGAGCCCATCTGCAAGAGACCCCTAGGAGCCAAGACGCTTTAGGGGAGTTGTGGGGCGCACTCTTTCCTGCGGGGAAAGAGGGGGCGGAGAAGTGGAGAGAGGCAGGAGCGCTGGCGGAGCGATTCTCCCAAGGCAAGGCTTCACCTGAGGAGTTGACTCGATTTCTTCAAGGATTCAACCTCTCTTTTTTAGGGGGATTGCTTCTGGGGGGAGCGGGTGTCGTGGTGCTTAAAGAGTGGCTAGAGAGTAGAGAAGAAAATCCAAAAGAGAAGGAGTAGAAGATGCCTTTACCATTTATTGCGGGCTTGGCCCTAGGAAGCGTGGCGATGTTGGCCTTCACCAAAAGAAAGGTTTTGCAAAAAGAGATCACCCTTGGAGCCCAAAAAGCCAAAGAGCTTGCAGCCAAAGGAGTGGAGAGGTCAAAGGCAAAATATGAAGAGGTGAAGGGAGAGCTCCAAAAGAGCCCCAAAGAGGCTCCCGCCAAGGGTTTGAAAAAATCTGCCAACCCCAAAAAAGAGCCAGCTCCCAAAAAGCCTTCACGCCAGAGTCAAGCCAAAAAAAAGGTCGCCAATGAGCCAGCTTCTGGGGAGCAAGCATGATCAACACGGGAATGCCTCGATCTGTTTTGGGTCACTGGGTGAGCGGTTCGATTGCTTCATTGATTGTCTCTGGAGCGATCAACTACAAGCGTGTCGAAGAGGGTAAGATGAGCACTAAAGAGGCTGGGGTTGACACATTGAAAAAAACCCTTCAAGGGGGCGCAGTGACAGCTTCAGCCATTGCAGTAGCCAATCATATCGGAACGCCTGCGGGCTATTTTAAAGCGCTGGCCTCCCTTAGTGTCGGTGCGGCGTGCGTCTATGCTATTGAGAAGGGAGCCGATCTCCTTCTTGATGATTCTCCAAAATTAATCACTGAATAACCCAATCAAAGAGAGAAAAGATGAGCGATTACAAAAACAACGAGACCAGTACCAAGAATTATCCCTCCATCGGAGAGAATCCTTACATTCAGGCTCAAGCCTTTGATCCTTTTGCCCTCTCCTCTAGTGCGCCCGAGGCACCCAAAGCTTTTATGGGGCTAGAAAATGGAGACTTTGTCAAGGGAGCACTCATTGGCGCGGCGGCTACATTTCTTTTAACGAATGAGACTGCTCAAAAGGCTATTTTTAAGGCATTCGCCAAAGCCTCTTCAATGATGCAAATTGGAGTCGAAGAGCTCAAAGAGCGCTACGAGGATGCAAAGGCCGAGCTTGAAGCCCAAAAAAGCGAGTAATTCCGAGCTTTTTTCTCTCAGGCTGGAGCACGCTACTTCCAAGCGTGTGCGCTACTCTTTTTGCTATGAGGGAGGGTGCAGACCTGAGCCTATGGCGCTCCAGATCGCTCTTGAATCGCTAGAGGGAATCAAAAGCGCGCGCGTCAATCCTGCTCTTAATAATCTTATTTTAGAGCATGAGGGGCGAGAGCCTAAAGAGATGGAAAGCGCAATCAAGGGAGTCTTGGAACGAGTGAGTCTGAGGGGCAAAGCGTGCGCTTCCAAGGATAGCTGCTTGGTGTTACGTGAGGAGATTCCCTCTTCAGGTGGAGTGGTGAGAGCGGGGACCTCTCTCCTTCTTGAACCTTTTTTGAAAAATCCTAACGCCAAGCTTGGAGCGGCTGCGATTGGCTCTACGCCCATCGTCTGGGATGGAATCAAAGACCTTTTTGAGCATGGACTCACCTCCAAAGTCCTAGAGGCGATGGCGGTGGCCATCTCTATTTATCGCCAAGATTTTCGTGCAGCCAACTCTGCGAGTTTTATGCTGGCGCTTGGGGAGTATATCGAAGAGGCCACCGTCTATAAGAGCGATGACCTGATCAAGGAGCTCTCCAAGCCGCAAGTGGAAGAGGTTTGGATTGAGAAGCACCAAAAGGGGAGAATCGAGACGATTCTTGTTCCTATCCAAGAGGTGAAATCGGGTGATATTGTGGTGGTAGGCGCTGGCGAGATTGTTCCTGTGGATGGGCATGTGATGAGCGGAGAGGCAATGCTCAACCAAATCTCCATGACGGGAGAGGCGGAGCCCGTGAGAAAGTCACGAGGCGATCGCGTGCTCTCAGGCACAGTTGTGGAAGAGGGGCGCATCAAAATATGGGCGGAGCATGTAGGTGATGAGACGACCACAGCGAGGATTAGAAGCTACATCCAAAGCTCTCTTGAAGAGAAATCTTCCCTTCAGCTTGAGGCCTCCAAGATGGCTGATGGCCTCGTTCCCATCACTCTTGGGCTTGCGGTGCTCTCCTATGTGGTGAGTCAAGACCTTACCCGACTCGCTTCAGTGCTTCAAGCGGACTACTCTTGTGCGCTCAAACTTGCGACTCCCGTGGCTTTTAAGGCCTCTATTGGAAGTGCGGGCAAGATGGGAATCATCATCAAAGGAGCCAAGAGCTTAGAGGCACTTCATGAGGCAGACACCTTTGTTTTTGACAAAACAGGCACGCTCACCAAAGGGGAGCTGGAGGTGATTGAGGTGCACTCCTTCTCAAGCGCATGGGATGAGACCTCCATTCTCAATCTAGCCGCCAGTGCCGAAGAGCACTACTTTCACCCTGTGGCACAGGCCATTGTGAAGGCAGCGCGCAAGCGAGAGTTTGTGCATATGCATCATGATGAGGTGGAGTTCATCGTCGCCCATGGGGTGAAGACAGAGATTGAGGGCAAGAGCGTCGTGATTGGAAGTCGCCACTTTCTCGAAGATGATGAGGGAATCGACTTCTCTTCTCACCAAAAAGAGCTCAAAGGTTATCTAAGCCAAGGGCATATGCCTCTTTATATCGGCTATGATCGAGAGCTTCTTGGGGTGGTGATGCTCAAAGATGAGATTCGCCCCAATGCCCAAGAGACTCTAGAGCGGCTCAAAAAAGCGGGCGTTCAAGAGGTGGTGATGCTCACAGGTGATGGAGAGGAGAAGGCTAAAGAGGTGGCAGAGAGTATCGGGGTGGACCGTTACTTTGCCAATCTGCTTCCCACGCAAAAGGCAGAGATATTAGAGCGTCTCATGAAAGAGGGCAAGAAAGTGGCCTTTGTAGGGGATGGAATCAATGACGCACCCGCCCTCATGAAGGCTCACTCAGGGATTGGTATGCACAAAGGAGCCGACATCGCCAAGGCCTCGGCGGATGTGGTTTTGCTCCGCGATGATATTGCCGCCGTGGCGGATGCCAAAGAGGTCGCCAATGCAACCCTCGCCAAGGTCAATGGCAATTTCAAGGCTACATTGGGAATCAATAGTGCGATTCTTGGCGCGGCGGCGCTTGGGTGGTTGAGTCCTGTGAGGACAGCACTCCTTCATAATGGCACCACCATTGGGCTACTCTTAAACGCTCTAGGTGGCGTTAAGATTCGCGATCCAAAGGAGCTCTGATGCCTTTTTTGTTGCCTCTTACGGCTGTTTTGACGGTGTGGCTTAGCTATGAAACCTATCAAGGCAGCTGCAAAAAATTTAAGAAAATCCGAGAGAAAAGGAGTCGTCGTGTGGAGTCTTGAAGAGAAGAAAGAGATCGCCAAGATTGGTATGACAGGGGCTTTGGCCGCCACAGTGGCGACCTCCTTTTTTCTGAAGAATCGATCCATGAAGCGCCTGCATGTAGGTGCTGGTGCGGCATTGGTGGGTTTTAGCCTGTGGCATCACTTCCTCTATCAAGGAAAAAAAGAGCGAGAATCTAAAGAGAAAGAGATCGCTCAAGAATCTTAAATCACGATGCTTTGGTCTCTGCCAAGTGCCTTGGCTTGGTAGAGATTCTTATCCGCCCTCTCATAGACTCCTTCAAAGCTTTCTCCCTCTCTCAGTATCGCCCCACCGATGCTCACACTCACCCTAAATGTTCCTTGACAACCATCGCTAAAGGCAGTCGCTTTGAGCCTTTGACGCACTCTCTCGGCGATAGAGTGAAGCACAGAGGATTCTTTGGTTGAAAGCACCAAAATAAACTCCTCTCCGCCCCAACGCCCTATCGCATCTTCGCTTCTTTGCCCCTCAGAAAGAATCAGGCCAAAGCCCCTCAACACCTCATCGCCTATGGGGTGGCCGTAGGTGTCATTGATCTTTTTGAAGTGGTCAAGATCAAAAATCAGCACTCCAAATCCCTCTTTTTCTAGGTGCTCTTGAATGAAATGGAGCACTCCATGCCGATTGAGAAGCCCTGTGAGAGAATCTCGCATGGCGCTATCTTGAAGGGTTTGGAGTTGCTCGTTGAGCCTAGAGACATCTGTGAGGGTGAGCAGTCTTTGCCCCTCTCCAAGATAGTGCGAATCGACTCTAAAAAAGAGGCATTGATTCTCCAGGCAGAGCGGAACACTCTCTTGAGGTTTGGCCTCCAATAGGGGGCGCAGAAACGATTCTCGTTCTCTTGGCGAAAGGGCGTCAAACTCTCCAAAGAGCCTCTTGAAGGCGTCATTGGTTTTGAGAATCTTCTCCCCCTCCATCACCAAGAGGGCATGATTCCAAGAGTCGATGATCTTTTGCAAGAATCGCCGCTCATTTTCCAAGAGAATCTCCCTTTTGCCTAGTTCTCTTTGTTGAAATCGCTCAATCTCCTTAAGCATTCCATTGATCCAAGCCGCCAACTCGCCAAGCTCATCCCCTCCTTGAAGATCGATTCGTAAAGAGAGATCATGAGTCTCTTCGATTTGACGCACTTTGGCGGAGATGTGGGAGATTTTAGAGAGGATGAGACGCTCCAAAAAGAGATAAAAAAGCGCCAGAATCGCACTTAAAGAGAGAAAGAGGTAGAAGAGACTCATACGCCAATCGGTGCGCATCATCGAGTAGAAGCCTCGATCAAGAGTCACTTGGAGGTAGAGATCAGGAGCAAAGGGGAGATAGATATCCACAAAACTCACCCCTTTTTGAAAGAGATAGGAGAGCTCTCCCTCCTCAAAAAAGAGTTTGGCGGAGCTAAGCTTTGAGGAATCCTCTAATAGAGTGAATTTCACCCCTTTTTGGAGGAGATCACTAAAACGCTTCTCTGCCCTTGCCTCAAGCCTCACCTCTTTTCCACGATAGATCCCCTTGCCCTCCTTGATCCAAATAGACCAGCGTTTGGGGTCATGATAGAGAGGAAAGAGTGCAAAGGTCTCGTGCTCTAGACGCTTTTCCAACCAGCTAAAGTCAATCCCCATCGCTTGAAGTCTTCTCTCGTCCTCTGGCTTGGTGCGATCTAAAAGCAAGGAGGTGCCAGACTCTTCTGGGGCGGCGAGGCTTAGCTTGCGCTCGTCCCAAAACTCTTTGATAAGATAGAGAGAGCGGAGAGCTTCCCCTTGGATGGCGAGATTTTCAAGGCGATCATATTTTTGGAGGCTCTGAAAAGAGAAGGCGATCAATATCCCAAAAAGCAAAAGGCCAATGCCAAACATTAGCCCTAAAAGACGACGCTTCAATCCCTTCTCCTCCTAGCCCTACGAAGAGAGAAGAGAAGAAATAGGGGGGAGAGGAGGGCCAGGAGAGAGGTGATGGCAAGCCAAGGCAAAAGAGAGTGGCGCTCCAAAAGAGGGAGGGGCGAGTAGTTGTTTTGGCGGAGCTCTTTGGGGGTGAGTGCTTCGGCAAGCTGGCTGAAGTCTTGGTGCATCTCGTTGGCATAGTTTTTGAGGCGACTCGGGGATTCGCCTTTTTTCATCATGTCAGTGAGGCTTCTGAAGCGTTGTTCGGCTTTGAGCTTGCGATCTTCGCTAAGAATAAGGATCGCCTGCTCCATTCCGCTCTCCTCAAAAATATCAAAATAGGCGGATTGAACCTTTGAAATCGCCTGTTTCATGGCGTTTTGAGCGTAGAGATCTAGGGCCTCAGCCAAGGCGAGATCGATTCTCTTCACCACCTCGTGCCAATTTTTCACTGTCCCCTGCTGCTCTAGCTCAGGCAGGCCTTGGGTGATTTGATAGAGTCTCTCTAAAAGCGCCTCTGATTCTTGATGGAGGGCTTCATAGGAGAGGGAGGAATCGATCATTGATTCAAGGCGAGAGAAGTGATTTTCGATCTCTTTGGCGTGCGCATAGGAGAGCTCTTTTTTGATCATCGCCTCTAAACCAGTGTTTTTAAAGCCATGGTAGCGTGCGAATTTGAGCTCCTCTTTGGCGTTTTTGGAATCACCGATTCGATAGAGGCTGAGGGCGCGCTCCAAGTCAAGCTCAACAAGAGAGACGGAGGCTAGGGGTGAGGCCAGCCCTTGGGAGCCCAATGCGAGGATAAAAATAAATAATAAATATATTTTTCTCAAAGTCTAACCTTTTTATTGAGTCTCTTTTGGGAATGAATATAACAACAATATTCCTTAACTTCCAATTACAATTGTAAGAACGGTTTTTATTTTATTGAAAGCTTGCCACTGATACAATCCCTCTCTTGTACGTTAATTCAATGTTAAATCACCCTACCCGTGAGGCTTTTTATGAAAATCTTCTTTCGATTCTTGATGATTTTGATTCTTCCGACCCTTCTTTTGGCGAGAAATCTTGATTATGCTGACATCATGTCGCGAATCAAGCAGACTTTTCAAGAGAGTTTGACACTTTATGAAAAAGGCGAGCAAGAAGAGGCAAAGCTCGTGGCGCAGAGTGCCTATTTTGAGCTGTTTGAAAATCTCGAAGGCCCCATTCGAATCAATGTCTCAGGGCGCAAAGCCTACGCCATGGAATCAAAATTTGTCAAGATTCGCAAGCTTATTTCTGAGGGCGCTCCCTTAGGCGAAGTGAAGGCGCTCATGGAGAGCCTCTCTTTGGAGATGGATGAGGTTCTGCCAAAACTCGAAAAAGGAGTCAAGCTCGTTGCGGAGCGAAGCGAGGAGCCCCACGAAGTCAAAGAATCGAGTCTTAATTCATCCTCTTTAGCGGAGAGAGGCTTGGATGCTCGCTGGCAGGCGCTTCTTGGACAAATAGAGCTCAAATACGCCAAAGCGATTGAAGCACTTCAAAAAGGGGACAAAGAGGAGGCGAAGCGTCTCGTGATTGCCGCTCAGTTTGAGGATTATCGCAACGGCATGGCTGAGACGGCGATTCGTCGCCACCTCTCGCAAATCAGAGATGGTCAGATCCAGAGCGAGATGGGCAAAATCGTCCGCTCTATCAATGGAGGAGAGGAGGCCAATGAGCTCAAGGAGGAGCTCTCTAGGGTGACTCAGCAGATTCGCTTAGCCTTGGCGGATTTGCCCGCAGAGGCGGCGGAACTTGCAAAGGTCAAAGTGGAGAATCTCCCCAAAGAGGAGCAGGTTCGACAAGATTTCGCTCCAACCATTGAGGCTTTGAGGGCGCAAACCCAAAAGGCGCTCGCGCTCTACAAAGAGGGCAAGGGTCGCCAAGCGATGAGCTTAGTGCAAGATTCTTACTTTGATATTTTTGAGGCTAGCGGGATGGAGGTGAAGATCGGTGCCGTGGATGCGACTCTTAAAACCTCTATCGAAGGCACTTTTAGCCAGATTGTCGCCCTTATGAAAAATGGGAGCAAAGAGGAGATCGTTGAGCGCTCCATGGAGATTCTCTACGCTCAGCTAGAAGAGGGGGCGAGCAAGCTTCAAGGGGCTTCCACTCCTTGGGCGCTCTTTATCTATTCGCTCATCATTATTCTTCGCGAAGGGGTGGAAGCGCTCATTGTCATCACGGCGGTGATTGCCTACCTCATTAAAAGTGGCAACGCCCATCGTCTCGCGCTGGTCTATAGCTCGCTTTGGGCGGCGATCGCGCTTAGTTTTGTGACGGCGGTGGTGATGAATTACCTCTTTAACGCCTCTGGAGAATCGCGAGAGATGCTTGAGGGAATCACCATGCTAGTGGCGGTTCTTCTGCTCTTTTATGTTGGATTTTGGCTTCTCTCCAACGCTCACGCCAAAAAGTGGAGTCAATACATCTCGGGCAAAGTGAGCGAATCGCTCTCTAGCGGATCGGCTAAGGCGCTTTGGTTCACAGTCTTTTTGGCGGTCTATCGAGAGGGGGCGGAGACGGTGCTTTTCTATCAAGCTCTCCTGTTTGACGCTCAAGGGGCGGGAGGTTATAGCCTCATTGCCTTAGGTTTTGGCGTGGGCTTGGTGGTGCTTGTGGTGCTCTACTATCTGCTTAAATGGGGGGCGGTGAAGATTCCTATCAGACCCTTTTTTATGGCGACTAGCGCGGTGATTTTTTATATGTCGGTGGTCTTTGCAGGGAAGGGAATCATGGAGCTTGTCGAGGGCAAGGTGTTTGAGCCGACTTTGATTGAAGGGTTTCCTACAGTGGCGTGGCTTGGGGTTTATCCCTATATGGAGAGTCTATTGCCTCAAGCGGTTTTGCTTTTGGGGGTGATTCTAGGGAGTGTCTATATCAAGATTCAAGCCAAGAGGGCTTGAATCTCAAAAGGAGGTAACTTTTGAGATCCAAAAAAACTATTTAGAGGAGAAAAAATGTTCAAAATGTTAACCAAATCCGTCTTGGCTTTGGCTGTGGTCTTGACTTTGGGTGCGAATGCTGAGGAGTTCAAAGAGTATCCCATCGGTGAAGAGGTGGAGATGAACAACATGAGCATCGCCGCGGTCTATCTCAAGCCCATCGACATGGAGCCAAAAGGAATCGACCTAGCGCCTTCTTTGGCGGATATTCACCTAGAAGCAGACATCAAGGCGACCGAGGGCAATAAAAATGGCTTTGCCGCGGGCGAGTGGATTCCCTATTTGACCGTAGGGTATGAGATCAAAAACCTTGACACAGGCAAAAGCAAAAGCGGTAACCTCATGCCTATGGTCGCGGTGGATGGTCCTCACTATGGAGCCAACATCAAAATGCTAGGCGTGGGCAACTACGAGGTGAAATTCCACATTGATAACCCCTCCAAGCAAGGCTTTGGCCGACACGCGGATAAGGTTTCGGGCGTGGGCAAATGGTTTGAGCCTTTCACCGCCGTCTATAAATTCAAATACACTGGCGCCCCCGAGTAAAGAGGTTTTCCTCTTTGCCCGCTAGGGCTTTCGCCTTTTTGTATCTCCCCTTATAAGGAGTGCAGGCAGGCGAAAGTTCTAACTCCATAGGAAGATTAATGTCCATCTACTTCTTTCACGCCATGCAGGCGTTTTTTGGGGTGATTCTCCTTTTGGCTCTCTGGAGCCCCAAGATCACCCTTTTAGAATCGCTCCTCTCTTTGGCCTTGGGAGCCCTAGGGGGAATCTCACTCTATGAGATCTCTGCCCTCTATCTCCTATCCCCCACCCTTAAAATCGCCACAGATGGGATGCTTTTGGCTCTTTTGGCGCTCTTTTGGCCGCTCTTTTGGCTAGCGAATCCTTGGCCAAAGCGCCTTTGGATCGCTCTTTTGGGTGTGGGTTTTGGGGTGGAGTATGGGGTGATGAGTCAAGATTTTCCTCTCCTAAAAGGAGAGCTGCTAGACACCCTTTCGATTCTCTCCTTGGGGCTTTTAGTCCTGGCACTCCTTTTTTTGGCACTCCTTTTGTGGCTCTTCTCTCGCATTTTTGCTTCGATTTCGCCTCAGGCTAAGAGGGTCTGCCTCTGGCTGGTGACCCTTTTGCTTCTTGGGAAGATTCTTGGTGAGGTGGGAATCGCACTCATGCGATTGGGGATTTTGCCCACCCACGCGTGGCTCCTCTCGCTCGTGGCAAAGCTCTTGCACTACGCCTTTTGGCTCCCCTATATCTATGGGGGAATCGCTTTGATTCTTCTTGGATTTTATATCCAAAAACGCCCCCTTTTGCGCCCCAAAGAGGAGCTTGGCTCAATTCTTTTTAGGCGATTGAAGGCAGAGCGGGAGAGGATGGGTCGATTCTTTGGTGCTTCGGTGGCGATCCTGTTTTTGAGTGCAGGATTTTTGCTCTACTACGACCTCTATGCCTCCAGACCTCCCAAGATATCGACTCCTGAGGTGCTTGAGCCTGTGAATGGGGAGTTTAGAATTGCCATGGAGCGATTAAGGGACAATGATCTCCATCGATTCGCCTATGTGACGGACGAGGGGAATAAGGTGCGATTCTTCTTGCTCAATCGCTATCCTGATAGAGATGCGCCTGTTGCGGTCTTTGATGCGTGCATGATCTGCGGAGATATGGGTTATGTCAAAAAGGGAGAGGAGCTCATCTGCATTGCGTGCAATGTCCGAATCTTCATTCCTTCGGTGGGCAAAGAGGGCGGGTGCAATCCGATCCCCTTCCCCTATGAGTTTGATGGAAAAGAGGTGATTATTAAGCTAGAGACGATTTTAAAAGGGGTGCACTACTTCTCTGAGGTGGTTGAAAAGAGCGTGAGTGACCCTGTGAGTGGCGCGAAGATCATCAATCTCAAAGCCCCCAAAACCTATATCTTTGGCGGCAAAACCTACTACTTTGAAAATGAGGCCAATTACGAGCGCTTCAAAGAGAATCCCGAAGCATTTGCGGGTGAGGCGACCCATGCCCACTGGCGGGCTCAAGGCTATAAGGCGATGGAGGAGACAAAATGATGGAGTTTAGAATCATCAAAGGGGCTATTTGGGGGAACAAAACCCAAAAAGGGCTCGCCTTTCTCACGATTTTTCTCGCCTCCTCGCTCATTGCAGCCATGCTCAACCTCACCCTGGGCGTGGGGGATAAGATCGCCAAGGAGTTAAGAAGCTATGGCTCCAATATTGTTGTGTTGCCCCATGGAGGCTCTTTGAGTCTAGAGATTGAGGGGCAGGAGTTTCAACCCTTGCAGGGGGAGACCTACCTTGAAGAATCGCGCCTTAAAAGCATCAAAGAGATTTTTTGGCGTAACAATATCGTGGGATTTGCCCCCTTTTTGGAGGGGAGAATCAAAGATAAAGAGGGAGAAGTTTGGACGCTAGCGGGAACCTATTTTGACAAAATCGTTCCCATTGCGGATGAGCCTAGCTACCAGACGGGCGCTAAAATCCTCTACCCCTTTTGGAGTGTGGAGGGAGAGTGGATTGAAGATGATTCTATGACAGAGATTCTCCTAGGGGAGGAGCTAGCGAAGAATCGGGGGCTAAAGATCGGCGATACGATTTGGCTTGGTGCTTTGGAGCTCAAAGTGAAGGGGATTTTGCATGGCTTTGAGGAGGGGAATTATAAAATCATCGCCTCTTTGAGCTTGGTGCAAAAGCTTCTTGATGCTCAAGGAAAAGTCTCTAGAGTTGAAGTCTCTGCACTCACTGTGCCTGAGAACGATCTATCCATCAAGGCGCGACGCGACCCTGAGGCGCTGGATGCGCTAGAGTATGACACTTGGTATTGCACCGCGTATGTGAGCTCCATCGCCTATCAAATCGAGGAGGAGTATAAGGGGGCGAGTGCTAAGGCTCTCATGAAGGTGAGTGATGGCGAGAGCAAAGTGGTGAAGAAGATTCAATCCCTTATGGGTGTGGTGACTCTTCTTGCGCTTCTTAGCGCCTCCATCGGAATCGCCTCGCTCATGGCTTCAGAGATTCACCGCCGCAAAAAAGAGATCGGTTTGCTCAAAGCGCTAGGGGCAAGCAGCCTCTCCATCTACGCCCTTTTTGTCTCCGAATCGCTTCTAGTCGCGCTTTTATCGGGCACTTTAGGGGGATTGGCTGGCTATGGAATCTCTATGCTTATGGCGCTAGGAATCTTTGGCCATACGCTAGGGGTGAGCTGGATTATTCTGCCTCTCACGGTCAGCTTTGCGCTTCTAGTTGCGCTTTTTGGCTCGCTTCTTCCTATGAGAGGGGTGGTCGATCTTTTGCCCGCGGAGGTGCTTTATGGTCGTAAATAGGGGGCGATTCTTCTTGCAGATGATCATGAAGAGTCTGCGTTTTAGCTTCACCCAAAGTGCGGTGATTTTTGTCGCGGTGGCTTTGGGGGCGTGCGTGAGCGGGGCTTTTATCAATGTCTATTTGGATATCGATTCCAAGATGCGCAAAGAGCTTAAGGCGTATGGAGCGAATTTCATCTTTGCCCCTTTGGTGCAAAAAGAGGAGCTCTCTTTCTCCGAAGAGCTCTATCACAAGCTCAAAGCTCAAATAGAGCCCGCCAAGCTTATGGGCGCGACTCCCTATCTCTATGGGTTGGTGCGCTTAAGCCTAGGTGAGGCGCTCATCGCGGGGGTTGATTTTGCGGGGATGAAGGAGACAAAGCCCTTCTTGGAGGTGGTGCATGGCTCCTATATCAATGTTGATTTTGATGAGCGAAATGCGCTAGCGGGAATCGACCTTGCCAAAAAGATGGAGCTCAAAGTGGGCTCGGTCGTGGACTTGGTGAATGAGAAGAGCGGATTTGCCACCTCTGTAAGAATCAAGGGAATCGTCTCTAGCGGAGACAAGGAAGATGGACTTCTTTTTGTCTCGCTCCCCTTGGCGCAAAAAGCCCTCGGAAGAGAGGGGGAGGTGCATCTGGCCGAGGCGGTGATTTTGGGGGATTTTAGGGAGCTTGGAGAGCTTGGAGAGCGCCTAAGAGAGGAGGGAGTGCTCGCCAAGCCCTTGGCTCGTATTTCGCTTTCAGAGGGAATTGTGCTTGAGAAGATCAAGCTCCTCATGGCGCTTGTGGCTTTCACCGTCCTTTTGATCACCTCGATGTGTGTCAACACCACGCTTAGCTCCATCATCTTTGCTAGAACCAAAGAAATCGCGCTTTTAAGGGCGATGGGGGCTTCTAGGGCAGAGGTGGTGAAGCTCTTTGGAAGCGAGACGCTTATCATGACGCTCAGCGCCTCTTTAGCGGGGGCGCTACTAGGAATCCTTCTGGCTCAGTGGCTGGGGTTGGCGATTTTTGGTTCAGGGATTGATTTTCGATTCCTCTCCATTCCGCTGGCGATAGGAATCTCCCTGCTTTTTGCCGCGCTAGCCGCCTACTATCCCATCAAACGAACCCTCCATCTTGGAGTGGCGAATATTTTACGAGGAGAGTGATCCCATGTCAGTCGTATTAGAACTAAAAAATATTGAAAAACGCTTTGGCGAGGTGGTCGCTCTAGAAGGAATCAATCTCGTGGTGAATAAAGGAGAGTGGACTAGTATCATGGGTCCCTCAGGCTCAGGAAAGACCACCCTTTTAAATATTCTTTCCCTTATGGACACTCCCACAAGGGGTGAATATCATCTTGGTGGTGAGGATGCGAGCGCACTGGATGAAGCCAAGCAGCTCCTCATTCGCCGAGAGAAGATCGGACTTATCTTCCAGCAGTTTCACCTTATCCCCTATTTGAGCGCTTTAGAAAATGTGATGATCGCTCAATACTATCACAGTAGCGTGGATGAGGAGGATGCCAAAGAGGCGCTCCACAAAGTCGGCCTCACCCATCGCCTCACCCATCGCCCTTCAGAGCTTTCAGGTGGAGAGCAGCAGCGCCTCTGCATCGCTCGATCGCTCATTAATAATCCCGATATTTTGCTGGCGGACGAGCCCACGGGGAATCTCGATGAGCAAAATGAAAAGGTGATTTTAGACCTCTTTTGTCGCCTAAGAGAGGAGGGGAAGACGATCATCCTCATCACACACAACCCTGACTTGGGGCGCTATGGCGATAAGGTGGTGAGACTCAGGCATGGAAGGATGGAGGCGTGAGATTTTTTGGGGTAGGAGCCGCTCTTTTTTTGGCGCTTTGGCTTGGCGGATGTAACCCCCAAGGAGTGGCGCTGGGCGAGAGTGCACCAGAAATTTCAACGAAGAATCTTCAAGGCGAAGCGGTGAAGCTGGAAAATTATCGCGGCAAGGCGGTCGTGCTCCGATTCTGGGCAAAGGGTTGCGCCTCTTGCGTCAAGGAGATGCCCTTTTTGGAGGAGCTTTGGAGGGAGCATGAGGAAGAGTTGGTGATTCTAGCCATCAACGCCCAAGATTCTTCTAGGGAGATGGAGGCGTTCAAGGAACAGTATCATCTTGGCTATCCCCTTCTTAAGGATGATCTAGACATCACCACCAAGCGATATGGAGTGGTGGCGATTCCCACGATGTTCCTTATTGATAAAGAGGGACGGCTGCGCGATAAGATCTATGGTGAGCAGCCTTGGGCAAGCACGCGCGGAAGGATTTTGGGAATCCTATGAGAATCTTCGCGCTTGCTTTGGTGATGATGCTTTGGCTTGGGGGCTGCAAGGAGGAGCTTGGGGAGAAGCATCATATGGTTTTAAACCGCGACCAAGGAATCACCACCCGCTTCTCTCCACAACAGAAGCGACTTCAGCTCTCATCCCCCAAGCCCTACCTGCTCTTCTTTTTCACCGCCTCTTGCGGTGCGTGCAAAGAGGCAATTCCCTATCTCAATGCGATTGAGGAGCAATGGGGAGAGCGTTTTGAAGTGATTGGAGTGCTTGGCGGGAGTCGGGGAATCAAGAGCGACTTGGAGTTTTTAAAGCGCCACTCCATTCGATTTAAAGTGCTCTCTGATCCCTCTTCGAGTGACTATCTCAGCCGAGCGGTCGGAGGAGTGATGGGGGTGCCGCTCTTTTTCTTTTTTGATGAGACGGGAGCACCCAAGGAGCACTTTTTGGGCTTGGTGCCCCAAAGGGTTTTGGAAGAAGAGGTGCGCTCACTCCTCTAGGCGAAATTCCGCAGGGAGCAGCTCTTTTTGAGGGGTGCCGATGAAGTAGCCTTGGGCAAAGTCGATTCCCTTCTCTTTGATGAGATCAAAAATAGCTTTAGAGCTGACAAATTCCGCCACGGTCTTGATTCCAAGTTTTTGCGTGAAGGCAACGATAGCATCAATAAGGACATGGGATTGGCCGTGGGTCTCTAGCTTGCTGATGATGGAGCCATCGATTTTGAGGTAGTCAAACTCAAGCTCTAAGAGGTGCTCGAAGTTTGAATAACCGCTCCCAAAGTCATCAATGGCAATTTTAGAGCCATATTTTCCTTTCACAAGGCGGATAAAGTTGCGCACATCGTCATAGTTTCTGATCTCTTCGGTCTCTGTGATCTCAAAGATGAGATAGGGGGCGCACTCATAAACTCTCATGAGAGAATCGATATGCTTGAGCACATCGGCGTGGGTGAGGTCTTCGGTGGTGAGATTCACGGAGATGCTCACTTGGTGCGTCTTGGCGGCAATGGCGGCGTGAGAGAGCATGGTTTGGGTGATGAGAGGGTATTGACGGCTCTGTTTGGCGATATCAAGAAATTGCCAAGGAGCGATGATCGCCCCCTCTTCGTCCATGAGGCGCACGAGGGCTTCATATTTGGAGATGCGGCGATTCTTGACATCGTAGATGGGCTGAAAATAGGAGATGATTCGCTCTTGGCGAATCGCCCCCTGAATCTTGTGAATCCACTCTAGATTCTCCTCTTGGCGCTGCTTGATGAGCAGGGTTTCATCATAGACTTTGTGGAGCTGCTTCTCCTCTCTAGCGTAGCGAAGAGCCATGTTCGCCTTGCCCATGATAGTCTCTTTCTCTGCAGCGCTTCCCGCGGTTGCACTCAAATAGATCTTTCCTGCCTCAAAGAGGATGGGCTCTTGTTTGAGCTGCATGAGAAAGTTTTTGAGTCGCTGGAAGTGATCCTCCTCATCTTGTGGGCTTGGCGTGAGGATCGCAAACTCATCGCTGTGGAGGCGATAGATTCGGTGTTGTTTTTCGCCAAAAGCCTCTTGGAGGAGATGGGCAAAGCTTTTGAGCACCTCATCGCCAATGCTAAGCCCATAAAAGTCGTTGATCTGACTGAAGCCATCAATATTAATGAGCGAGAGGGTGGGGCAGGGGAGGGTCGTGATATCCTCTAGTAGCTTGGATCGGTTAGGGAGGTGGGTGAGGTCATCTTTGATATGACGGGCGATGAGCTGCTCTTTCTCGATGAGCGGCGTGAGGTCGTGACGCACTCCCATGTAGTGGATGATTTTCCCTTCTTGGTCAAAGATAGGGATGATCGTGCTGTGCACAAGGTAGTCTCGGCCATCTTTGGTTCTATTTTTGATGAGGCCTTGCCATGTTTTTCCCGCTTGGATGGTGTTCCAAAGCTCCCTGAAGGTCTCTTTGGGGGTGTCGGGGTGTCGGATGATGTTGTGAGGCTTTCCTAGGAGCTCCTCTTGGGAGTAGCCTGAAATCTCGCAAAACTTCTCATTGGCATAGACGATTCGTCCTTCTAGATCAGTGATGGAGACGATATTGCTCTCATCTAGAGCCTTTTTGTATTCGCCAAGCCAAGCGCTGTCATCCAGTGGCATCCAAGGCTCCTTAGTGCGGTTTTTGGGCAAGGGTGAGTGTGAGGGGGTACTCTCTCTCATTTTTTTGAATGAGATGAAGGCTTGGGTGGTGAAGCCTCTCCTCAAGGTAGCAATAATCCAGCCAAGCGCGAATCTCTTCATAGGAGAATCCTTGATGAAAAACTCCAGGCGTGCCTTGAGGATGGAAGCTTCCATCCTCTTTGTCCAAATCGATGATGGCGAGATGACCTCCAGGGCGGATGGAGCTCTCAAATTGACGAATATAAAGAAGGGGATCAGGGATATGGTGCAAGACCATGTTGCAGACCACTAGATCAAATTCTCCCTCTAGCGCCTCTCCTGCGCGCATGAATTTGGCTTTGATGTTAGGGAGGTTTCTCTCTTGTATCTTTTGGGAGAAGCGATCAATCATTCCTTTGGAGGTATCAATCCCCTCTACATAGCCCACCCAAGGGAGAATCGCCAAAGAGAGCTCTCCTGTCCCGCAGCCATAATCCATCACTCTAAAATCTTCTCGTAAAGGGAGATGGGAGCGTAGAGCCTCAGCGATGGCATTGATCATGAGAGAGCGCTTGGGATTTTCATCCCATGTGGGGGCTTGGGAGTCAAAATGGCTCATGGGTGTTCCTTGTGGAGCGAAAGTGGAGCCAATACTAACCCAAAAAGTTTTATAGATGCCTTTGGAACTTAGGGGCGGTGTTGGCTCGACTTGGATCTAGTAGTGCAGCAGGTGATAGGAGGGGTGGATTTGAGATTGCTCCATCGCCTCTTTGGCACCCCCTTGAGCAAAAAAGCCATACCCCTCTAAAAGGACACTCTTTATTCCCATGGCGTTGGCTCCCAATATATCCGTGTGGAGCGTATCGCCCACCATGGCGATCTCTGAAGCGAGGAGATTCCACTCCTCTTTAGCTCGCGCTAGGGCGTGTTCAAAGATAGAAGGAAAGGGCTTGCCAATAAAGCGCATCTGCTCAAAGAGCACCTCTTCTTCTAAGAGCGTGTAAAAGCCGGGCTCCAAAGAGTATCTCCCCTCGCCTCTAGGTGCGGTGATGTCAGGATTGGCGACCCATATGGGGCGTGCTCTTTGGCGAAGAGTTTTCTTCAGTTTTTCTTGTAAAGCCTCGCTCCAGACGCCGCTCCCTAAAAAAAGAAACGTCTCGCTCTCCCAAAACTCTTCATGCCAGACTCCATAACCCTGAAGGGGGCGCTCTAGCGTCCAAATCTCAGGAGCAATGATTCCATAGCTTGGGGCGGGTTCTCCCAGATGGCGCCACAGCACCTCTCTAGAGCTGATCACTTCATGGGGGGCGAAGTCATAGCCCAAGGCGGTGAAAAAGGCGACAAGTCGCTCTTTGGGGATGGAGGCGGAGTTGGTGAGGACAAAGAGAGGCTTGCCTTTGGCTCGAAGCATCGCGACAAACTCTAGCGCCTCTTTGATAGCCTTTTCACCGACATTGAGCACCCCAAAAGCATCAAGAAAAAAGCCTTTAGAGACTTCAACAAGCTCCTCTTTGGAGGCGAGCATGGTCGCAGGGGGGAGGAGGGGGGAGAGGGGGAGGCGATCACGGATCGATTCGTAACGCCAAAAGCTCTCTAGCGAGGGAAGATGGCTCATAGAATCGCCTTTCTAAGTTTAGAAGAGAGAGCCTCAGAGAGGACAACGGTGCCAAGAATCACCAAAATAATAAGCGAGACTTGAGGCCAAGCTAGCATCCCTAAAGAGGCTTGAAGTTGCAGTCCGATCCCTCCAGCGCCGACAAGCCCTAAAATGGTCGATTCTCGGATGTTAATATCCCATCGAAAAAGGGAGATTCCGAGGAAGGCGGGCATGATTTGAGGGGTGATGGCGTAGTCGATCACCTGAAGCTCTGAAGCCCCCGTGGCACGAATCGCCTCTAAGGGGATGGGATTGATCTCTTCGATTCCCTCATAGAGGAGCTTGGCGACAAAACCGATGGAGCGAAGCGCAATGGCGATGATTCCCGCTAACACCCCAGGTCCAAGGATGGCGACTAGCAAAAGCGCCCAGATAAGCGAGTTGATTGAGCGCGAAGAGACAATGATAAGAAGCGCAAGAGGGCGGATGAATCGGCGCGATGGCGTGGTGTTTCGTGCCGCCAAAAAGGCGATGGGAAAGGCCATTGCAATCCCTAGGAGGGTGCCTAGCGTGGCGATGTTGAGAGTATCCCAAAGGGCTCCATAGAGCTTGTGGATATACTCCCATCGTGGAGGAAAGAGCCTAGAAGCGAGGTCTTGGGCTTGGGTGGGGGCATCTAGGACGAAAATCCAAAGGGTATCTTTGGTCATCTCTTGCCAAGCGAGGATGAAGAGGATAATTCCTCCCAGCCAAAGAAGCCACAAGAATCGCTCTTTTTTTGCATTTTGGCGCGCCCAGAGGATCGATTTTGACTCAGGTTGCATCAGCTCACCGCCTTTCTTAGATAGCCTGAGGCGTATTCGCAAAGCATCACAATGAGGATGATGAGGATCAAAATCGCTCCCGCAGAATCATACTCATAGCGCTCAATAGCCGTGTTGAGGGTGGCACCAATGCCTCCAGCGCCCACGATTCCAATCACGGCTGATTCGCGAAAATTGATATCAAGGCGATAGAAAGAGAGTCCGATGAATCGGGGCATGATTTGAGGAGTGATGGCGTAGTGGAGTCTCTGCCACCACGAAGCTCCCGTGGAATCAATCGCCTCTATTTGACTCTTTTGCACCCCCCTCAATCTCTTCGGCCAAAAGTTTGGCGAGGAATCCGATGGTGGCAAAGGTGAGAGTGAGGAAGCCCGCGAGCGTTCCAAACCCAAAGAGGGCAACCAAAAAGATGGCGACAATCACCTCTTGGATGGATCGCGAGAGGGCGATAAAGGAGCGGCAAAAGAGATAGAGGGGTTTGGGGGAGATGTTGGAGGCGGCTCCGATTCCAAAAGGGATGGAGAGCAAGATTCCTGCTAGAGTGGAGGTGATGCTCATGGTAAGACTCTCAGAGAGTCCTTGGTAGATATCCGTGCCCCTTGAGGTGAAATCGGGTCTTAAGAATCCCTGCAAGAATCGCCATCCGCGATCTAGCCCCTCGTATGCCCTAAGCCAGTTGATCTCTAGAGTGGAGAGCGCGAGGATGAGATAGAGGAGCGCTCCCATTAAAAGAGCGTATCGCATCCAAGGAGAGGGAAGAAGATAGTGGGGAGGGCGCCAAGAGGTGGCACGCGAAGGAGTCATCCTGCAATCTCCGCTTTGGCATAAAGAAGGGAAGAATCTTCGCCCAGAGAGGATTCTTCTTGGTGGGTTTTTTGGAGGGTTTTCCACTCCTCCTCGCCATAAATCTCCGTGAGGGCTCTCTCATCAAGCTCGCTAGGGGCGCCATCAAAGACCACTTCTCCTGCTCTAAGTCCAACGATTCGCTCCATGAAGGCTTGGGCTAGGGGGACATCGTGGATGTTCACAATCGCTAAAAGCTCTTTTTCACGGCAAAGCTCTAATAAGAGCCGCATTACCTGACGGGAGGTTTTGGGGTCAAGGCTAGCGGTGGGCTCATCCACGAGGAGCACTTTGGGCTCTTGGGCTAGGGCTCTAGCGATTCCCACACGCTGTCTTTGACCTCCTGAGAGCTGATCGGCACGCTTGTTGTAGTGCTCTATGAGCCCCACGCGCTCTAGGTAATAAAAGGCTCTCTCCACTTCTGCCTCAGGAAATCTTCGCCAAAAGGTGCGCCAAAAAGAGTGATAGCCAAGGCGTCCAGAGAGGACATTTTCCATCACACTGAGACGTTCAATAAGCGCGTACTCTTGAAAAATCATCCCCATCTCTCGCCGTGCCTCTTTGAGCTTGGTGCGAGAGAGGGAGGGGAGATTGACTCCCTCTAGCCACACCTCTCCTGAACTGGGCTCAATGAGGCGATTGATGCAACGGATGAGGGTCGATTTTCCCGCTCCTGAAGGGCCAATCAATCCGACCACTTGCCCCTTTTTGATCTCCAAGGAGACCCCTTTGAGGGCAATCTCATCCCCCTTGTAGCGCTTGGTGAGATTCTCTATCTTTAGCAAAAAATCCCCTTACTTGCAGGTGTAATTGACATTCATCGCCTCATCAATTTCGCGCACGACCGCCCAATGCTCTTTGAAGGTGATAGGAATGAATCGAGTCTGATTGGCGGGCTTGAACTCTTTTTCTAGCTTGCTGCCTTTCCAATCAAAGGTGAAAAAGGCCTCTTTGATTTTTTCTTGTAGCTCAGGCTTAAGGTTGTAAGCCATGCCATAACCTGTGGTGGGGAAGCTTTGGGATTTGTAGATGCTCACCAACTGCTCTTTTTTCACCACGCCTCGCTCTAGCATACGCACCAAGACGGAGTTGGCAATCGCAGCGGCAGGGTAGTCTTTGTTGGCAACACCAAGGATCGAATTGTCATGTTTACCAGAGAAGACAGGTTCAAAATCCTTCTCTGCCTCTAGTCCATACTGGGCTTTGAGAATCGCCGAGGGAGCCTTGTAGCCAGAGTTGGAGGTCTGAGAGGTGAAAGCCATCTTTTTGCCCTTGAGGTCTTTGGGCTCTTTGATTCCTGAACCGGGATAGGTGATGATCTCCATTTCATAGCCATAAGAGCCATCTTCAGCGGCCATCATCGCAAAGGGTTTGAAGCCTGCGCACGCCACAGCGATGGGGTTAGAGCCTGTATTAAAACCAGCGATATGGAGTCTTCCCGCTCGCATCGCCTCAATTTGGGCGGCATTGCTTTGAACGGGAAAAAACTGTACTTTTCTTCCCGTCACCTTTTCCATGTGAGCCAAAAACTCCGACCAAACCTCAACATAGACGGAGGGGTCTTCTACGGGCGTGTAGGCAAAGATCAGTGTCTTTGGATCCACCTGCTTGGATAGATCACTGGGGGTGTCGGCCACCATATCGCCATCTTTATCTTCGTATCGGTTATCCAGGGAGAATCCTCCCCATGCTAGGCTTGCACCCAAGATTAGTCCTAAAAAGGCTCGACTCGCTCTCATCTCTCTCTCCTTCTTTTGTTTGGTAAATTTTTAACTTGAGATTCTAGGATTCGCCGATTACAGCTTGATTGCTAGAATGCACGCATGAAGGAAGAGGAGATTGGAAATGCACTTTAAAGATAAATTGGTGATAAATGATGTAGCATAGTTTTTTTCAACAGATTGACGAAACTTTTGTGAAGGAAGGTAACGGAATGAACGCTTTATGGCTGTTAGTGATTGGCGTCCTCATGTATCTGGCGGGGTGGTTTTTCTACTCCAAGTTTGTCGCTTCAAAGATTTTGAAGCTAAACGATGAGTTTAAAACCCCTGCGCACGAGTTTAAGGATAACATCGATTATGTGCCCACCAATAAGTTTGTGCTTTGGGGGCATCACTTCACGACCGTAGCGGGAGCCGCACCCATTGTCGGGCCAGCGATTGCGGTGCAATGGGGTTGGCTACCTGCTTTTTTGTGGGTGGTCTTTGGGACGGTCTTTTTTGCGGGAATTCATGACATGAGTGCCCTTTGGGCGAGTGTGCGCAATCAGGGTAAATCAATTGGTACGATTTGCCAGCGATACATCGGCTCCAAGGTTGGTCAGCTCTTTATGATCGTCATCTTTTTGGTGCTTTTGATGGTTAATGCTGCTTTTGGTGTCATCATCGCCCAGGAATCAGTGCGATACCCCACCACCATCATCCCCGCGTGGGGCGCCATTGCTATTGCACTTGTGATGGGACAGGCAATCTACAAATTCAAGATGAATCTTGCACTTGTCACAGTGATCGCAGTCACGGCGCTCTATGCGCTTGTACCTCTAGGTGTGGCGGTGCCTGTGAGTCTGCCCGAGAGTTTCATGGGGCTTGATTCTTTTAGACAGTGGATTGTCATTCTCTTCATCTATTGCGGAATCGCCTCGATTCTTCCTGTTTGGATGCTCCTTCAACCAAGGGATTATGTGAATGGAATCCAGCTCTTCGTGGGCTTGGCGCTCCTTTATGTCTCTGTGGTTATCGTGAGCCCCACCGTGGTTGCTCCAAGCCTCATCCCTGCAATTAAAGAGCCGGGTGGTTGGAGCATCATCGTGCCGATTCTCTTTGTCACCGTGGCGTGCGGAGCGATCAGCGGATTCCATGGAATTGTCTCTAGCGGCACCACTTCTAAGCAGGTGGACAAGGAGAGCGATGTTCGATTTGTTGGTTATCTAGGGGCGGTGGGCGAGGGCTCTCTTTCGCTTGCAACGATCATTGCATGCGTTGCAGGCGTGGGGCTTTTAGCAAGCGGAGGCGACCTCAATCCCTCTTCATGGGCGAGCCTCTACAAAGGCGGTGCGGTCAACTTTGCCAATGGAGGCGGGGCGATCATGAGCGAGGGAATCGGACTCCCCTTTGGTGTCTCGCAAACCCTGCTTTCGCTTATGTTGATTCTTTTTGCGGCGACTACGATGGATTCGGGAATCAGACTCCAGCGCTACATCATCCAAGAGTGGGGCGAAATCTATAAAATTCCTGCACTTCGCGGCAAAGGGATAGCGACTATCGTAGCAGTGGCACTCTCTTTCTTTTTGGCGATCAATGGCGTGGGTGCAGGGGGCAAAAATGAGGTGGCGATTTGGCCTCTCTTTGGAGCGACTAACCAGCTTCTTGCCTCTCTCACGCTTTTAACGGTTTCGGTGATTCTTATTAAGAGCAAGCGCCTTGGTGGATCGCTAGTGACCCTCATCCCGATGAGTTTTGTTTTGACTATGTCTTTTTGGGCAGCCCTTGTGAAGCTCGGAGACTATTTCAAAGCGCAAAACTGGCTCCTCTTTGGAATCAATATTGTGGTGATTGCTGTCACTGTGATGGTCGTCCTCTCGGCGCTTTCGACCATTGCTCAGATCTTGCGCGAACAGAAAAATGAAGCTCATTCATAAGTTTGTCGCTTTCTCCAAGGGATTGGATGAGTATTACGCCTCGAGCTATCGGGGCGTGCTCGCCAAAAGCCAAAAGGAGATTGACGATTTTTTTATGATTATCACTTTTTCAGAGATGATGGGGATTCCTAATCCCTACGAGCTCTACACGCTAGAGCTTTTGCCTGAACTCATGCCCAAATTCCACGTGTGGCATCAAAAGGTGGGGCTCAATGAGTCTCCTTTTGAGAATTTCCCCTGCACGTGTTGCTAAAGGTCTCCCATGTCGCTTCAAATTCCTCGACTCCTTTTTGTCGGGGGCAAGGGGGGCGTGGGTAAAACCACGCTCTCTAGCTCCATCGCTTCGCTCCTAGCCCAAAGAGGCGAAAAGACCCTTCTTGTCTCCACAGACCCTGCGCACAATCTCGGCGACATTTTCGAGAAGAGGCTAGGGAACGAAGCTCTAGCGCTAAGCGAAAATCTTCACGCCATCGAGATTGATCCGCGCCAAGAGGTGAAGCGCTATATACAAGCCGTAGCGAGTGACACCAAGCGCTTTGTTTCGGCCAACTCCTATGCGATGCTGGACAATTACTACCAATCCATTGCCAGTAGTGGAGTCGCACAAGAATCAGCCCTCTTTGATCGTCTTATTCGTCTCATCATTGAGCCTGATTCTAGGTGGGATAGAATCGTCGTGGACACCGCCCCTACGGGTCACACTTTGCGCCTCTTTACTCTGCCTAAAACCCTCAAAGAGTGGAGCAAAACACTTCTTAGTCAGCAGGAGAGGGGAGGAAAGATCGAGAGTGCATTGGGGCATCTAAGCGATTCTTCTTCTAATATCATGCTGCGTCTAGAGGAGCGTTATCTGCGCTACAGTGCCTTTAATAATCGCCTCAAAGACTCCAAAGAGTGCGGGATTCTCTTCGTGCTCAACCCGGAGCATCTCGCCATTGAAGAGACCAAGCGTGCACTTCACTCCCTCAAGCATGAGAGTCTTAAGCCCTACGCGCTCATCATCAACAAAATCATGCCCCCCAGTCACGACCCCTTTTTTGCCAAGCGAGGAGAGAGCCAAGCACGCTATTTGGCTGAGATTGATGAGGTTTTCAAAGGGGAGCGGCTTTGGAAGATTCCACTTCAAGATGAAGATATTTTGGGTCGTGAGGGCTTGGGGCTTATTGTCCATGAGCTGGAGCGGTGCCTCAAGGAGGAGAGATGAAGATTGGGGTTTCGGCCTGTTTGCTTGGAGTCGAGTGCAACTGGAGTGCAGGGCACAATCGCTACCCTTTTGTGAGTGAAGATTTGGCTAAATATGTCGAGTATGTGCCGCTCTGTCCCGAAGCTCCCGTGCTTGGCGTGCCAAGAGAGACGATTCGTCTTGTGAAGGAGGAGGGGAGAATTAAAGTCAAAGGACACAAGAGCGAGAGAGACTACACCCAGCCACTGACGCAAATCTCACAAGAGTATCTTAAGCGCCTCAAAGAGGAGGGGGTCTGTGGCTTTATTCTCAAAGCCAAATCCCCCACCTGTGGGATGGAGAGGGTGAAAGTCTATAATCCTCAAGGGATGCCAGAGCGCGAGAGTGAGGCGGGAATCTTTGCCAAAATGTTGCGTCAAGCCATGCCACACCTCCCTATCGAGGAGGATGGACGACTCTATGATGCATGGATCAAAGAGAATTTCATCATGCAGATTTTTGCCTACGAATCATGGCGCCTCTTTTCTCTCTCTTCGCCAAAGATGGGGGATTTAGTCCATTTTTATACGCGCTATAAATTCCTCTTGCAAGCCAAAGATGAGCGACTCTATCGAGAGATGGGGCGCGTGGTCGCCAATAGTGATCAAAAGCCTCTAGGGGAGATTCTCTTGCAATTTGGTGAGCTCTTTTTGCAGGCGATTGCTAAAAAGAATAAAATCTCCACCACCTACAATGTGCTAGAGCACTGCGCGGGCTTTTTGAAGAATCATCTCACTCCCACCCAAAAAGAGGAGCTAAGAAGCGCCATGCAGGAGTTTAGAGAAGGGATTGTCCCTTTGGTGCTGCCTGTGAGGCTTTTGCGCCTCTATGCCAAGCAATATGGAATTGGCTACCTACAAGATCAGATCTTTTTTGAGCCTTATCCAAGGGACTTTGCCCTTCGCTCGGACTTGAAGGCCTATAAGTGAAGAGCCTCATTTGGTTTCGTCGTGACTTGCGCTTAGAAGACAATCGCACTTTTGAGCAAGCCTCTGGCGAGGTGCTGCCTCTTTTTATCTTTGATTCCCACCTGCTCTCTCCCCTGCCCAAGGAGGATCGGCGCGTGGGTTATATCTATGGGGAGGTGATGAGGTTAAAGTCAGAGCTTAGGGCGCGCGGACTAGATTTGGCGATCTTTTATGGAGAGCCTTTAAAGATTCTCTCTAGGCTCAAAGAGCAGGGATTCTCTAGGCTTTTTGCCTCGCAAGATTATGACTCATACGCGCTTTCTAGGGATGAAGCAGCAAGAGAGCTTTTGGATTGTCGCTTTGTTCTTGATAACTACCTCTTTGACCCCAATGAGGTGCTTAAAAAGGAGGGTTCACCCTACACTATCTTTAGTGCCTACTACAATCAAAGCCTCAAGATTCTCTCTGAAGGGCACTATGCTAAAGGGTTGGATCTTCCCAAAAAGCTCGCTCCCTATCCTATCCCCGCCCCTCCCTCTTTAGAATCGATGGGCTTCTCTCCTCTGCCTCTTTTGGAATCTCTGAAAATTCTTCCCCAAAAGAGGCTGGAGGAGTTTTCATCCAAGATCACGCGTTATGCCTTGGATCGAGACTCTCTTGAAGCCGAGGCCACTTCGGGGCTATCGCTCTTTTTGCGCTTTGGCACGCTAGGGGTGAGAGAGGTTATAAGAAGACTCAAGGTGTGGCAAGAAGAGGGAATCAAGGTCGCTCCTTTTTATCGTCAGATTCTTTGGAGGGAGTTTTATGCGATGCTCCTCTATCACTTCCCTCATAGTGAGCGAGAGGATTTTAAGCCCATGCAGATGAGGTGGAGCGAATCTCAAGAGCGCTTGGAGCGATGGCAAAAAGGAGAGTGCGGAGTGCCGCTTGTGGATGCGGGCATGAGGGAGCTCAATCACACGGGGTTCATGCATAATCGGGCGCGGATGGTCTGTGCCTCGTTCCTCACTAAGAATCTTCACCTCCATTGGAGTTGGGGCGAGCGCTACTTTGCCTCCAAGCTTTTGGATTATGATGTGGCTCAAAATGCCGGTAATTGGCAGTGGTGTGCGGGGAGCGGGGCGGATGCTCAGCCTTTTTTCCGCATCTTTAATCCCTACACCCAAAGCCTCAAATTTGACCCCAAGGGAGAGTATGTGAAGCGCTGGATTCCTGAATTAAGGGGAATCTCTACTCAAAACTGGAGCAGTGAGGAGCGGTGGGAGGGGCTAAAAGAGCGCTATCTTGCTCCTATAGTGAGCGCCAAAAGAAGTGCGCAAGAGGCGAAGGCGATGCAAAACACTCTCCGTGTATCTTCATAAAAAGGCTTTTGCCATGCGCATAGAAACCGATAGGCTAGTGATTCGTGACTTTGAAGAGAGAGACGCGGAGAGACTCTATGACTATCTTGCCAATCCTCCTGTTCGATGTTTTTTGGACGAAAAGATCAACTCTTATGACGAGGCTCTAAGAAAGATTCGAGAGAGGCAAGGTCAGTCTGATCAGGGTGATTTTTATGCGGTATGCTTGAAGAATGCAGAGTGGCTTATCGGGGAGGTGTTTTGGGTCAAAGAGGAGCCAGACACCTATAGCATCGGATGGAATTTTAATCTGAATTATGGCGGAAAAGGGTATGCAACCGAAGCGGTTAAGGCCGCTATAGAGGAGCTTTTTCGGGGTGGCGCAAGGAGGATTTATGCTTATGTTGAAGAGGATAACCTCCCCTCCCAAAGGCTTTGCGATCGTTTGGGAATGAGGCGAGAAGGTCTGTTTCTTGAATTTATCTCATTCATAAATAATCCTGATGGCTCGCCCCGCTATGAAAACACATATCAGTACGCCATCTTAAAACGAGAGTGGCTTGGCGAGGGTAAAGCAACTTAGAGTTAAAATCGTTCTCACTAATCTTAATTTTTTGGAGTGATTGAAAATGCAAAGTCTAGAATCGTTTTTTGCCAAGCTTCATAGCTATGATTTGAGTGCTCTTTTGTTGCGGCTCGCTTTGGGCGGTCTTATGCTCATGCATGGAATCCACAAGCTCAAAAATGGTATCGGCGGGATTGAGAAGATGCTCGTGAATAATGGACTGCCAGAATTTATGGCGTATGGAACATATATTGGCGAGATTTTCTCGCCCGCGCTTTTGATTTTGGGGCTTTATACGCGACTCAATGCGCTCGTTATCGCGCTCACGATGGTGGTGGCAATCTATGTTGCTTATGGTTCCAAGCTCTTAGCGCTCACGCCTCAGGGTGGGCTTTTGATTGAGCTGCCCTTGCTCTTTTTGGTGGGGGCTATCGCACTCATTTTGATGGGCGGAGGCAAATGGGGACTCTCTCGATGAATCGATTCGATGAGCTCCAATTCAACACCCTAAGAGAGGATGTCTTTGACACTAAAACCCTCACAATGTCCATCCTTATGACGCCTGCCATGGCGAATTTTAGAGGTTTTGTGCACGGGGGTGATCTGCTCAAGCTTCTTGATCAGGTGGCTTATGCGTGCGCCTCTCGCTACTGCGCTAAGCCTGTAGTGACACTATCGGTGGATCGAGTGATTTTTAAAAATCCCATCGAGATCGGAAATCTTGTCACCTTTCTTGCTTCGGTGAATTACACAGGGAACACCTCGATGGAGATTGGAATCAAAGTGATTGCTGAAGATATCCACAAGCGCGTGGTGACTCACACCAATAGCTGCTATTTCACGATGGTCGCTATTGATGAGCAGGGACGCCCTGTGAGTGTGCCAAGGCTCGTGCCTGAGACTCCCCAAGAGGAGAGACGCTACAAAAAAGCCCAAAAACGCCGTGAAAGGCGATTAGAAGAATCGCGCGAGGAGAAGTGATGAGAAGTTACCTTGACCTACTCAAAGAGCACAATCTATTACGAGTGATTGATGAGCCCTTGGATATCCACCTGGAGATTCCCCATATCGCCTATGTCGAGGTGAAAAAACCTGAGAGCAAAGCCCTCCTTTTCACTCGACCCATCGATAAAAAAAGCGGCAAAGAGTTTGAAACTCCCGTGGTGATGAATCTCTTTGGAAGCGAGGAGCTAGTGAAGATTCTCGTGGGTGAGGTCGAAGAGATCGCTCAAAGCGTGGGGGAATTTGTCCAATTCAAGCCCCCTAAGGGATGGGCGCAAACGCTTGCGATGCTTCCAAAATTGGCGCGCTTGCGTCATGTTGTGCCTAAAAAACTCAAAACCAAAGGACTTTGCCAGCAGGTCATTAAGCAGGGCGAAGAGGTCGATCTCTACGAGCTTCCTATCCTCACCACATGGGAGAAGGATGGAGGGCCTTTCATCACGATGGGACAGGTGTATACGCAAGACCTAGAGGGAAGGGTTCAAAATCTCGGAATGTATCGCCTGCAGCTCTATGAGAAGAATCGCTTAGGGCTTCATTGGCAGATTCACAAAGATTCCACCCATTTTTTCAATCAATACAAAGCCGCAGGTCAAAAAATGCCCGTCTCCATCGCTATTGGAGGCGATCCTCTCTATACATGGTGCGGCACGGCTCCGCTTCCTTATGGAGTCTTTGAGCTGCTTCTTTATGGTTTTATTCGGGGTAGGCGCGCCGAGCTGGTCTCTTGCCTCACCAATCCGCTCTTTGTCCCCTTTGATGCTGATTTTGTCATCGAAGGTTGGGTGGATACAAGCAAAATGCGACTTGAAGGACCTTTTGGTGACCATACAGGATTCTACACGCCCATTGAGCCCTATCCAGAGCTAGAGGTGAGCGCGATCACCCACAAGAAAAACCCTATCTATGTGGCCACGGTCGTGGGCAAGCCCCCCTTGGAGGACAAATATTTAGGCTATCCAACCGAGCGGATTTTTCTCCCCCTCTTAAAGACCACCGCTCCTAGCCTCATTGACTACTATATGCCCGAAAATGGAGTCTTTCACAATCTCATCTTGGCCAAAATCGCTCCTAGCTACCCTGGGCATGCTAAGCAGATCATGCACGCTTTTTGGGGTGTGGGACAGATGAGCTTTGTGAAGCACGCTCTGTTTGTGGATGAGGATGCCCCCTCTTTGCGAGAGGATGAGGCGCTTATGAATCATGTCTTGGCGCGATTCCACCCCTCTAGGCTTCTGCTTAGTGATGGAGTTTGTGATGCGCTTGATCATGCTAGCCCAGAGTATGCGCTAGGAGGCAAGCTTGGGGTGGATGCCACAGGAGCAGCCCTTGGTTTTGATCCTACTTTCTCTCTTTTGAGTGACGAGGCGCTTCTTGGGCGACTTCGAGAGCTTTTGCCCGAGGTGGCACGGGTGAGACAAATCTTCACTGACACCCCCAGCCCTATCGCGCTCGTGGGAGTGAACAAAAAGGATCGCTCCATCACCAAAGCGCTCTCCCCCTTAGAGGAGCTTCAAAATCACCTACGAATCGTGGTCTTTGTGGATGAAGAAAAAAATGATTTGGAGAATCTCTATATGATTCTTTGGCGTGTGGTGAACAATATAGACGCCAAACGAGATGTGCGTCTTTTTGAGAAATTCGTGAGCGTGGATGCCACAGACAAAGGGGCGGTGGATGGACACCTAAGAGAATGGCCGCTAGAGACAGATTGCACCAAAGAGGTGATCCAATCCCTTAAGGCGCGAGGGTTGCTAGAGGTTGATGAGGAGTTTGAGCGGCGATTCCATCTTTGTGACTCACCTAAGACTCGATGAATAGAGACTACTTTAAAACCCCTTTTGGGTGGGTGGAGATTAGGGCTGATGCTAGGAGAGTGGAGGGAATCCTCTTTGTTCCTGAGCCTTTGGAGGCCTCTGCAAATGAACTCACAGAGAGAGCCAAAGAGGCGCTAGAGGCATTTTTGATGGGCAAAGCGGTGCACCCTTTGCCTTTTCCCTGCGCCTTTGCAAGTGAGCTATCTAGGCGTGTTTTAGAGGAGCTTGCCAAACTCTCTTTTGGGGAGGTGGTGACCTATAGCGAACTTGGAAGGCGTGCCCTAGGCGTGCACCAAAGAGCCGTGGCGCGCGTGATGGCGAGCAACAAGATCGTTCTTCTCTACCCTTGCCACCGCGTGGTAGCCCAAAATGGACTAGGGGGCTATAGCGGAGGGGGAGTGGAGCGAAAAAAGGCGATTTTAGAGTGGGAGAAGAGCCTCTGCGCTAGGGAGGCAAAAACTGAATAATCTACAAGGAGAAAGATGTCTACTCGTTACCCTTTGAATTTCACTGGAAAAGGCAGTGAATATTTCAAAATTTGGATCGTCAATATCGCCCTTAGTCTCATCACTTTGGGAATCTATTCCGCTTGGGCTAAGGTGCGAACAAATCGCTGGTTTTATGGGCATACGATTTTAGATCATCAGGCGTTTGTCTATCTCGCCACCCCGATGCAGATACTCAAAGGCAGGCTTATTGCGGCGGCGTTTTTTATCGCGTATGTCATCACTTCAGAGATTTTGCCGCTCGTGGGGATGGGAATCTTACTTTTGATTCTGGCGCTTTCTCCATGGATTATCGTTCGATCGTTGCGCTTTAATGCGCTGCAGAGCAGCTATCGAGGAATCCGTTTCGGTTTTGTTGGTAGCGTGAGTGGGGCGGCAAAGGCTTTTTTGCTTTGGCCTTTTGTCTCACTCATCACGCTGGGATTGGCGCTCCCCTATGCGGCGTATGTGCAGGTGAAATATCTCGCCTCCAATTACACCTATGGGAGCGTTCAATGCCTCTATGAAGGCCAATCCAAACCCTTTTGGAAGCTCTATATCTGGGTTTTTGCTTTGGTGGCGCTTCCACTAGGGCTGATGATGCTTGGATTTTTTGGATTGATGGCTTCTTCGGCTTTTGAAAAAGGAGCTAGAGCCTCTTTGCTTTTGGTGATGATTGTTTTGCTCTACACTCTTGTGCCCATTGCTATGGCGATTATCAAGACGCGAGTGGCCAATCTTTTTTACAACCACACGCAGATGGGAGAGGCTCGATTCCACTCGACACAGCGCGCGCGAGAGATGCTTTGGATCTACTTCTCAAATCTCTTTTTGGTCATGGTGACGCTTGGGCTTTTCACCCCTTTTGCGAGTGTGCGCATCGCTCGATACAAGGCTTTACATCTTGAGGTGATCGCGCCGGACTTGGAGAGTTATAGCGCCAAGATACAATCCGATGTGGGGGCTTTGGGCTCGGAGATGTCGGACTTTTTTGATATGGATGTTGGGGTAGGGTGAGCTTGATAGAGGCGAGCTATTTTGATGGAGAGAGCTCCAAGGCTCACTCTGTTACCCTTGAGATTCTTGGGGATAGACTGGAGCTAAGAGGGGAGGACCTCCAGCTCTCTTTGGGTAAAAAAGCGCTTCGAATGGAGCCTTCTGTGGGCGAGGCTGGAGGGGTCTTGCATCTAGAGGCTGGAGGGGAGATTCATGGGCTAAGCCTAGAGGAATCCAAGATTCTAGAGTGCTGGATAGGGGGCACTTCGCCTGAGCATTTGGCGCGATTTTTTGAGGGAAAGCTTCGCTATGTGGCGTTGTCGATTCTTTTGGCGCTTGGAGTGCTTTGGGCGGGAATCTTTTATGGATTGCCCCAGCTCTCCTTGTGGGTGGCCAAACAGGCTCCTGCTTCAGTAAGGCTTGCTATGGATTCAGAGACGCTGGAGATTTTGGATCGGCTCTATCTTAAGGAATCGACCCTAAGCCTCTCGCGCCAAGAGGAGATAAAGCGAGGATTGGAGCGATTTTGCGCGGTGAATGAGTGCGGGGCGCATCAGCTTTTGTTTCGCTCCAGCCCTGTCTTGGGGGCAAACGCTTTTGCTTTGGCGGGTGAGGTGATTATTTTGAGTGATGAGCTGGTGGAAAAGAGCGAGCATGATGAAGAGATCATCGCCGTTCTGGCGCACGAGATCGGTCACCTCAAAGAATCGCACGCCCTTCGGATGCTTTTGCAGACGCTAGGGACGGGTGTGCTCATCTCCGTAGGCGTGGGTGATGTGGGCGCTTTTGCGGATTTGGCGGCAGGGATTCCTGCGCTTTTGCTTCAGCGGGGTTACTCAAGAGAGATGGAGCGCGAGGCGGATGCCTTTGCCCTAGAGGGGTTGAAGAGGGCAGGGATCGCGCCAAGGCGTCTGGCAGAGATTCTGCTTAGGCTTGATCAAGGGGATGAGATACCCTCGATTCTCCTCACTCACCCTCCCACAAAAGAGAGAATCGAGCCTTTTTTGGAGGCTAGACCCTAATTCCTTATAGGAAACTTAGCCTTTTCTCACTATAATCTACCCTAAATAAATCACTTTGAAGGATGTTCATGAGCGTAAGAGATAGCAATGGAGCGGAGCTTCAAGAGGGCGATAGTGTCCTTGTGATCAAAGATCTCAAGGTCAAAGGCGCTTCCATCACCCTCAAGCGAGGAACGCTAGTGAAAAATATCAAGCTCACCGCCAAAGAGGATGAGATTGAGGGGAGAGTGGAGAAACAAGGCGTCATCGTGCTTAAGACCTGCTTCCTTAAAAAGGCCTAATGAGGTGAAAATCGGCACCTATCAAAGGCTTAAAGCCATCAAATTTCTCGACTTTGGGGTCTATCTTTTAGAGGAGCTCACGCAAGAAGAGGTTCTTCTGCCTAAGCGCTATGTGCCTGAGGGGCTGGAGATGGGCGCCATGCTTGAGGTATTTCTCTATACAGATAGCGAGGATCGCCCCGTGGCCACGACACTAAAACCCAAAGCGATTCTTGGCGAAGTGGCCGCTTTGGAAGTGGTGAGCGTGAGCGAACGGGGATGTTACCTCGATTTGGGAATCGCCAAAGACATTTTCATGCCTTGCAAGAATCCCTATAGTTTTCATGAGGGACAAAAGGTGGTCGTGAGGCTTGATCTTGATAAAGAGAAGCGCCTCATCGCTCGAATTGGGGTGAAAAACTACCTCCAAAACGCTCCTGTGACCTTGCGACCTTTCACTGAGGTGGAGATTCTTCCTTTTGAGTGGAGCACGCTGGGCTATGGTTGCATGGTGAATGGGCGCTATTTCGGGATGCTTTTTAATAATGAGACCTTTGAGAAGCTTCCCCTTGGCGAGGCAAGAAAGGGCTACATCAAAGCCGTAAGGCCTGATGGGAAGATCGATCTTAGTCTGCGAAAGAGCCAAGGAGCAGGCGGACTCAAGGAGGAGCTAGAAAAGCTCATGAAAGCACTCCAGAGTGCAGGGGGAAAGCTGGAGCTCCACTACGATTCTGATCCTGATGAGATTTCCAAAATCACGGGGCTTAGCAAAAAAGGATTCAAGCGAGCGCTTGGCGAAGCCATACGGAGCCAAAAAGTGGAGCTCGTGGCGGGCAAAGGAATCGAACAGATTCGCTAGCTTCTGGCCTCGTCTTCTTTGTGGAAGTTCATCAGCATACTTTCCATGCTATGGCGAATGTGCTCGCGCATAAGATGACATGCCCCTTGCGAATCTTTTTGCAAGATTTTTTCTAATATCTCGCTATGCTCATCTTGAGAGGTGGTGGCATACTCTTGGGCGGTTATCCGCTTATTCATGGAGAGGCCATTCCATAGGAGCGAAAGGAAGTGTTTGAGTTTCTCGCTTCCTGCCGCCGTCCAAATCACCATGTGAAAAGCTTGATTGATGAGGTTATAGGTGGAAACATCCCCTCGAGCTTTGGCAAGTTTACCTTGCTGATTGATCTCTTCGAGAGAGGCCAGATCCTCGCTAGTCATTCTTTCGCAAGCTCTTTTGAGCGCCTCTGTCTCCAAAATCATTCTTAACTCATAGTGATCACGAATTGTATCGGGGGAGATTCCTTTGACAATGGCGCATCGATTGGGTCGAAGCTCCAGCAACCCCTCAGAGGCTAAAATCTGAAAAGCCTCTCTCACGGGCGTTCTAGACATTCCTACCTGCTCCCCAATACCATCTAGCGTGATCGACTCACCTTGGGCGATTTCACCTGAAAGGATGGATGAGCGCAAGATCGAAGCCACTTGCTCTCTAGCAGGAAGCATCCGCACTTTTTTTAATAAAGTCATTCCCTCTCCTTGGAGTGGTCATTCCATTTAATTTTGGGAAAGTATATCATGTTTGCGGGGGGAGTTGCAACGACTCAAAGCCACTTCAAGCCAAGTGCTCATATTTAATTTTTATATCAAGGCTATTCCTAAGTTAGTATTACTTACAATTAATCATTAATATGTGATTAGATATCACTAGTTAATTATAATATTAACAAGGAGGATGGATGGAAGCTTCTAGCGGGCATCAATTGATGGCTGAAACATTGGGTAAATTTGTCTCATTGGTTTCTAAAAGATTACCTGATGACGTCATGGCAAAGCTTACAGAGTTGAAAGGGATTGAAACCGAACCCCTAGCCAAGAGTCTGTATGCATGTATGTTTGAAAATATGGAAAAAGCTGAATCGCTCAATCGGCCTACCTGTCAAGACACGGGCGTGATCCAATTTTTTGTTCGTGCTGGAGCAAAATTCCCTTACCTTGGGGAGCTTCGGGGGATTTTGAAAGAGGCAACGATTTTATCGACCAAGCAAGCTCCGCTGAGACTCAATGCGGTTGAGCCTTTTGATGAAAAAAACACTGGCACTAATGTCGGAACTAAAGTGCCATGGATTGAATGGGATATTGTTTCTGATGACGATAGTGTGGAGATTGAAGTCTATATGGCGGGCGGAGGTTGCTCTTTGCCAGGACGATCAATCGTGCTCCCTCCTTTGGCAGGCTATGAGGGGGCAGTCAAGTTTGTTTTTGACACCATCGTGGAATGGGGAATCAATGCTTGCCCTCCTTTGACCGTTGGAGTGGGGATAGGGACTTGTTCCACCTCGGCTGCCAAACTTTCTAAAATGGCAATGTTGAGAAAACTAGGAAGCTCTAATCCGCATCCAAGAGCGGCTGAAATGGAAAGGAGAATTCAAGAGGGTTTAGATGCCATTGGGCTTGGACCACAGGGGATTTCAGGGCATCGAAGCGTGCTTGGGGTCCATGTTGAGGGGATGGCCCACCATCCTTCGGTGCTAGGCGTGGGTGTAACGGTTGGATGTTGGGCAAATCGCCATGGAATTATTCAATTTAACAAGAATCTTCAATATACAATGATCTCTCATCAAGGAGTTGAGCTATGAAAAAGGTTATTCACACCCCCATTCAAGATGAGGAGATCAAAGATTTGCGTGTAGGCGATATTATCTATCTTACAGGCACGCTCGTGACGTGTCGAGATGATGGCCATCGGCGCGTGATTGAGGAGGGGGTTATGCCCGAGTTGCCCTTGGATAGAATCGCTATTCTCCATGCAGGCCCCATTGTCCAAGAGGTGGAAGGGGGATGGAAGATGATTTCAGTTGGCCCAACCACGAGCATGAGAATGGAGCGCTATGAGAAAGAGTTTCTGGAAAAGACAGGGGTGAAACTTGTCATTGGCAAAGGGGGGATGGGGAATAAAACCGCTCAAGGGTGCAAAGAGAGCGTGGCGATTCACGCAATCTTTCCAGGAGGATGTGCAGTGATTGCGGCCGAACAAGTTGAAGAGATCGAAGGCTTGGAATGGCCAGAGTTTGGAATGCCTGAGGCCTTTTGGATATTAAGAGTTAAAGAATTTGGTCCTCTGATCGTCTCTATTGATACCGAGGGAAATAATTTTATTGAAGAGAAGAAAAACACCTTCAGGGAACGCCAAAAAGAGGAATCAGCCAAGGTTGAAAAATTTGTGGCCTCTTTTATGCAAAGTCACTAGTGAGGCGGAGAGTCCCTTGCGGCGAGGCAAGGGATTAGCTGAAGACTACAAGGAGGTGGAGAGGGATTCTTGGTTCATCAAGAGGGAATGTTTGTGTCGAGTGAGATAGCCTTGAAAAAAAAGAGCCAAGTCTCTTTCTAGCATATTTTGATCATTAAAGCGCATCTTTTTGATGAGATTTTGAAGGATATCGATGATCTTTTTGTGGGCGAGCAAATGTTCAGGGGTGAGGATCTTTTTTGATTGAAGATAGGCCTCTTCGTCGCGGTAGTGTTGAATGAGATTCTGCTCTAGTCTGGCCAAAAGCTGTTTGGGCGTCTCTTCTCTTGCTAAAATCATCTCCTTGGTTTCCAGCAGAATCGCTTTGTAGGCACCATCAAGCGGCTCATACTTAAGCGCATACTCCTCATTCCACTCCAACAATCCTTCAAAGCGACGCTTTTTTGAAGCCACGCTTGAATCTGCTTGTCTTTTTGGGTGATATGGTCGATGAACCATGACTGAATCGAAAAAGCCAACTCTTTTTCTAGCTCTTGGATTTTCATCTCTGGAATTCTGCGCATGAAAGCATTCATGGAGATGATAATCTCTTCATGAAGTTCTTTGTGGGTGTCTAGATGGGGGTAGAGTTCCTCTTTCATGAAGCGCTCCTCCTCGTCAAAATGGAATCGCGTGTACTCCACAAGGCGGCGAATCGTCTCTTTGACTTTGGCGGCGCGTTCGCTAGGCGAGACAATACTAAAAGCCCCCGCTGCAATCTCAAAAAGCCTCTTGTGTTGAGAGTCTATCTCCTCTTCGCCGATGCTATATTCCTCTTTCCATTGCAAGATTCTCTCAGGCATGATTAATCCTCCTGGGTTCTTAAAAGGGAACTGCTAAATTATAGATAATAGCATAGGTGAAGTGAAAAAGAGGAGAAAAGAAGGGGTGAGTGGGAATCTTCCACCACAGAGATTCCCACTCGAAAAACAAGGGATGGAGAGAGTTTAGGCGCTAACCATATTCAAGAGGCTCTCTTGGGTCAAGCTTTCGCTTGAGAAGGCCATCTTTTTGTATTGGCTTAAGAACTGAAGGATTTGCGAAGAGGTCAGAACGGAGCTATCCGTAGAATCGCTCGCACTTTGTTCGTCGCTACCTGCAGCAAGGTTTGGAATTCCTTCTCTCATTTTTTGCTCATGAGCGGTGAATTCATCTTCGCTAATCGCACCATCACCGTCCGTGTCAATTTTGGAGAAGAGATCATCTTTGGAATCTTCACCTTCGGTTTGTCCTAGTGTCCCAAGGAGTGAGGCAAGGTCGAATTTATTGCGCATCTCTTCGCGCATCTTCTCGGCGTTGGCCTCTAGCTCCTCTTGGGAGAGGGATCCATCGCCATCAGTGTCGATACTAGCAAACAAATCCTCGCTGCTAGATGCTTCGCTACTACTACTGCCCGAAGGCGGGGGTGGCGGCGGAGGCATGCTCTCTAGCATGGCGGCGAACTCGCTTGAGTCAATTGAACCGTCCTCGTTCGTGTCAGCTTGGCTGAAGATCTCTTGTTGTTTTGTCTTGAGATTTTCAGTTGTGCTGGTTCCTCCTTGAACACTGGAATAGCCAGAATAGAGCGAGTAACTATTATAGTAACTGCTCGTGCTAATCGTGCTCATTTGGTTCCTCCTAAAAGATGGGGCGCGTCCCTTTGTGACCAAAAGGCGCTCTATAATCATGACCAAAAAAAAGCAACCCTAGACCCACCAAAAGTCAACCAAAAGTCAACCAATCCAGAAAGACCTGGGGATGAGGTAGAATCTCTTTATGGAAACCATCGCCAAAAACCCATCGATTCGCGCCGCACTCATTGAAGATGATCGCCAGATGTGTGAGATTCTCACAGAGTATCTCAAAGCTTATGCGATAGAGACGCACTATTTTCGTCTCCCCGATGAGGGGATTAGGGCGATTGATCAAGGGGGATTTGACATCGTGATTTTAGACATCAACCTCCCCCAGATGGAGGGCTTGGAGGTGTGCCAGATTCTTAAAGAGCGCCACAAGATTCCCATCATCATCATTTCGGCTAGAGGTTCGGTGAGTGATCGGGTGCTGGGGCTGGAGCTGGGTGCGGACGACTATCTCCCTAAGCCTTTTGATCCTCGAGAGCTGGTGGCAAGAATTCGCGCGGCTCTCCGTAAAGAATCAGGGAGTACTCCTTTGGCTTTGGGGAGCAAGAGGAGTTTTGGGGTTTTTGCGTTGGATGAGGAGGCGTTAGAGATTGACAAAGGGGGAGAGGCAATTCCTTTCACCAAGGGGGAGTATGAGGTTTTTGCGCTTCTTTTGAAGCATGAGGGTAAGGCGCTCACGCGAGACTTTATTGTGGATAACACCGAGGCACTGCGATGGGAGAGCGTGGGAAAGAGCGTGGATACAATCATAGGGCGGATACGCGTCAAAATCGGGGATGATCCCAAGAATCCTCGTTACATTAAGTCTGTTCGAGGCGTTGGATATAGGTTTGGTCGATGAGTCGGCGATCCTCTATTTTTTTTAAAGTCCGCCTCTTTTTTGCGCTTTTTGCTTTTCTCCTTCTAGCGGTTTTTTTGGTGCTAGGGTTGGAGCATCACTTCAGGCAGGGGGGTGATTTCATGAGACGAATCGATCAAAATTATGCCTCTTTGTTTGTGATTGCGAAGAATCATCCCGAAGGAGTGGTGCTCGAATCACTTGAGATAGAGCTGCTCTCTGAGAGTGAACGAGAGCGGCTTTTGGGGCTAAAGGGGCATCGAGTGATGGAGATGGCGGGGAGACGTATTCTTGTAAAGGATGAGGGCTGGATGCGTCAAGTGCTTATTGAAGATAGCGAGCAAGGCGGATTGGCGCTCAGGGATTTACGCCAAGCTAGTGGATTTTGGCTCCTTGGAATCCTCTTTTTTCTCTCGATTCTGGGGATTTGGGGATTTTATCGAGCCATCATGCGCAGTCTTTTGCCCTTGCATCTTTTGGAGCGGCAGATTTTAAAATTTGCCTCAGGGGAGATTCCAGAGAAGAGTCTTTGGGGAGGGATGGATGAGGTTTCGCGCGTGGGGAGGGCATTTCACGAGAGTGCCTTGCAGGTGCGGGCGCTGCTTGATTCGCGAGAGATTTTTTTACGCAATGCGGCTCATGAGCTAAAGACTCCCATTGCCAAAGGGATGGTGGTGGCGCATATGATTGAGAATCCAAGACACAAAGAGTGGCTGCTTGATATCTTTTTGAAAATGCAGAGCAATCTAGAGAGCATTATCATGGCCGAAGAGCTCTCGGCTAGGGAGCTAAAGCCTCACATGGAAAGACTGTCTCTTCGACAACTCTGTTTAGAGGTGAGAGAGAAACTTTTTTTAAACGAGAGGGAGTGTGTGGTGGAGATTTTGCCTGAGGTGGAGATGGTGTGTGATCGGCGATTGATGCATATTGCCTTGACCAATCTAATCGATAATGGTCTAAAGTTTTCGACGGATCATCAGGTGGAGTGTGCCTACTTCACGGGGAGGGTTCTTATCAAGAATCGGGGCGAGGCGCTAAGCGAGCCTATTGAGCGATATTTTGAGCCTTTTTACAAGGAGACAAGCATCCGTAATGAACGAGGAAGCGGGCTTGGGCTCTATCTCACCAAGAGGGTGCTAGAGATTCAAGGATTGCATCTTTGGTATGGATATCAAAAGGGAAAAAACATATGGGCCATCGGAGCTGAAGAAAAGAGAGAAGAGATAGAATGTGGCAAACCCTCTATCAAACAGTCGATTTGAGGATTTGCCGAGGTTTGGCACCAAGCGAATTATACCAAAAAAAGACCAAATAAGGAGAGGAAGATGAAAATGAAGATATTTTTGTTCGTTCTGTTATTGCCCCTGTTGTTGGTGGCAGAACCTCCAAGAGGAGAGATGATGAGGGGCGAGGGCGGACACTCCTATGAAAAAAATCCCCACTATCGCCCCTACTATCCACCCGCGCCTCATCATCGCCCAGGCTATTTTGTGGATACTCTTCCTAGGGTGAGTCTTCGTATTGTATGGGGAAATCTAGCCTTCTTTTTTGCTGATGGAGCTTTCTATCGCCCTTACAATGGGCGTTATATTGTGGCAGAGCCTCCCTATGGGGCAATTGTGCCTAGATTGCCAGCGGGGTATTCAAGCCTCTTTATTGGAGGTGAGCGATATTTTGTCTATGAGGGAATCTACTATGCTTGGGATGGTTCGGCTTCGGGGTATAGGGTGGTTGATTCTGCCTCTTTAGGGGAGAGAAGCGCATCGGCGAGCATCTCTATTTCGGGATCGGGATATCGCTTGGGGGATATTGTGGAGTTGCTCCCAAGCGGCGCGGTATCCACGGTGATTGATGGAGCGCAATATTATCGTTTTGAGGGGCTCTACTTTATGCCCTCAGTCCGGAATGGTCGTGTGGTTTATATCGTGGTTAATCCTTAAACCTATCAATGAAATTAAATAAAAAATCATAGAAGCGTCTAACCAAGAGAGTTATACCCTAGCATTCACCACATGTTTAAAGAGGGGAAAATGAGCGTAAATCTACTTTTGATCGGCGCTAATGAGGCGACGACCCAAGAGCTCGTCTCGTTAGTGGAGGCGACGCTGGCGAGCTCGGTGGTCTATGAGTGTGCCACTTTGGCGAACTTTCGCGAATTTGACGCGGGACGATTTGACTATCTTGTCTGTTTTGTCAATCGTTACAAAGAGATGGTAGAGCTTTATGGAGAGGACAAAGTGATCGCCGTGGAGTTTTTGCCTCCGACAGAGTTTTTTGTCGAAGTGGCAAAGTTTCCCGCGGGAGAAGAGGTGGCTATTTTTAACAACAGCGTCTCAGGGGCTCAGGTGATGCTGAAGTTTCTCAAACAGTACAATCTGGGTCATCTCACCTTTCATATCGTGCCTTTTGATGAGTGTAGCGAAGAGGAGACTAAAGAGGCGCTTCGAGTCTGCCGCTATATTATCGGCACCGATGGTTATGTCTCTGAGGGTAAGGCGCTCTACACTAAATATGGAGCCTATCTAAGAGAGGATGCTATCGTGCTTCCTAGTCCACCAAGAACGGCAACGATCGCTACGGTGAGCGACTTGACGCAAAAAATCACGCTTTTTAATCAATCCAAGGTGCTCGAAGAATCGCAAAATCTCTCCAAAAAGCTCGCCTCTCAGACGCAAGAGATCGCGCGAATCATCCAGGGAGTATCGCTCTCCATTGACGACACGGCGCACACAATCGCCATCGTCAATAGCAAGTTGGAGGGCGAGGTGCAGAATGTCCGCTCAACCAATGCGCTGGCCCAAGAGTTGGCTCACGCAGTCACCAAAATTGGAACGATTACAGACACGATCAAGTATGTAGCCTCCCAGACCAACCTCCTAGCACTCAATGCGGCGATTGAGGCGGCTAGGGCAGGGGAGCACGGAAGAGGATTTGCGGTCGTGGCGGATGAGGTGAGGAAGTTGGCTGAACAGAGCAACCAATCCACGGATGGAATCAGGCACTCTATTCAAGAGATTCAAAATGTGGTCGCCCAGATTGTTCCTGCGTTGCAAAAAACCGCTAGAGAGATGACGGTGACTCAAGAGGAGATCGGGAAGATTAATGCCAGTGCTCAGCAAGAGAGTGCGGATGTGGAGGAGATCAACAAGAAACTCATCTCCATCTCTAGTTTTGCTTCCAAGCTGACTGAGGCCTAAGCCTCATCCGCGCCTCTTTTGGCATAGAATTGGCGCCGATACTCTGCCCAAGTGCGTGAGAGAATCGCCTCCCTAGCCCCTCGAACGAGGTTGAGGTAGTAGCGCAGGTTGTGGATGGAGGCGAGGCGGAAATAGCTAAACTCCCCACTGCGATAGAGATGGTTGAGGTAGGCTCTAGAGTGGTGTTTGCAGGTGTAGCAGTCGCACTCTGAATCGATAGGGTTCTCATCGAGCTTATACCTTGGTGACTTGATGGAGAGCTTGCCAAAATGGGTGAAGAGCGTGCCATTGCGGGCATTTCGCGTGGGCATCACACAGTCAAACATATCCACGCCTCGATCAATCGCCTCGATAATATCCTCTGGAGTGCCCACTCCCATGAGATAGCGTGGTTTGTGCTTGGGCAACCAAGGGGTTGTGTACTCTAAAGTGGCATACATCTCCTCGTTGGGCTCGCCCACGGCCAATCCGCCAATGGCGAATCCATCAAACTCTCCTAGTCCTACTAGTGCCTTGGAGGAGATTTCTCGAAACTCGACATCTGTGCCTCCTTGAACAATGGCAAAGAGGTGATTGGTGAGGGCTTTGCCCTGCTCTTTTTGGGCTTGATGAAAGAGGAGTGAGCGCTCTGCCCAGCGCGTGGTGCGCTCAATCGATTCTTTGATTCTCTCCCTTGGGGCAGGCAGTCCCACGAGGTCATCGAGCACCATCATAATGTCGCTATTGAGGTTGTATTCGATCTCTAACACCTTCTCGGGTGTGAAGAGGTGTTTCGAGCCATCGATGTGGCTTTTAAAGATGATCCCCTCTTCGGAGTGTTTGGTATTGGTGTTGAGGCTGAAGGCTTGGAATCCTCCGCTATCGGTGAGAAAATTCCGCGGGAACTTTGTGAAGCCATGCAGCCCTCCAAGCTTGGCGATGTTCTCATCTCCGGGGCGCAGATAGAGATGGTAGGTGTTGCCTAGAATAATGGGGGCATCAATATGCTCTAAAAGATCGGTATGATCGAGTGCCTTCACGCTTGCTTGGGTGCCTACAGGCATGAAGATGGGCGTAGGGATGGAGCCGTGTGCTAGCTCTAGGGTCGCCGCTCTAGCGCGTCCATCGGTGACATGAAGGGTAAAATTCATTTATAGGTGCCTTTGGTATAATCAGCTTTTCATTCCCGCATAGGGTGTAAGGTGGTGATGTTTTGAGAAAAATCCTTCTCGTGCTCGATGGAATTGTAGCCAAAGATTTTTTAGAAACCCTCACGAAAAAATACTACGGCAAAAACCAATATATCGTGGTGACACCAAGTAGCACGATCGTTCCTCTGAAGATTCCTGAGACTTTTGAAGTGCATCTTTTTGACCCGACTTCAGCGAGAAAAATGGGTGCGATTCTCTCCAAAGAGATCACTGATGCATTTGTGGTGATGGAGGATCCAAGCGAGCGTCAAATCGTCTATGAATCCATTCGCAAATTTTCTGCAAGGATACGCCTCACTGTTTTAGATGGCGAGCGCCATCTAGAGGATAAAAATCTCTACTGTCTTGCCCAAGCCCCTTTGGTCACTTCTAGATTGGTTGAGCGTCTCCCTAATGTCCCCGTGGTCGCTCGCAATATTGGACTGGGCGAGGGAGAAGTGATGCAGGCGAGTGTTCCTTTTGGGAGCTCTTTTGCCTATCGCACGATTGGGTCGATTCAGCAGAAAAACTGGAAAATCGTGGCGCTCTATCGGGGCGGAAGGATGATACTCGCAAAATATTCACTGGTGATTCAGCCCAATGATTCTCTGCTCATTGTGGGAGAGCCAAGCGTCCTTTCTGAGGTCTATCGCCGAATCAAAGAGGATATAGGGCAGTTCCCCGCTCCTTTTGGCAATAACATCTTTCTCTATTGCGACATGACAAAAGAGAGCCTAGAGGCGATTAAAAAGCAGATTGGCGAGGCGCTTTGGCTCCATGATAAGCTGAAGAATAATCGCCTCTATATTCGCCTCATCAACCCCTGCGACTTCGAGGCGCTTGAGGAGTTTAAAGCGCTTGATCAAGGGGCGGTGAATGTCAATATTGAATATCGTCTAACGACACTCACCTCGGTGCTCAAGGAGGATTTTGAGCATTATGGCGGAATCGGGCTCATCCTCCTCTCTGACCGTCTTTTTTCCACCGCACTGCATCGTCGCGTGCTCTATGAGTTGGGCGTGCCGGTGATGAAATTGGGTGAGGAGAATTTCAGCCAAACTCAAGAGACGGTCGTGGTGCTCACCGATAAGCTAGAGGAGAGCGAGAAGATCTCCTCGGTGGTCTTTGACCTCTCTTCGCAGATTGGCAACGATGTTTGGCTTTATGATTTTGACCCCGATTCTTCTTTTAGAGGGGAGAGCTTGGAGCACTATGACAACATCGCACGAATTTTTAATAAAAAGCTAGAGATCATCACTAGCTCGACTCAAAATCCGATCCTTTGGCTCAAAAAGCGTGAAAATGTGCTTCAGATTCTCCCCTATAACAAAGGAGTGGCCAAGGCGCGGCTCTTTTGGTTTTTTTCCACCGACATTGAGCGACTCTGCTTCCAGCTCAAAAAGCACCACCAGCTTTTTGTTCCTGTCGCGGTGTAGCTTCCGTAAAGCTCCAAGAGGTTAGAATGAAAATAACGATGAAAAGAGATTTAAAGTGAAAAAAATAGAGATTGAACTAAACGAGCGATCCTATCCTATCCATCTTGGCACGATGGAGTGCTTGGAGCACGCTGGAGCGGTGCTTGTGGTGACTAACCCTAAAGTCGGAGGGCTCTATCTCTCCTATGTGCTAGAGCGAATTAGGGCGAGAGAGGTTTTTGTCTGCACGACTCCTGATGGAGAGGCTTACAAGACATTAGAGAGTGTTGAGATGATTTTGGAATCGGCCTTCAACCATCGCCTTGATCGAAAATCGCTTATGATTGCGCTTGGCGGAGGAGTGATTGGAGATATGGTTGGCTTTGCTTCGGGGATTTTTCAGCGAGGGATTGGTTTTGTTCAGATTCCCACCACGCTTCTCTCTCAAGTGGATGCGAGCGTGGGGGGTAAAACAGGCGTCAATAACGCTTTTGGTAAGAATCTCATCGGACTTTTTCACCAACCCAAAGCTGTCTATATCGATCCCCTTTTTTTAAAAAGTCTGCCTCCTAGGGAGTTTGGCGCGGGAGTGGCTGAGATGGTGAAGATGGCAGTCACTTTTGATCGAGAGTTCTTTGAGGAGTTGGAGCGGGGAGATTTGAGGGATCACTCCTTTTTGCTGAAAGGAATTGAGCGTTGCGTGAAGATCAAGGCTCGCGTGGTGGCGATGGATGAGAGGGAGCAGGGCATCAGGGCGGCGCTCAATTATGGACACACTTTTGGTCATGTGATCGAACATGAGAGCGGCTATGGGCACTACCTCCATGGAGAAGCCGTGGGGATGGGAATGGTGATGGCCAACACGCTGGCGTGCGGACTGGGGCTGCTCAAAGAGAGCGAGGCGGAGCGGATTGAGAAGCTTTTAGCACGCTATGAGATTCCCACGCGTTACGCGATTGGGGATGTGGAGCGATTCTATGATCTCTTTTTCTTGGACAAGAAGAGTGAAAATCAAAAGATCAAGTTCATCCTCCCTGAGGGAATTGGCGGAGTTGCCTTTCGCGACGATCTCTCCAAAAGCATGGTTTTGAGTGTATTGGAGGCCTTTTGCGACTAATTTTCTCTCTGATTTTTCTTTTTCTAAGCACTCTAGCGCTTCACGCCGAAGAGGTGGGTACTCCTTTAAAAGCCGATCAAATGCGGGAGAATCTCAAAGAGATCAATCGCTTTTTGGAAGATTCAAACAATATTTGGATGAAAAAATATGCCAATTTCCGCGCCTATCGCAATATTGTCGCTGAGATTGAGAGTGTGAAAGAGCGCCTCTCACTTTTTCAGAAGCGCTCCAAAACCCTCGCCAATCAAAACGAAGTCGCCACGCTAGAGCGTCGTTTAGAGACGCTGGAGAAGCAGCGAGAGTTAATGCAGGAGTATAAAGACAATCCCTTTAAAGAGCTTATTCAGCCCCTAGAAAGAGGCGAAGTGGCGAGCGTGACCAATCCGATTCTGATCATTCAAGCCTTCTCGCACATTCGTCAATCCAAACAGGAGCTAGAGACGCTGGAGCGTAACTTTGAATCACTCAAAAGAGTGGTCGAATCACTCAAGACCAAAGAGGCGCTCCTCTATGAGTTGGTGGTCTTGGAGGGAATTGAAGAGGAGGTGATGGAGTATAAAGAGACCCAGAACGCTCTAGGCGAGCTTGAATCGACTCAAAATATCTTTAGTACGACGCTAGGCCTCTATCGCAAAAAGGTTGAGGAGCAGACTCAGCGCCTCACGGAGCAGATCAAAGCACAAGCTGTGAAGGCGGTCTATATCGGTGTGGCAGTGCTTCTGCTTTTTGTCCTTGCGCTTTTGATGAAAATGGGAATCAAGAAGTATATCCACGACAACGAACGAATCTACACCGCCAATAAGATCATCAACTTTGCCAACCTGACGCTCATCATCTTCATCCTTCTTTTTGCCTATTTGGAGAATGTCACCTATCTCGTCACCGTACTGGGTTTTGCCTCAGCGGGTTTGGCAATCGCGATGAAAGACCTCTTTATGTCGGTGCTTGGCTGGATTGTGATTGTCATTGGCGGAGCGGTGCATGTGGGAGATCGAATCCGCGTCACCAAGGATGGAAGCACCTATATTGGAGATGTGCTTGATATCTCTATCCTGCGAATCACGATGCATGAAGGAATCACTCTCACCACCTACATGGAGAATCGCCGAGCGGGTCGAATCATCTTTGTTCCTAATAACTATATTTTCACCACCATGTTTGCCAACTACACCCATAGCGGGATGAAGACGGTTTGGGATGGGATTGACTTCACGATCACCTTTGAGAGCAATCATCGTAAAATGGTGCAAATCGCGCTAGATATCACCAAGAAATATGCCAAGGGCTACACGGAGATCACGCGCAAACAGCTCAACCGTCTGCGCGATCGTTACTCTTTGCGCAACACCAATGTCGAGCCTAGGGCATTTACGATGCTAGAACCCAATGGAATTAGAATCTCTATCTGGTATCAGACCAATGCCTACGCCGCGCTCACGCTCAGAAGCACGATCTCAGGCGAGATTGTGGATGCGCTTTTAGCGGAGCCTGACATTGAGATTGCCTATCCCACTACGACCGTGCGCGCCCCAAAAGAGCCCTTGCCCCCCAGTGATGGGGCGATTCCTCCGGTGCATTTGTGATGCGTCCTAAAGTCTATTTCAAGACCTTTGGGTGCCGCACCAATCTCTTTGACACCCAAATCATGATCAAGAATCTCCAAAATTTTGAGCTCACCGAAATAGAGGAGAGTGCGGATATTGTAGTGGTCAACTCTTGCACGGTGACCAATGGGGCCGATAGCGGGGTGAGGAGCTATCTTCATCGTCTAAAGAGTGAGGGCAAGCGTGTCTATCTCACGGGTTGTGGAGTGCTCACGCGCGGAGAGGAGATTTTCACGCAAGAGCTTGCCTTTGGGGTTTTTGGGCACTCCTATAAAGAGCAGATCGATTCTCTTCTCTCTCAAAAGACCCGTTTTAGCTTCAAGGGCGATCTGGAGCATATCGATTCCACGGTGATCACGGAATTTATTGGCAAAAGCCGTGCCTTTGTAAAGGTGCAGGAGGGGTGTGACTTTAGTTGTAGCTACTGTATCATTCCAAGCGTGCGGGGAAAAGCGCGAAGCTTGCCCGTGGATCGAATCGTCTCTCAGGTGGAGATTCTTGCCCAGCATGGATTTGGTGAGTTTGTGCTCACGGGGACCAATGTCGGGAGCTATGGGAAGGAGAGCGGGCTTAATGTGGCCAAACTCCTCAAAGCTCTCTCTCAAATCAAAGGAGTGAAGCGCCTAAGGCTTGGGAGTCTAGAACCCTCTCAGATAGATGCAGAGTTTATGGAGCTTTTAGAAGAGCCCTTTATGGCGCGCCATCTTCATATTGCACTTCAGCACACCAGCCCCAAAATGCTTCAAATCATGAATCGCCGCAATGAAGCCCAAGGTGATCTTGCCCTCTTTGAGAGGCTCGCTCAAAAAGGGTATGCACTAGGGACGGACTTCATCCTTGGGCATCCTGGAGAGAGTGAGGAGGTGTGGAAGGAAGCATGGGAGAGGTTTGTGGCTTTTCCGCTCACGCACCTTCATGCTTTTGTCTATAGCCCTAGAGAGGGAACCCCCTCTAGCCTCATGAAAGATCGCATTTCAGGCAATATTGCCAAAGAGCGCATGAGAATTTTGCAGGAGCGTGTGAGGGAGAACAATCACCATTTTCGCCAAAAGGGAGAGAAGCTTTGGGTGCTCATCGAGAGCGAACGTGAAGGGGGGCTCTATCAAGGGCTTGATCAATTTTTCAATCGAATCGAGATTCGCTCTAGCGACTCTCTAGCGGGTCGATGGCTAGAGGTGAGCGACTATGAAGCAGAAAGTGAGATCAATCGTGCGGAACTACTCTAAAAATCTTATTATCGGTCTAGGGGCGCTTCTTTTGGCGCTTGGATTGCTTGGCTATGGAATCTGGAGGGATAGGGCAGAGCTTTTAAGTCCTAGCTCTTTTGCTGCGCTCGCGCGACTCTCTCCTCCTTCGTATGGTTATATTCAAGGAGAGTATCTCTACGCCAAGATCAACCATCAAAATTACAAAGTGATCAAAGAGGGAATCGATCTTAAAGAGGTGATGAGTCAAACGCCTATTGAGGTCAAAGGGGGGAGCATGGGGGTCGCTTCAGAGGCCATCGATATGCTGCTTCTGCTTTTTTTACTCTTGGCTCTTTGGGGGCTTTTTCGATTCTTTAGGAATTTAAATGGCAGTGATCTGTTTGCCAAAAACACCAAGAATCCTCCAAACAAGAACTCCTCCACCTCCATGGGTGCGCCTAGGCTTTTAGAGGAGAGTGTTGGAGGCGTGGATGAGCTAGGGGGCAAAATCTCACCCACTCTCTCTAAGGTGACTTTTGAGGATGTGGCGGGAATCAAAGAGGTGAAAGAGGAGCTTGAAGAGATTATCGATTTTCTCAAGAATCCTGCTAAATATCAAAAATTTGGCACCAAGCTTCCCAAGGGAGTGCTTCTCATGGGGCCTCCTGGGGTGGGCAAGACGCTCATTGCCAAGGCTGTAGCGGGAGAGGCAGGGGTGCCCTTTTTTTACCAAAGCGGAAGCAGTTTTGCCCAAATTTATGTGGGAATGGGAGCTAAGAGGGTGCGCGATCTCTTCATGCGTGCCAAACTCTCCGCCCCTTCAATCATCTTTATTGATGAGATTGATGCGGTGGGCAAGGCGCGTGGAGGTCTGCGTAATGATGAACGCGAAACCACACTTAACCAGCTTCTTACGGAGATGGATGGATTTGAAGATTCCAGCGGAGTGATTGTCATTGGGGCGACCAACAAGATCGATGTCCTCGATGAGGCGTTGCTTCGTTCGGGTCGATTTGATCGAAGAATCTATGTCGAATTGCCCGATTTTTTGGAGCGAGTGAAGATTTTGGAGGTGCATCTAAAGGGCAAGCAGCATGAGCTCAATCTTGAAGAGGTCTCTAGACTCACGGTGGGTTTTAGCGGAGCATCGCTCGCCTCTTTGGTGAACGAAGCAGCCCTTAGGGCCATCCGTCGACGCTCTAATGCCATTGCGCATGAAGATATTTTAGCCACCAAAGACAAAGTGATCTTGGGCAAGCGCAAGCGGCTCAGTTTTAGCGACGAGGAGAAGAAAATTCTTGCCACCTATCAGTCCGCCAAGGCGCTTTCGGCCTATTGGATGGAGATTGAGTTTGACAAGGTCTCTTTGGTCAACGAGGGAATCAAAGAGATTGACAAGGAGCTAGTGGGCAAAAGCGAGATGCAAAACAAGATCAAGGTTCTCCTCTCTGGTCTTGTGGCGCTTGAGATGATTTATGGCGAGAGCTACTCCAACTGCGAAGAGGATTTAAGCAAGGCCAAGGAGCTTGCCATTGAGATGGCGGAGCGCTATGGGATGGGGGAGAGGCTCATGGGGGATTTGAGTGATGCTCAAGAGATTCTTGCTCAAGCCAAAAGCGAGATGCGAGATTTCCTCGAAAATTCCAAAAATGCCCTCAAAATTTTAGAAGAGAGGCTCTTAGAGAGGGAGCGCCTTAGCCGTGAAGAGCTCAAAGAGATTCTGCATGAGTTATTTTAGTGGTTTTGGCTTTGAGGGGGAAGAGCCTCTTTTTGAGGAGTTTATTCAAAAGGGGCGATACAACCTCTCAGGCTTTAGCTATGGAGCGCAAAAGGCTCTAGAGCACGCCCTAAGCTCTTTGGAGCGTCTCCAAATTCTTCAACTCTTCTCTCCTGCTTTTTTTCAAACCCAAAGCGCTGCTTTCAAAAAGGCTCAGCGACTCGCCTTTATCAAGGATACCTCGCGTTATCATGAGCGTTTTTTGTCTCAAAGTGTTGAGGGGGGAGATGTTGAGAAGATTCGCCCCTATTTTCGTGGAGGCACCCTAGAGGAGTTAGACGCGCTTTTGGCCTATGAGTGGAAGAGAGAGAAGTTTGAGGCGCTTTTAGAGCGAGGAGTGAGAGTGGAGGTCTATTTGGGGGAGAGGGATGGAATCATCAATGCCAAGGAGGCGCTGGAGTTTTTCCAGACGCTCCCCGTGACCATTTTTTGGCTTAAAAACCGTCATCACTTCTTGTTTTCGGCCTCATCGATCATCTGATTGATAATCTCAAAGAGTCGCTTGCTATTCTCTTCGGCATTTTTGAAGTTGTTGATGAGTTCCTCAGCTTGAGCGACGCAATCTCCTTTTCTCAGGCACTCCACCGATCTAAGCACAGCATCATGCACCGCCTTATGGGGGGCTTCAAGCGCTTTGTAGCTGGGGGTGTGACTGAAGAATTTCTTGCCCTCACCCTCCTCATACCATTTGCCCAAGCGGCAGTGGTGGTGATCGGCAAATTCAGCTTTGGTGTTCATGGCAAAGATAGAGGCGTAAGCATTGGCTTTAAAGACGAGGTGGTCGAGTTTGGCGAGGTTTCCAAAGAGCTCATAAGAGATCGCTTGGTTATCCTCTTTGATTTGGCCGCGCGTTCTCCACGAGTCGTCCTAGAACCTCCCTGAAGCCATCTAGCTTGCCTTGGGAGTTTTGGGCGTGTTTCTCCATCTCTTCGTTGTTGCCTAGCATTTCAGAGGAGTTTTGTTTGAGCACATTGATGTTGGCTCCTACTTCGCCTGTGGCTTTTTGGGTGCGCTCGGCTAGCTTCCTCACCTCATCGGCCACTACGGCAAAGCCTCTACCATGCTCACCCGCTCTGGCGGCTTCAATGGCGGCGTTGAGAGCAAGCAGATTGGTCTGGTCAGAGATGTCTTTAATCAGATTCATCACATTCATAATCTCATCCACATTCTTAGAGAGGCTCTCGGCGTTGCTCTTGGATTCTTCGATCATGTGGATGATGTTCTCTAGAGCCGTGATGATCTCTTGGGTGTTCTCTTGGACTTCGCTCACGACATTTTCATTGGTCTCATTGAGCTCATTCACCTCTTTGATGCTTTCAATATTGACGATAAGACTCTTTTGGATGCTTTGGGCGTTGTGAATCACCCCTTCGGTCATGTGTTCGGTGAGGCTCACGGTGAGATTGCTTTTTTTGAGATTCTGTTTGGCTTCTAGCGTTGCCTCTTTGGCTGTCTTGGATTCTTCTTCGGCTGCCTTGGCGATGGCTTCGACTTTGGAGATGAAAGCGTTGAAGCTCTCCGCGGTTCTTCCGATCTCATCCTTGGAAGTGACATGAAGCCTTGTGGAGAGGTCGGCATTTTGGCTGGAGAGCTCCTTGGCGACGTTTTCAAAGCGTCTTATAGGCATGGTGACAAGGGCTCGGATGCTCACCACAAGGAAGAGGAACATCGCAATAAAAATGGCCAAAATAACAACCATTTGAGAGATGAGGGCTTTCTTGGATTGCTGGATGAGACTCTCTATGGTGCTATTTTTGGCTCCAACATAGGCGTAGGCAACCACTTTGCCTGAAAAGTCCTTGATGGGAAGCTTTTGGATGAAATAGTGAGGGCCTTTGGCGCTGGAGTCTTTGAAGGAGACGCTACTCACCTCTTTTAGAAATCCCTCGTCAATGAATTGGGGTTTGATGGCGAGGTAGGCGTTATTGAACTTGGGTGCATTTTTAAGCTCAGTAGCAATGTTTTGCACCATCTCCTCCTCGACCCCGACCACAAGCTCTAGATTCTCTTTTTGGCGAAACTCTTGGACGATAGCGCCAAAACCTTGGATAAACTCCACCGAACCAAGATATTCATTCCCCTCTTTGATGGGAGAGAGTCCGCGCACCACAAGGCCTGCCACGCCAAGCTCAATAGCGGGGAAGGGCTTCTGGCTTTTTTTGACCTCAATAATGGTTTGGCGAAAACCGCTCAAATCATCACCATGTTTATCGCTCCAGTGGCGAATGAAGCTTTTAATATCAGCGGTGTGGACATGGATTTGGATGTTTTGAAATAGGGTGTGATCCTTAAAGTCTTGAGAGAGTTTTTTGAGTGGAGCAATCGCCAGGGTGCGCTCGCCGCTCTTTAGAGCTTCGATCACGACGCGATTGTTAGCAATATTGATCGCGTTGGTGAGGGCAACTTCGAGCTTTTGGTCTAAGGCTCTCTGAAATGCTTGGTTCATCACCTTGCTTTCTGTTTCGTAAACCTCCTTTTGAAGCCCTGAAAGCGTCCATTGATAGTGGACAAAAACAGCGAAAAGACCCAACAAGATCGATATAGCAATAGGAATCTCTATCTTCCTGCCTAGCGAAATATTTTGAAACATTAAACCCTCCCTTTCACAATGAATTTAATCACAATTGTAACTAAAATTTATAAGACTTTTGTAATGATTTGGAGAATCTCCCAGAATCTCTCGAAGCTTTTGATATCCAGTGCTTCGCGCGTGGAGTGGGGGTGGAGAATCGTGGGGCCTATGGAGATGAACTCTGCCTTGGGGAGCTTCTCTTGAAGCACGGCGCACTCAAGACCTGCGTGAATAGAGCGGACATGGCAGACCCCTAGCTCACGCTCATAAACTTCCTTGATCTTTTCGAGATAGGAGCTGCTTTTGGCTTTTTCCCATGGAGGGTAAAAGTCTTTGAGGCGATCCTCTTTGATTCCAAAGGCACGGGCGATGAGTCGTGCGCGCTCCAAGTTTCGCCATAGGCGCTCTTTGTCGTTGGCTCGCCCCATAAGCGTGAGAGTCCACCCTTTTTCGTGGGCTTTGAGCAGGGAGATATTAAGCGAATCAAGCACGCCAGAGCTCTCTTCATCATAGGCAAAGATTCCGCTATGAAGCGCTCTGAGGAGATCAAGGAGAGGGGTTTGATCAAGGGCTTTAAGAGGAGAGGAGAGAGGCCTGGCGGTGGCACGAATCCAGCTTGGGAGATGCTCTAGGGGACGAGAGGAAAAAAGAGAGGCCTTGGCATGGACGGGGATGGAGTTGCTCTTTTCGCCCCCCTCAAAAGAGAGAATCTCCACAGGAAGAGAGGCAAGAAGATGTGCCATTTCCACGAGGGCGTTGGGATGATTTTTGATGATGTCAATGCCGCTATGCCCTCCTAGAAAGTTTTGTGTGGAGAGCTCATAGAGGTAGCCCTCAGCGGGAGTCTCTTTGAAGGTGGCGGGAATCTCAAGCTCTAGATCATATCCCCCCGCACAGCTAATGACCACCTCTTGGAGGCTCTCGCTATCGACATTAAGGATGAGGGGCGCGCTTGGGGTGAGCTCTAGAGCTTTGGCTCCTAGCATGCCGATCTCCTCGTCATTGGTGAAGAGAATCTCAATGGATGATTCTTGCTTAAGCAAGATCAAGAAACAAGCCAAAGCCGCGCCATTGTCTGCGCCTAGAGAGGAATCTTTGGCTCTGAGCCAACCCCCCTCCTCAAAAAGCTCTATCTCTGGGGCTTTGCCCACGCAGACCATGTCGTAGTGCGCCTGAAGGCAGAATCGTGGGGAATCGCCCTTTTGGCAGAGGATATTTCCCGCCGAATCAACGCTCACGAGAGCACCAAAGGATTGGGCGCTCTGAATCAAAAACTTTTGCATCAAGGTAGTATCCCCGCTTGAATGGGGGATTTGAGTGAGAGCCTTAAAAAGCTCAAGAGGAGAAGAGAACATAGAGATTCCTTTAAGAGATAAAACTTACGACCTCATCAAAAGGGAGTCGAATTTTGGGTGAAGGCTCCTTGGCGCGGTAGCCAAGAGGTAAAAGCAGAGCGGGTGCGAAAAGCGTCTCATCAATCCCTAGAATCTGGGCACACTTCTTGGGGTCAAAACCGCCAATAGGGCAAGAATCGATTCCTTTGGAGGCGGCGCAGGTCATCATATTGGCTAGTGCAATATGGGCCTGCTTGTCGGCGTAATCTACCAAGGCGCGATCATCCATAGAAGAGATATAGCCACCATACCAAGATAGTATCCCTTGAAGCGCCTCATGGGGGAGATTCCATCGACTAAACTGCTCTAAGACATAGGGACTATCGGGGCGGAGATTTTTGCGGATGAGAATCACGATGAGCTCTACGCAGGTGGCGATTTGGGGCTGATTAAAGCAGGCGGGGACGAGCCTTTGGCGCATCTCTTGATTTTGAATCACGAGAAATTTCCATGGCTCTAGTCCAAAGGAGCTAGCGCTCAGCCGCCCCGCCTCTAAAATCTCCAAAAGCGCCTCTTGAGGGAGGGGCTTGGCGGGGTCAAACGCTTTGCAGGCGTGGCGGTAGTTCCAGATTTCTGAGAGATTGAGGGGATTCATAGGGTCTCCTTGAGGGTTTGTTTGTGGCGATCTTTGCCATGCTCGACGATCTTTCCATGGAAGCGGGCAAAAACTTTATGGAGCGAGATTTCATATCCATAAAGCTCCATTACTTCTTTATAATGCTCTCTGATTCCTTGCTCTAGCCACTCCTTGATCTCATGATACCCCTCTAGGGTGTAGCCAAAGGAGCTAAGAAGCTTGTAGGCGTATTTATCTGCAACCATCTCTTCGTGGAAACAGGCGTAGCAGAGAATGCTATCGCAGCTCTCTAGACCGATTCCTTTTTGGGCTAAGAGCCACTCTTTATCCGCTCCTTCGCGGAAATCTTCAAAGTCAGCGAAGTCTTTTGTGGCATTTTGGCAAAATCGTTTTAATCGAGCGGCTTTGGTCTTGTAGAGACCCACCTCTTTGATCAGCTCTTCTAGAAGGGGAAGATCGACTTCAGCGAGAGCTTCAAAAGAGAGAAGATCTTGGGAGCGGAGGTTGCCTAGGGCGCGCTCGACTAGCTTCCATTTGGTATTTTGAACCAAAATAACCCCAGGAACCACCTCAAAAGTGCCACTATTAGGCCACCAATACTCATCGACCTCCTCTTTGATGTAGCCAAGAGCCTTGAGGTGGCACAGGAGCTCGAAACTATTTTGCATTCCATCTCTCCTCTAAATATTCTCGAAGTTCACTTAAGGGTTCTTCCCATGAGCCTAGGCACACTTGGCGGAAGAGTCTTAAGCTTGGGTGCCAGCTAGAGTGCTCTTTGATCTCCCAGCGCCAATCCGCTCGTTTGGGGAGAAGCAGAGCGGCTTCCATCCCTAGATTGCCGATGAGGTGAGCGATGGCGGTGTCGATGGTGATGAAGTAATCCATCTCCAAAAGAGATTCTTGGGTCTCCTTGAAATCACGAAGGGTGGAGCCTATATCCACAAGCCCAAAGGCTTCAATGAGTGAAACATCGATTCCCTCCACCTGAAAAGAGTGCAGGGCAAAGGGAAGGCCTTGGAGTGATTCAAGGAGAATTCTTGGATCAATGGACTTCTCTTTGGCGCCAGGGAAGTTTGAGTGGCTGGCGCAGACAAACCCCACTTTGATTCTCCTGGAGAGGGCTCGGCGGCTCTCTTTGGGGGGTGGTGCAAGGGGGGAGGTGAGGTGAAGGGCTAGAGGGAGAGAGGGGAGAGGGAGGGCTATGTCATAGCTCTCTTTGGGAGGCAGTTCAATAAGTGCTTTCGTAAAAAGTGGTGTCAATGGGCGCTGGGGAAGAAAGAGCACGCTTGAGGCTTTGGCTTCAAGGAGGGGAATAAAGCGAGAAAACATCAGCGTATCGCCCAGTCCCTGCTCATGATAGAGAAGAATCCTTTTGCCCTCTAGGGATTCTCCTGGTTGCCAAAGCGAAGAGAGGTTGGGGGTCACCCCCTCTAACTCGCGTCTTGCCTCATAGAGTTCAAATCCTGCGCCAAGCTCTCCTAGGCGCAGATGGAGGTAAGCGAGATTGAGGCGATAGGCGCTACTTCGGGGAGAGAGGTGAATGGCTTTTTGGTAAGCCTCTTTGGCTTGAGCGTAGGAGGCATGGAGGGCGAGGGCGTTGGCGTAGTTGAACCAAAGCTCATGATTCTTCTCCTCTTTGGCAAGAAGAGAGCGATAAAGCGCGAGCGCCTCCTCTAAAAGATCCATCTCCACCAAAAGTCGCGCTTGGTTTTGGGCGGCATAGGGGTGGCCAAGCATGGCGGCTTTTTGATAAAACTCTAGTGCCTCTTTGGGTGAAGAGCAAGAGAGGAGGTTGGCAAGATTATAGAGCGCATCTCTATCCTCTGGCGCGTATTGGAGGGTTTTTTGATAAAAGCGGAGACTCTCTTGCGGATCTCCCGCATCTTGAAAAGCTCTAGCGAGATTGTAGAGGAGCAGAGGGTTGCAAGAATCGTGCTCAAGGAGTGCGGCGAGAATCCGAATCGACTCTCTTGGTTCGTGATTGCGCCGATGGGCTTCGGCGAGATTGGTGAGGTAGGAGGGGAGGGCGCGGTGGGTGTAGGCTTCCGTGAAATAGCCAATCGCCTTATCGGGAAGCTTGAGCGCAAGAACGTTGAGTCCGGCGATATTCCAAGCGTCAGAGCAGTGAGGAAAAAGGGAGAGAATCTGTGTGCAGAGCGAGAGAGAGTTTTGAAAATCGCCTCGGTTGTAGAGGGTGAGGGCGATCTGCAAAGAGTCTTCTAGCGAGAGAGTATTTTCGGTGCTCATGGCTGGACTTTTTGTTCACATTGTAGCAGAGGAAGGGCTAAAAAGGAGATAAAGTAGAAAGTAGAAAATCGCCCCCCAAGGAGGGAGGCGAAAGAAGAGATGACTACTGAAGGAGTCGGAGAATGTTTTGCTGAGAAGAGTTAGCTTGGCTCATTGCGTAGCTTCCAGCCTGCGCAAGGATGTTTAGCTTGCTGTAGTTAGAGCTTTCTGCTGCAAAGTCAACTTCTCGAATGTTAGACTCAGCCGCTTGGACGTTCACCTGCGTGATGGTGATGTTGTTTACAGTGCTGGTCATTTGGTTTTGAACAGAACCGAGGTCGGATCGAACTTTGTCTAGCATTTTAATCGCAGACTCAGCGATATCCATGACCACCATGGCGCCTTTGAGGCTAGTGACGCCCGCGCCAATACCATTAGCATTGTCTGTGGCGATAGAAGCGTTAGCGTTAGCTCCCGCAGCCGAGGCAACGTTCTCGTTGAACTTGCCTTTAACGTCTCGCAAGTTAACAGTGGTTTCAGCCATTGCTCCAATGCCGCTGCCTGCACCGCCGCCGCTAGCTACAAGACCTACAAGATTAGCATTGGTTCCGCTAATCTGAATATCTCTTGCATCCAATCGAGTCAAAGTGATTCGGCCTACAGTGGTTGCGCCTGCGCCCGCTGAGGCTGTTCCCATGCTTCCGCCACCAAGTATGGTAGAGGCAGAGGTGGTTTTAACTTGAACCGCTCGACCATCAGTGGAGTTGAGGTTCAATCGACCTTGCTCATCAATAGAGGCTTCAACCCCTGTTTGATCTTTGACCGCGTTAATCGCCGCGATTAGTCGACCATCAGAGTCGTTCTTTTGGACATCAGTAACGGTTCCAATGGTAATACCATTGATCTCAAGACCTTTGATAGTTCCAGAGGCAACATTGGTTGAACCTGTTGCTTGAACACTCCAAGAGGCTTTGACGTTAAGAGCGTCAGAGTTTTTGTTGATAGTCTCAACCAAAACCCCAATTCCTGTTCCTGCAGAGGTCGAAATTTTGACTGATTCGAGCTGAACAGAGTTGGTTCCATCCACGTTGACGAATTTGAGCGCAACGGAAGTCAAAGAAGAACCCCCTGCTGATGCTACGATCTGACCTGAAGTCTCTAGTCGTACTTGACCGATCTTGTCAGAGCTGGTCGCGCCGATAGAGGCTTTGATGGTTTGGTTTGAGTAAGCACCTACTTGGAACTCTTTGTTGGTGAAAGAGCCAGAAAGTAGGGATTGACCGTTGTAGCTAGTGGTAGCCGCGATGTTGTCAAGACCTTCGATGAGTCGGTTGATATCCGCTTGAAGAGCCTTTCGTGTAGTCGTGGTTTGACCATCCTGAGCTGATTGGGTCGCTTTGGTTTTAATAGTATCAAGAATCTTGATCTGTTCATCCATCGCTTTGTCGGCGATTTGAACGATTCCGATACCGTCGTTGGTGTTCTTGATCGCTTGACCCAAAGAGTTGGCTTGCGTTCTCAAAGAGTCGGCAATCGCCATACCAGAAGCGTCATCAGCTGCTTTGTTGATTCTAAGACCTGAGCTTAGTTTTTCCAAAGAGCTGCTGAGTTTGGTGCTATTGAAGCCCCCTTGAGCCTGAGCGTTAAGCGCACTAACGTTGGTGTTGATTTGAAATGCCATGGTAAACTCCTTTTTGGTATTGCTTGAAGCATCCTTGCTTCTTAGGAACTATATCGCTTTTTTTCTAAAAAAGTTTAGGGAAATTTTTTATGCTAGAATTCTAGCCGCAAGCCGCCCCCAAGCTTCCTACTAATTGCGAAAGGCAGAAATTGAAAAACCTGATTATTGTCGAATCACCGACCAAGGCTAAAACCATCAAAAATTTTTTGGGCAAAGAGTATGAAGTGATCGCCTCCAAGGGGCATATCCGCGATCTTCCCAAGCACAACTTTGGAATCAAGATAGAGGGGCAGAGCTTTCTCCCTGACTACAAGATTGAAAAGGGTCACGAGGCAGTCGTGAAGGAGATCAAAGCGCTTGCCCAAAAGGCCAAAACCATCTATATCGCGACCGATGAGGATCGAGAGGGAGAGGCGATTGGCTATCATATCTCCCATGCGATCGACAAAGACCCCACTACACTCCCGCGAATCGTCTTTCACGAGATCACTCAAAACGCCATTAAGCACGCCCTAGAGACTCCTCGCTCCATCAATATGGACATGGTGAACGCTCAACAGGCGAGGCGTTTGTTAGATCGAATCGTGGGTTATCGCCTCTCTCCGCTGATCTCTTCCAAGATTCAAAAAGGGTTGAGCGCGGGTCGAGTCCAAAGTAGCGCTCTAAAGCTCATCGTAGATAGGGAGAGGGAGATTCGCTCCTTTGTGCCTGTGACTTACTTCACGATTGAGGCGCTCTTTGAAAAGGGAATCGAGGCGGAACTGATTGAGTTTGAAGGGGAAAAACTAGAGAAGCTCTCCATCGGAGAATCTAAAAAAGCCAACGAGATGGTCAAGGTGCTTCAAAAAGAGAGCTGGAGCATCACGGGAATTGAGCATAAAAGACGCAAGACCTCCACTCCTCCCCCCTTTATGACCTCCACGCTTCAGCAAAGCGCCTCTTCGGTGCTTGGATTTTCACCTAGCAAAACCATGATGGCAGCCCAAAAGCTCTACGAAGGGGTGATGACTCATCAGGGGGTGATGGGAGTGATCACCTACATGAGAACCGATAGCCTCAATATCGCCAAAGAGGCTCAAGAGGCGGCTAGATCAAGAATCAAAGAGGTCTATGGGGAGCGTTATCTGCCTAAAGAGCCCAAAGTTTACACGACTAAGTCTAAATCCGCCCAGGAGGCGCACGAGGCGATTCGTCCCACTCTAATTGACTTCACTCCGCAATTAGCCGCACAATATCTCAAAGGCGATGAGCTCAAGCTCTACTCGCTCATCTATAATCGATTCCTTGCCTCGCAGATGAATGATGCGGAGTTTGAACTCCAGACTATCCTGCTTGGCTCCTCCAAGGGGGTCTTTAAGGTGAGCGGGCGCAAGCTCATTTTTGATGGTTTTTATCGTGTGATGGGGAGCGAGGATAAGGATAAGCTTCTGCCGGAGCTCCAAAAAGGAGAGGCACTCAAACTAGAAGAGTGCAAAGCCAATCGCCATGAGACGGAGCCGCCCGCAAGATTCTCTGAAGCCTCTATCATCAAAACGCTTGAAGCCTTAGGAATCGGCCGCCCCTCCACCTATGCACCGACTATCTCGCTTTTGGCGGGTCGTGACTACATCCGAATCGAGAAGAAGCAGATCATCCCTGAAGAGGTCGCCTTTAAAGTGATCGAGGTGCTAGAGGCGCATTTCACGGAGATTGTGGATAGCCATTTCACGGCAACCCTTGAAGAGGAGCTCGATGAGATTGCCGAATCAAAGAAAGATTGGCAGAAGGTGCTTTGGGATTTTTATGAGAAGTTTGATGCCAAGATCGCCCTGGGCAAAAAAAATATTGAAAGTCAAAAAGTGGCGATCCCCACAGGCGAGATGTGCCCCAAGTGTGGTGCGGAGCTGGTGAGGCGCATGAGTCGATATGGGGAGTTTGTCGCTTGCAGTGGCTATCCTAAGTGTAAATATATCAAACCTCAAGAATCATCTCCTGAGCAAGAGGGCGAGGAGAGCGAGGAGGTGTGCGAGAAATGCGGCAAGCCAATGGTTAAAAAGCGCGGACGCAATGGTGAATTTTTGGCGTGTAGTGGCTATCCAGATTGCAAAAACACCAAGTCTCTCAAAAAGAGCAGCACCCCTAAAAAAGTCCTAGAGGTGAAGTGCCCCAAGTGCGGAGGAGAGATTATCGAGCGTTCTTCTAGGCGGGGTAATTTCTTTGGTTGCGCCAACTATCCTAAGTGCGACTTTATAAGCTCTCATGAGCCTATCAATGAGAAGTGCCAAAAGTGCGGAGGCATGATGGCCAAGCGCACTTATCGCAAAAAAGAGGTGCACGAGTGCATCGCTTGCAAAGATCGAATCGAAGTTGAAGAGAGAAATGAGGAAGAGAAGTGAAAGATATTTTTTTATGTTCCATTTGTAATGTTAGCAGCGGTGGGTGCGCCGAAGATTGTGCCTATTGCACCCAAAGTGCAAAGTATCGCGTGGATATTGAGAAGTACAAACAAAAGAGTTTGGAGAATATTTTAGAAGAGGCTAGACGCGCTAGAGCAAGCGGAGCGCTTGGCTTTTGCTTGGTCACCGCAGGAAGGTCGCTAGATAGCGCCAAAACCGCCTATATTTCCGAGGCGGCTAGAAGTATCAAAGAGGCTGGGCTAGAGCTTCATCTGATTGCCTGTTGCGGGAGTGCCACAAAAGAGGCTTTGGCGGAGCTCAAAAAAAATGGCGTGGATAGCTACAACCACAACCTAGAGACCGCCAAGAGTTTTTTCCCAAAAATCTGCACCACGCACTCATGGGAAGAGCGATATGAGACTTGCGAGAGTGCGCTTGAGGTGGGGCTTGGGCTTTGCACGGGCGGAATCTTTGGACTTGGAGAGGGGTGGAGTGAGCGACTAGAGTTTCTCCATGCGCTCCAAACCCTCTCACCTCACAGTGTGCCCGTGAACTTCTATATTCCTAACCCCTCCTTGCCTTTGGAGGTGGAGGCGCTCGCTCAAGAGGAGGCGCTAGAGTGCGTGAGGCTCGCTAGAGAGTATCTTCCAAGTGCTAGATTGATGATCGCAGGGGGGCGCGAAAAGGTCTTTGGTCAAGCGCAAAAACCCCTTTTTGAAGCGGGAATCAACGCGGTGGTGCTTGGAGATTATCTCACCACCAAGGGAAATAGGCCTAGTGAAGACATTGCGATGATTCGCTCCTTTGGATTTGAGATCGCTGAGGCGTGCCACTAGCCATGGATAGGCAGAGGGTGAGATTTTGGAAGGAGAGGCTCGCTAGACTTTGGACATTTTTTGATGCGGAGCTCAGCTTTTATGCCGCAAGCCTGAGTTTTTATACGATCTTTGCCCTCATTCCTCTGCTTCTCATCGTCTTTTCGCTCCTAGCCAACCTTCCGAATTTCCAAGACCAACTCTTGGAGCTCAAAGGTTTCCTCCTCTCCAATCTCATGCCCACCAACACCGAAGTTGTCTCTCTCTATCTAGATCGCTTCATGGAAAACTCCTCTAAGCTTGGAAATATGGGACTTGTCTATGTGCTTATCGCATCACTCCTCTTTTTTAAAAACTACCAATACATTGTCGCTAAGATGTTCAACTCTAAGCCAAGGGATTTTTGGAGTAGCGTGACCGTCTATTGGACGCTCATGACGCTTCTTCCTATTGGGCTCTCGCTCTCGATCTTTTTTAGCACGCAAGCACAGATGATCTTGGAGGAGAGCGGCTACCATCGGCTTGATCCTGGGGTGAGTGGAATCGTGCCAGCGTTCTTGGTCTGGGTGATGCTTTTTGTTCTCTTTAAAATCTCAGCCAACAAACCCCTCACTTTGCGCGCTTCACTCCTCTCCTCGCTCCTCACTGCGCTCGTGTGGCTCTTTTCAAAATGGGCATTTGTCTTTTATGTGTTTCACAACAAAGCCTACCTCACGCTCTATGGCTCTTTTAGCATTCTGCTTTTTTTCCTGCTCTGGGTCTATCTCTCGTGGGCAATTCTGCTTTATGGGATGCGCTTGTGCGAGGCACTCAATAGCGGGCTTGGAGAAGAATCAAGCCCCGGCTAAGGGGCTTTGAGCGAGGAAGTTTCGCAGAGTCTCATAGGCTTCTTTGATCATTAAAAAGCGCTCCGTGGCCTCCTCTTTTTCACTCGATTCTCTTAGATCGGGATGCGATTCTCTAGCGAGCGTTTTGTAGCGCTCTTTGAGCCTCTGTTCGTTCAGCTCGTGGGGAGAGAGCTGAAAAAGGGCGCGGGCTTGACGGATCTTTTGGATTCTCTCTAGCGAGCTTTCAAAGGTTCTTGTTTTGGAATGAGACGATTCCTCAAGGAAGGCCTTGAAGTGGTGCTCTTCGTAGATGAGCTCGATTCTTTTCCCTAAAACTTGGCGCTTGGCAAGGAGAGAGCGAAGTGAATCTTTAAAGCCTGGGGCTTTGGTGTGAAGGGTGAGGCTTCTTTTGGACTCATCATAACTCAAAAGAGAGAAAAGAAAGAGTGACTTAAGAGAGGAGAAGAGCCAAGGAGAGGCTCCCTCTTCAAGCCATAGCGCCACCCTCTCTTCGCTTAGCTTCCAGAGTTTGACGGTAGGAATTGCCACTCTTGGGAGAGCGATTTCAAGGGGTTGTATTTTGAATTTCACGGTTTTTTTGTAGTGGGCTAGGAGGGATTCTTGTTCCAAAGGAGGGAGAGAACTTTTTTCAAATAGCTGGCTAAGTAGCGCATGGCGGCGTTTGAGTGTAGTGGAATCGTTGGATAGATCGGGGTAGAGGATGATGGAGTTTCGCCCGAAATAGAACTCATAGAAGTGCTTTTTGACGTACTCCTGAATTCTTGGCACTAGAGGATGATGAGGCTCTAGGTGAATTTGAAGAATCCCATTTTCGTGAGTGATGATCATCGTCTCCATGAAACTTCTTCTCCCTTCGAATCGGCTTTTGAAGGAGTGAGCAAATAGCGTTCCTTGTGGGCTAAGGCTAGAGAAGAGAGAGAATTTCTTGGGCTACTTTGAGTGGGGATTGGTCGGCTTGGAGGGTGTGATTAGCTAGATGAAGATAGGAGCTGCGCCTCTGATTAAAAAGCGCTTTAGCCTTTGATAGGTCGTTTAAAAGGGGGCGTTTGGCACGCTCTTCTTTGGAGAGGCGCTCTAAAATAGCCTCGAAAGGAAGATCAAGAAAGAAGAGTTTGCCCAAAGAGGAAAGGTCACAAAAGAGAGGCATCCCGCCTCCTGTGGAGATGATAGATTCTTGGAGGGAGTGGCGCATTTGAAAGGCAAGCTCTCTCTCTAGAGCGCGAAATCCCTCCTCTTTGTGTTGTTCAAAAATCTGAGCAACGCTCATCCCCTCTCGTAACTCCAGCAATGAATCGGTATCGACCCAAAGGTGACCGCTTTCCTTGGCTAAAATCCGAGCCACGCTACTTTTTCCACTTCCCATAAATCCAATGAGAATGAGATTAGAGCCTTTAGCGGAGCTCAATAGAGAATCCCTCTTTTTGCGGTTTGATGGAGTAGCGGTATTGACCATCAAGCTCAAGAGTCACACGATAAAACTCCTCATGAGTTCCAATCGAAATGGATTTGATATAGGGAAGGCCTGTGGGAAAATCTTTGATGAGGACCTTTTTGGTCTTCTTTTGGAAGTCGATGAGAATCTTAGAGGGTGAGGCGAGAGCCAAATCTCGGCGAATCAAATAGGGAGTCTGGATGAGAAGTTTTTTTCCAGAGAGCTCAAAAACAAACTCCTCAAAAGGCTCGAATTTTGAAACTCCAGGAGCGGGAGTGGGTTTTTGGATAGCAGGAGTGGCATCTAGGGGGCGAATCTCTTGGGAGAGGAGGAAGGGGAAGTGCCAATCAATATCCCCCTCTAAAAGGGTCTCCTGCTCAGAAATAGAGCCATCCATGTTTTGGTAGGTGAGGGTGATTTTTTTGATCTTACGCGCGCTAGAGGGAAGGGTGATCTTCTGCTCTTTGAAGTAGTTGGGCTGAGGAGGCAGGGAGACCTCTCCGCTCTCTTTGGGGGTCATGAGGGGCTCAAAAGGGTCGCGGGCAAAAATCCAAAGAGGGAGAAGAAGTATCCATAGAGTTTTCATGTTAGGGCTCCAGACCTTTAAGTTCGAAATACTCTTTCTGCAGTCGTGCATTCTCCTCTCGGAGCCTTTCCACTTGGTGTTTGAGCTCATTTTCGTAGCTTCTAAGACGCAAGAGCACCTCCAAGGAGTTGGTTCCAAAGAGAAGATTTCCGATGTAGACACCAAAAAGCATGACCCCTAAAAGAATGCTAAGCCAAGGGAGAAACCACGAGGAATCCCCTTTTTTCTTTGGCTCTAGCAAATCATCGGGGCTCTCGTGGGTCATTATAGTCCAATATTAAAAAAGAGAGCGGCCAAGATATTCAGAGCGGCAAAGCTCGCTCTCAATGGCAAGCAGGCGATTATATTTGGCGATTCGTTCGCTTCGGGCGGTGGAGCCTGTTTTGATTTCGCCTGTGTTGAGCGCTACGGCAAAATCGGCAATAAAGGAATCTTCACTTTCGCCACTTCGGTGACTCATCACGCATCGATAGTGATTTCTTTGAGCCAATCGAACGGTCTGCATGGTTTGGCTCACGGTTCCAATTTGGTTGGGCTTAATGAGAATCGCATTGGCGATTCCTTGAGAGATTCCCTCTTGGAGGATTTTGGCGTTGGTGACGAAGAGATCATCCCCTACAAGCTGAACTTTGCCGCCCAATCTCTCGGTGAGATATTTCCATCCTTTCCAATCATCTTCGCTCAGACCATCTTCAATGGAGACAATGGGATATTTGGCGATGAGAGATTCATAATAGCCCACAAGCTCCTCACTGCTAAGCGTGCGTCCTTCTCCCTCGAGGTGATAGAGGCCTTGCTCGTTGACAAACTCGCTGCTAGCGACATCAAGGGCGAGAGCGATCTCTTCGCCGGGTCGATAACCCGCTTTCTCAATCGCCTGTATGATGATTTGGATGGGCTCTTCATTAGTTTTGAGGTTGGGTGCAAAGCCCCCCTCATCTCCAATGCTGGTGATATGTTTGGAATCTTTGAGAATCTTTTTGAGGTGATGATAGACTTCGGCGCTAGCGCGAAGCGATTCGGAGAAGTTCTCAAAGCCTAGGGGCATGATCATATACTCTTGAAAATCCACCGTGTTATCGGCATGGCTTCCGCCGTTGATGATGTTGAGCATGGGGACGGGCAGGGTGAGGGCATTGGCTCCGCCAAGATAGCGATAAAGAGGAATATTGAGGCTTTTCGCCGCGCTTCTAGCCACTGCCATAGAGACTCCAAGAGCGGCATTGGCGCCGATATTGGCAAAGTTTTCCGTGCCATCTAATTCTTGGATAATGGCGTCAATCTCACTCTGATCAAAAGGGCTCAATCCGATGAGCTCCTCGGAGAGCTTGGTGTTGACATTTTCGCAGGCCTGCAAGACTCCCTTGCCTAAATATCGAGAATCGCCGTCTCGAAGCTCCAAAGCCTCCCTTTTCCCTGTGCTGGCACCACTTGGAACGATAGCGCTGGCGCTATTTCCATCGCTTAGGGTCACGGTGGCTTTGACGGTCGGATTGCCTCGGCTATCCATGACTTCTTGAGCAACAATATTATCGATATAAATCATCCCAATTCCTTATGATTCTAGGTTTTCTGATTCGTCTTCATCGTCCCCAAAAGTAGTGATTTCATCACTTGAGCCGATGGCGCCGATAATTTTAGCCTGAATTTCATTTGCAATTTCTTTGTTTTCTTTCAAAAAGGCTTTGGCATTCTCTTTGCCTTGACCTAATTTTTTGTCACCATAACTGAGCCATGAGCCGCTCTTATCGACAATGTCCAGTTTCACGCCATAGTCGATGAGCTCGCCTTCTTGGCTGATTCCCTCACCAAACATAATGTCAAATTCTGCTTCTCTAAAGGGGGGCGCGACTTTGTTTTTGACCACTTTGGCTTTGACGCGATTCCCAATGTGCTGTTCGCCCTGTTTGAGGGAGGCGATTCTTCTTACATCGATTCTCACGCTAGCATAGAATTTGAGCGCATTTCCGCCTGTGGTCGTCTCAGGGCTTCCATAGCCCATCATTCCGATTTTCATACGGATTTGGTTGATGAAAATCACGGTGGTGTTCATCTTGTGGAGCACGCCCGTGACTTTTCGCAGGGCTTGGCTCATGAGGCGTGCTTGGAGCCCTACGTGTTGATCGCCCATATCGCCATCAATTTCACTTTTGGGGGTGAGGGCAGCCACCGAATCGACCACGATGAGATCGACCGCTCCGCTTCGTGTGAGGGTCTCTAGAATCTCTAACGCCTGTTCACCATAATCAGGCTGGGAGACAAGAAGATTCTCTGCATCCACCCCAAGGCGTTTGGCGTAGGAGACATCTAGGGCGTGCTCGGCATCGATAAAAGCGCAGATTCCGCCCTTTTTTTGACACTCAGCGATCACTTGAAGTGCGAGCGTGGTCTTTCCAGAGCTCTCAGGTCCATAGATTTCGATGATTCTTCCTTGGGGGATTCCTCCGATTCCTAGGGCAATGTCGAGCCCTAATGAGCCCGTGCTAATCGAATCGATCTTTTCCACGGGTTTTTCGCCAAGTCGCACGAGGGCGCCTTTGCCAAAGGCCTTGTCAATCTGTTTGATCGCTAGATCGATCGCTTTGCGTTTGTTCTCATCTAGTGCCATGAAATACCTCTCTTGCTTTGGGGTTAAAGTCTTGATGTTCGGAGGATTTTAACGAAGTTTGGGTTAAAATGAAAAAATTGATTGCATTTTGTAATCTTCAATCCAATTCATGCTAGGAACCACCCGATGAGAAAGATTCATGTCGCCCACTCGCCCGATGCCGATGATATTTTTATGTATTACGCGATGGCCTTTGGCTGGGTGGGGAATGAAGGTTTTCGCTTTGAGAATGAGGCGCTGGATATTGAGACGCTCAACCAAAAAGCCCTTCAAGGATTCTATGATGTGAGTGCGATCTCTTTTGCGCTCTATCCCCATGTTCGCTCTGAATATGCACTGCTTAGAACAGGGGTGAGTTTTGGCGAGGGGTATGGACCAAAGCTCATCAAAAAACGCGACACCAAGCTTAAGCGCAACTTTAAAGTTGCGCTTAGCGGACGCTACACGACCAACGCGATGCTCTTTAGGATCGCCTACCCTGAGGCACGAATCACCTATAAAAATTTCCTAGAGATTGAGGGGGCGGTTTTGAGCGGAGAGGTGGATGCGGGCGTTCTGATCCATGAATCGATTCTCCGCTTTGACGAGAGTTTGGTGGTGGAGCGCGAGATATGGGAGGTGTGGCAAGAGCTGGCCAAGGAATCGCTCCCTTTGCCTTTAGGCGGGATGGGAATCCGCCGCTCGATCCCTCTTCATGCGGCCTTAAAGGTTGAGGATCTCTTGATGCAGGCCGTGGCGGTGGCGAGAAAGAATCCCAAACGACTAAGCCAGATGCTCCATGAGCGTGAGCTGTTGCGCGTGAAGGATGAGGAGCTAGAGCAATACTTGAATCTCTATGCTAATGAGCGCTCTATTTCTATGGATGAGGAGCAACTAAAGGCTCTAGATAGGCTTTTTGCCATCGGATATGAGCACCAAATTTATGATGAGAGAATCAAGGTTGAGGATTTCTTGCTCCCCAAAGAGTACGAAGAGCTAAGAAGAAGCTAAGAGGGGCCAAGGCGAGAGAGCCTTGGCTTGGAGAGTATTAGTCGAAAGTAGGCTTGGGAGTAGCGTCTGTCATTGCAGGAAGCATAGGATAGTCAACTTTGGGCTTGCGGCCTTCGAGTGAACCAAGGAAGGTGGCGATTTTACCCGCTTCAGCGTCGCTGATTGCAATGCCTAGCTGGGTGCTGCCCATCTCTTTGATTGCATCACTGAGCGACCAGAAGGCTCCATTGTGGAAGTAGGGGGCGGTTTCGGTGATGTTTCTTAGCGTGGGAGTTTTCACCATGCCATTGGCATCTCCTTTGAAGTCTCCTAGGCTAGCGAATTTGTATTGAGCGGCGACTTGGAAGGGTTGCATGGTTCCGCCGAGGTTGACTCCTGTGTGGCAGGCGGTGCATCCTTTTTCGATGAATAGATCAAGACCCTCTTTTTCGGCTTTGCTGAGGGCTTTGGAATCGCCATTGAGGAAATCATCAAAGCGAGAAGGCGTGACTAGGGTGCGCTCAAAAACGGCGATCGTATCAGCGATGAGCTTGAAATCCACCTTGACATCTTTGCCATAAGCCTTCTTGAACTCGGCAACATAGGCGGGAATGGAGTTGATTCGCTCTTCGACTAGCTCTTTGGGAGCTGCCATTTCAGGGCCTGCTTGGATGGGGCCTTGGGCTTGATCGGCGAGGTGAGCGCTTCGTCCATCCCAAAATTGAACGCTGTTAAAAACGCTGTTATAGACCGTGGGAGAGTTGAGGTGAGAGGGGTTGGCAGTCCACTTGTGTCCAATAGCGGCGGGAACGGCGTCCGCACCTCCAAGGCCTAGATTGTGACAGGTGTTACAGGAGATGAGATTGCTTCGAGAAAGTCTAGGATCAAAGTAGAGTTTTTTGCCTAGCTCGACCTTCTCTTTGGTGGTGGGATTGAGTTTGGCATCTTCGGATTGCTCGGCTAGCTTGGTGAGCGCCTTGGGGTCTTTGGGAAGAGCGAGGATTCCTGCCTCTTTGACTTTTTTGATGAGTGCGGCATCATCAGCGAGCAGGGTGGTTGCAGCCAACACCATACTTCCAAACATTACAACTTGCTTTAACATAAGTCCTCCTTAGATTTGTAAAGATAGGATTTAATTGTATAGAATATATTTTAGAAGAAGATAAAAATTATTGATTAGTATATTTTGGTATTGAAATATTTTTCCAAATCAGGGAGTTTGGGGGAGAAAGAGGTTAGAATCAAGAGATTTTTCCTAGAGAAAGGGGAGTATGGAAGCGAAACTGATGGCTTTGGCGATTGAGACCTATAAAATCACGCTGATTCTCTCGCTTCCAATGCTGATGGCGGGCTTGGTGGTGGGACTTTTGATCAGTATTTTTCAAGCCACCACACAGATCAACGAACAGACCCTCACCTTTGTTCCTAAGATTCTTGTGGTGATTGTGGTGGTGATCCTCACGATGCCATGGATGATGAATATGCTCATCGACTTCACCACGCGCCTTATTAAGATGATCCCCGATTTTCCCTTTTAGGCTTTGGGTATGAAGCGTTGGATTGACTTTTCGCTCTATTCAAGCGTGAAGATTGGCCCTCTCTTGGAGGTGGAGGTGATCGAGGAGATAGGGAGGTGCGAAGGATTGCAGGTCATTGGGCACGCCTACAATCTCCTCCTCTCGTCCCAAGCCTCTTCGCTTGCCGTATTGGGCGATTCCTTTGAGGGTATTACCCTAGAGGATGGGTTTTTAAAAGTGGGGGCGGCGACCCCCTCAGGAAGAGTTTTTTCTTACGCTAAAAGAGAGAATCTCCGAGGTTTTGAGATGCTTGGCGCCCTTCCTGGGAGTGTGGGGGGGCTAGTCAAGATGAATGCGGGAATGAAGAGCTATGAGATCAAAGAGATTCTAGAAGGAATCATCACCGCTAGAGGGTTTGTCCCTGCGAGTGAGCTTGGGCTTGGCTATCGAAGCAGCGGCATTGATGAGATCATCTTCTACGCTCTTTTTAAAAGAATCGAAGGTTTTAGAGGAGAGCTTTTAGAGGAGTTTCGCTTGATGCGCTCACGCCAGCCCAAGGGGGCGAGCTTTGGAAGTGTCTTTAAGAATCCTGTAGGTGATTATGCGGGGCGACTCATCGAGGCGGTAGGGCTCAAAGGAGTCAAAAGAGGAGGGGCAATTTTTAGCCCGCTCCATGCGAATTTCCTCATCAATGAAGGAGGCGCGAGCTTTGAAGATGCGCATTGGCTCATCAAAGAGGCACAAAAAAGAGTGCACGAAGCGTTTGGAATTAAGCTTGAGCCTGAGGTGGTGATCTTGTGAGGCAACAGCCCCTCTAGAATCGAGGGGTGTTTTTATTTGTTCTGATTGTTTCGATGGAGGGGGTGTTGGTAGTCGTTTCGTTCACACCCACTCATGCCTAAAGCGGCGATGAAGATGAGCAAGAGGGTGAGGATTCCTGTTTTCATCGATTCTCCTTTTGGGGTTTAAAGCTTAATGATTTTAGCACCAAAACCGCCCATTTGCGCAGGGGCATCTTCAAAAGAGCGCACTTTGGGGTGGGTTTTGAGAAACTCTTTGATGGCGTAGGCGAGCTTGCCCGTGCCAATTCCATGATAGACGAGAATCTCATCGAATCCCGCGAGCAGAGCATCAGAGAGGAAAGAATCGAGCTTCTCCACCGCTTCATCGCCTCTTAGTCCATGCAGATCCAGCGAGACTTGGGCGCTCCTAGCTCCCTCGACAGAGATCTTGGGTGCCTTTGGTTTGGGTCTAGGAAGCTGACCTAGGGGGCGGAGCTCCCCTTTTTTGACGCGCAGTTTAAACCCTTCATCCAATTCGATCATCACCTCCCGTTCGCCAAGAGAGAGAATCGTTCCTTGGCTTTGGCGGTATCGGACCCTCTCGCCCGCCTTGAACTCATGTTTGAGCGAGGGATTGGAGATGCTTCTGGAGCGCTCCTCCTCTTTGATGGCTTGAAGCAGTTTGTTGGCGTTATTCATCCCCTTGTGAATCGATTCGGCTTGACTCTCCTTGGCGGCCTCTTTGGCGGCGTCGATCGCTTCTTGGTAGCGCTGGTCGAGTCTTTGGAGGTGGTGACGATGCGCCTCTTTTTGTTTCTCTAGGGTGTCATTCAGCTCTTCGCGCTTTTGACGCACGCGCTCTAGCTCTAGCTCTAGCGCTCGATTCTTTTGCCCAAGCTCAATCTCTAGCTGGGCGCTCTTTTCGATCAGCTCGCCTAGCTTCTCTTTGTCCTGTCCATAGACCTCTTTGGCTTCCTTGATGACAAAGGGTGGAATCCCGTAGCGTTCGGCGGTTTCAAAGGCGTAGCTTTTGCCAATGGTGCCTTGCAAAAAAGAGAAAGTGGGCATTTGGCGCTTTTCATCATAAAGAGCGGCCATGAGCTCCACCTCTTCATTGGCCGCCATGAGAGCCGCGAGGCGTTTGTGGTGGGTGGTGATGATGATTTTGAAGTCTCGTTTGATGAGTTGCTCTAAGATCACCTTAAAAAGGCTAGCCGCCTCGTCACTATCGGTTCCAAGCTCGATCTCATCCACGCCCACTAGAAAGCCTCGCTCTTTGAAAAAGCGCTCAAAGGAGAGCATTCGACCTGCAAAGGTGGAGATATCGTTCTTGGCACTTTGAGGATCATCCAAAACCGCAGCGATTCCCTTGAAAGAGCCGATGCTTGACTTTGATGCTAGGATAGGCATGGGGATGAGGTAGCGAGCCAAAAAGGCGCTAGAGAGGATCGATTTGAGGAGCATCGTCTTTCCTCCTGCATTGACCCCTGTCACCATGAGAATGCTCTTCTCAAATCTCACCGAGATGGGCTTGGGGTTGTTGAGGGCGGGATGGCAGAAGCCCTCCAAGATGATTTTGGTGTCTCGGCTTGGAGTCATGAACTCAAGATTCTTGGCTCTAGCAAACGCAACACGCGCCTGATAGTGGTCGAATCGGTCAAACTCTTTATCGAGGTAGCCAAGAAAGGGGAGCTGTTTGCCCATCATCGCGGAGAGCTCCTTGCAGATGAGAAACTCCATCTCGGTGATTTGGCTTAAAAGCGCTCCCTCCCTCTCTTTAAGCCTAGAGACGCTCTCAGGGAGCACATAGAAAAATCCCGCTGCGCTTCGTCCGATCACCTGCGCCTTGATGGCATGATTGAATCCGCCTCGCACGAGAAGCGATTCTTCGCCATTGATGAGGTGAATCTGGCGGTCAATGAGGTAGGGGAGCAGGGAGGCATTGGATAAAAGGCGCAAAAGTGCCTCTTTGATCTCTTGCTTGGTGCGTTTGAGAGAGACATTCACCGAATCAAGCTCAGGGTAGATTCCCTCTTTGAGATTCCCCTCTTTGTCAAAACGATGCTCAATCTCTAAGATCGTCTCAGGAAAGCGAATCTGGGCGAACCAATCAAAGAGGATTCCCTCGATGCGGAGGTTTTTGAGGTAGAGCATATAACGCCAGAGCTTCACCCACTCAAAAATCTCATCACGCCGCAGGAATCCAAATTTTTTAAGATGGATGATATCGCGTTCTAAAGGGGCGATGGGAGGAGGGGGATTGAATTGGATTTTGTCTAGGGCTTCTATGAATTGGCGGTGACGATGGATATCACCCTCCATGTGAGGGGGCTTGGGGCGAGAGAGGAACGAGGCAAAAAGCTCTAGGAAAGATTCTAGATCGAGCTTTTTGGCAAGCTCAAAATAGTGCGGATCATTCACGATTCGGAGCTCTCTTGGCAAGTTTCAATGGAGAGAGTGATTCCGTGATAGGGGGTGTTGGCTTTGCCTATGAAGCTGAGCGTTCCACTCACGAAGTTGAATTGCTCTTGGTTGACTCGATACTCTTGGCACTGCAGACTTTTGCCTTGGCGAAAGAGAGTGATGAGGCGTGCCTCTCTTTCAGAGCGCTTTTTTTGCAAGGTGGCATAAGAGCCCGCCAGGATCACGATTAGAGCGATGGCGAGGGCTATGAGATATCTAGGCATGGGTTAGATTCCTCCTCGGAGTTGATAGGTGATATCTCCCGCTCCAAAGCCGACGATAAGCCCCTCTTTAAGCTCTTCAAGAAGCGTCCCTTCATGCCACAGAGAGAGACCCCAAGATTCTCGTTTGAGGTGGGTGGCAAAGAGGGGGGAGTAGCGCTTAAAGAGGGTTTGCAAATCAAGACTCACGGGCTTTTCTCCTGCGGCATAAACAGGCAGGATGATGAGCCGATCCACCCCTTTGAAGCACTCAATGAATCGCTCAAGATTGGAGAGGGTGCGAGAGTATTTATGCGGTTGCCAAATGGCGGTCACGGGGAGGTCGCCAAGCAGTGCAGAGTATTTTTTGACCGCGCCTAGGGTCGCTTCGATCTCGGTGGGGTGATGGGCGTAATCATCGATAAGAATCGGAGCGCTCTTTTGAAGAATGTCAAAGCGCTTTTTGATTCCTTTGAAGTTTTGAAGGCGCTCTTTGATGAGGGCTAGAGGCATCTCATCCCTCACCGCCAAAATCGCCAAAGAGGCATCCAGTGCGATATGTTCCCCTAAGCCCCAAACACGAAAATCCCCAAGGTCAAGGAGTTTGAAACGAGTGTAGGGCTCGCCTTCGATGAGCTCGTAGGAGAGCTCGGTGATGTCACGACTGGGATAGAGGCGCGTGGCCTCTAGGGAGGTGAGTGTGGAGAGGAAGGCGTCTTCGGCGTTGATAACGCGCTTTTTGGCTTTTTGCAAAAACTCTCTATAGGCACCATGAAAGAGATCTAGGTCGTAGTTGTAGTTCTCCATGTGTTCAGGCTCGGCGTTGGTGACGATGGCGCAATAGGGGTTGGAGTTGAGAAAGCTTCGATCGCTCTCATCCGCCTCAAAAACCACACACTCGCTTCTAACCTCTCGGACATTGGAGCCAAACTCCTTGCTCTCCGCTCCAATAATGGCGCTACAATCAGGCAAAAGAGAGCTCAAGATGGCGGTGGTGGTGCTTTTGCCATGGGCTCCTGCGACGGCATAGACTCGTTTGTCACCCAAAATCATGGGAAGTGCCTCGGCGCGGGAGAGGATGGTGATTCCCCTCTCTTTGGCGCGCACCAACTCGATATTATCAGGCTTGATGATGGCGGAGTGGATGAGGAGCTCTTGATTGGTGATGATTTCCGCATCATGAGGGATAGAGAGGGGAATCCCCATCTTTTTGAGGTATTTGGTGGTGGTTCCTTCAGCGATGTCAGAGCCGCTCACTTCAGCCCCTTGGGCTTTGAGGTATTTAGCTAGGCCAGAGATTCCAATTCCTCCGATACCAACAAAGTGAATTTTTAGCGCTTTAGACATGAGACGACCTTCAAAAGAGCATTTTGGAGAGTGGAGGGTTCATGGACGAGGGCAAGGCGAACATAGCCTTGACCTGCGCCTTGGCGACCGAGGAAAGAGCCGGGGAGCACGACCACTCCCTCCTCTTGATAGAGCTTTTGGGTGAAGGCAATATCATCCCCCACAAAGAGCCACGCATAAAAGCTCCAAGGCTCCACGGGGATTCCTAGAATCTCTTGGGCAAGCTTTAGGTTTTGGGCATATTTGGAGCGAATCGCTTCGGCGTGCTCTCCATCCTCCCATGCCAAAGCCGCGGCTTTTTGCAAAGGAAGAGGGATGGCGCATCCTACATAGGTGCGATACTCTCCATAACCTTTGAGAATCGAGGCATCGCCAGCAATATAGCCACTCCTTAGGCCTGGGGCGGAGGAGCGTTTGGAGATAGAGTTGATGGCGAGGATGTTTTTAAAGCTTCGATTCCCCACGGCCACGCTTGCCTCTAGAATCGAAGGGGCAGGGGTGTGAGCGTAGATGTCGCCATAACACTCATCGTTGATGAGAATGAAATCAAACTCTAGGGCGTGTTTCACCCAAACCCCTAGCTCTTCTAGGTTCAAAGTGCGCCCTGTGGGATTGTTGGGAGAGTTGAGAATCACCAAGTCGCACTCTTTCATCTCCTCTTCGGTGAGGCTTGGCGTGAAGCCATTAGAGGCGTTTATCTCCATATAGAGGGTGTGCGCCCTAGAGGCAATGGCCGCTCCTTCGTAGATTTGATAGAAAGGATTGGGATGCGCCATCACGGGAGAGGGCTTATCAAAGAGGAGGTATTGGGGGAGGGTAAAGAGCACCTCTCGCGTCCCAAAAGTGGGAATAAGCTCGGAGGGCTCTAGTCTGAGGTTGTAGCGCCGCTCAATAAAATGGAGCTGTGCCTCTTTGAGGTAGGATTCTCCAGCGCTTTTGGGGTATTTTTTGAGTAGAGCGCTATTTTGGGCGAGCGCCTCTTGGATGAAAGAGGGGGTCTCAAACTGGGGCTCTCCAATGGTGAGCTCTAAAAGGGGTCTCTCTTTGGGGGCGGTGAGGGGGGCTAGAAGGGTGCGAAGCTTCTCAAAAGGGTAGGATTCAAATTTCAAGGGCCAATCTCCAAAAAAGTGAAGAGGGGCGACCCTCTATCCTCTAGCCAAAGCAGAGGAGAGGCGCCCTTTGTTTTTTAGGGATTCTAGCTAAAAGTAGCTTTGAGAAAGGGAGAGTTAGTCGCGTCTTTTGCGTCTAGAGTAGTTGCCCTCAGAGGAGCGATTCCCATCACGGCTATCTCTTCGGTAGCCGCCGGAGTTTCTAGAGCCTCCTCTAGAGCCCCCTTTGCCTCCTCTAGAGTTTCGATCGCGCCTATCATCGCCACTTAGGCGGTTTTTGAGCTGCATAAGATCCTCTTTGGAGAGACCAATCTTGTTGGGCCCCATGATAGAACTCTTTTTCATGAGCATGGAGAGGAGTTTGCACGCAAGCTGCGTGGTGTCAATCTCTCCTCGAATCTGCTCATAGATTCGGAGGGCATCATCGGTGATGGAGTGGTTGAGAAGATTTTGAATGAGCTTAGAATCGGTCTGCTTGAGGGTCTCAGCGATGGTGGGAATTTCATAGAGCTCAATCGTGGCTTTGGTGGTTTCAGAGATTCGTCGAATCTCTTTAAATTCCAAAGGAGTGGCGAGCGTGATAGCGATCCCTTTTTTACCTGCGCGGCCTGTTCGCCCGATTCGGTGGACATAACTCTCGGGATTGAGGGGGATGTGGTAGTTAAAGACATGGCTTACATTGCTGATATCGAGTCCTCGTGCCGCTACATCGGTGGCCACAAGAATATCAATCGCCCCTTGTTTGAAGGCGTTCACCGCAGCTTGGCGCTCTCGTTGTTCCATATCACCATGAAGCGCTCCTGCTTGGTAGCCCTTAGCGATAAGTCGATTGGAGAGGTCATCGGCCTCTTTTTTCATTCGGGTGAAGATGATGGTTTTGCTGGGCGCTTCGCTATCGATGAGCCGCACAATCGCATCTTCGCGCTCATATTCATTGATGATGTAGTAGCGTTGGGAGATGTCACTGTTGGTGGTTTCGTTGGTGGTCACCTTCACCATTTTGGGGTTGTGGAGAATCTTTTGAGCGAGGTTCTTGATGGGGGCGGGCATGGTCGCAGAGAAGAGAAGGGTTTGGCGACTAGCGGGCAGGTAGGTGAAAATCTCTTCGATATCATCGAGGAATCCCATATCAAGCATCTCATCGGATTCGTCTAAGACGATAGTGGTGGGGTTGAAATTTTTGAGTCGATCATTTCTTAAGTGATCAAGAAGTCGTCCGGGGGTAGCGATGATGACTTGGGGAGCTTTCTCTAGGAGCTCAACCTGGCGTCGAATCGCTTGACCGCCATAGACGGAGACGGTTTTGGTGCGGCAGTTGCGGCCGAGTTTGAAAATTTCATCACTGATTTGGACAGCGAGCTCTCGCGTAGGAGTGATGATAAGGGCTTCAATGGAGCCATCATTTTTGAGGTTTTGGATGATAGGGAGTCCGAAGGCAGCCGTTTTGCCTGTCCCTGTTTGAGCTTGAGCGATGAGGTCGTGGCCTCCAAGAACCAAGGGAATGGCTTCGACTTGGATGGGGCTAGGAACTTTGAAGCCTGCTTCGTGAATCCCTCTAAGAAGATTCTCTTTGAAGCCAAACTGCTCAAATCCTGCTTGCTCTTGCTCTTCGTGTGCGTTTACGTGGTTATCCATGGGTGTTGGTTACTCTCTTGTTTTAAATTATGATTGATTTGACGGATTTACTTGGAAGGCCCATTGGGGGTGCAGAGGGTTGTTGGATTGTGGATATAGCGTCTATGCACGGCTAAAATCGGACCCGCTCCTCACAAATGCGAAAAAAACGCCCTGATTATACTAAAATAAACCTAAAAAAGCCAGCAAGGGCTATTTTTAGAAGAACTAAAAAAAGGAAGGGCTATAATGCGCCAGTTTTTAAAGGAGAGAGTGAGATTATGGAATTAGCCCTGACTGGTTGGTTTGGTTCCGCCCCTTATGCGGTGAGTTTTCTTGCAGGGATGCTCACCTTTTTGAGCCCTTGCGTGTTGCCCCTTATCCCTGCCTATCTCTCTTATGTTTCGGGAATCTCTTTGGGGGAGCTTAGGAGCGGTGATTCTTTGAGTTGGCGAGCGCGTCTTTTGATTTTTCGCTCAGCCCTTATGTTTGTTTTTGGATTCTCGTTGGTCTTCGTGCTTTTGGGGGCTTCCATGGCGCGAATCATAGGCAATATCTTCACCTATGAGATTATTGCTTATGTGGCGGGAGGGATTATTATTCTCTTTGGTCTTCATGTGGCAAGAGTCATCACGATTCCCTTTTTGAATTACGAGAAGAGAGCGGATTTTGGCACCTTGGAGGAGAAGGGCAAGGGCTTTTGGATGACTCTTTTGGCTCCTCTTCTTTTGGGCATCTCCTTTGCTTTGGGCTGGACGCCTTGCATCGGGCCAATCTTTGCAGGAATCATCTCTATGGCTGCAAGCGAGAGCTCTAAAGGGATTGCCCTCATGAGCGTCTATGCCGCAGGACTTGGAGTCCCCTTTCTGCTCTCTGCGCTTTTGGTGAGCACGATGATTGGGTGGCTCGGTAAAATGAAGGCCTATATGAGAGCTATAGAGTGGCTATCAGGGGGGCTTTTGGTGTTCATTGGGATTTTGGTCGCCACGGGAGGTTTGGGGAAGCTCTCGGCTTGGTTTTTAGAGCGCTTGGCTTAAGCGCTATTTTTTCGCCCAATAACTACATCAAGAAAGGAAATCTATGGTCATCAAGGGAGCCATCGTCTGCGATTATGAGCGGGAACAAAAGAACGATGTGAGGATCAGGGAGGGGAAGATTGTCGAGATACAGAAGTCGATTCTTCCTGAAAAGGGCGAAGAGGTGGTGCTAGCAGAGGGGCTATCGCTCCTGCCTGCGATGGTTGATCTCAATGTCCGTGTGGCCAATGATTCTCTTACGGGCAAAAATCTCGCCACTCTCGCCAAAAAAGCCGCCAAAGGGGGCGTGGGAAGCCTCGCTTTGATGCCTGATTGTTCTCCCTCTCTAGATAATGAGGCAGCCATTGAGCTTCTCAATAGTTACAAAGGCGAGCTTCCTGCTTCAATCTTTCCTATCGCCTCCGCAACCAAAAAAGAGGATGGAAAGCTCTCTGACCTCTCGATTCTTCATAAGATGGGGTGTCGAGGGATCGCTATAGAATCCTCTTTGGATGGTAATCTCTCTCGAAGGGTGTGCGAATACTCTTTGATGATGAAAGCACCGATTTTCTGCCGATGCGAGGATGTCTCGCTTCGAGGGTCGGGCGTGATGAACGATGGCTATCTCTCCTCTAGGATGGGATTACCCGGAATTCCTAGCCTAAGCGAGACTAAAGAGGTCGCCAAGATGGCAGAAACAGCGATATTCATGAGGACTCCAGTGCTCTTCCAAGCCCTCGCCAATGAGCGAAGTTTGCGCATCATTGAGAGAGCCAAAGAGGAAAACCCCTCCCTTTTTGCGGAGGTCTCCATCCATCATCTCGCCATCACGGAGGATTTTTGCTCAGGATTCAACACAGGCGCTAAAATCCGCCCCCCGCTTAAATCTGAAAGTACTCGCAAAAAACTCCTCCAGCTTCTTAAAGAGGGAGTCGTGGATGTGGTCACCTCTTTGCAGTCTGAACACTCTCTCTCTAAAAAAGATGTCGCCTTTGAAGAGGCTGCCTTTGGGGTGGATAATATCGAAAATCACTTCTCGCTCTGCTACACCTATCTCATCAAGCAGGGGCGGTTGAGCATGAGCGATTTAAGCCGAGTGACAGCCAAGCGAGCCGCTGAGATTTTGGGGCTGGAGAGTAAGGGCTATGTAGGCGTGGGAGCGGATGCAGATCTGATTCTCGTGGATATCAAGAGCTCCAAGGTGGTGGAGGATAATTTCTCGCCCTACTACAATTCGATTCTTTATGGAGAGGTGGAGCGCACCATCATCGCGGGAGAGACGGTCTATAAACGAGAGAAGAAGGGATAAGAGATGCCAGAGATGAGCTATTGGATGAAGCTATTCACGGGGTGGAGCCAGTCATTGCTTGATTCTCTTTTCACCTTCTCGCCCAAGCTTTTGGCTGCGATTCTTATCGCCATCTTGGGGCTCTATCTTGCGAAGCTAGCCAGACGCTACACTTTTAGGCTGCTGCTTAAAGTCACCAAGGATGAGATTTTGAGCCGATTCCTTGCGCGGGTGCTCTATGCGGGTGTGGTGGTGCTCACCCTCATCACCGCCCTCTCCAATCTTGGCGTGCAGACCGCCTCTATCATTGCCGTGCTTGGAACGGCAGGTCTAGCCATTGCCCTCTCTCTCAAAGATTCCCTCTCTAACCTTGCCTCAGGAATCATGCTCATCGTCTTTCGCCACTTCACCAAAGGGGACACGGTCGAACTCAATGGAACGCTTGGAAACGTCGAAGAGATCAGCCTCTTTCACACCAAGCTCACCACGCCTGATAATCGCAGCGTGATTCTTCCGAATGCCTCTATTGCTCAAGCCAAAATCATCAACTTCACCTCCAATCCAACGAGGCGCTTGGAGTGGACTTTTAGCGTCTCTTATGAGAGCGATATTCGGCGCGCCAAAGAGGTGATTTTGCTCGCGCTTCAAAGCGAATCACGACTTCTTGAAGAGCCCGCTCCTTTGGTCGGAGTCGGGTCGCTTGGAGCGAGTGGAGTGGATTTTATCGTGCGCGCTTGGGTGAAAAAAGAGGAGTTTTTCGCCGTGCAAATCGCGGTGAATGAGGCGATTAAGCTAGCCTTAGATGAGGCGGCTATAGAGATTCCCTATAACAAATTGGATGTCAATCTCATCTCTAAAGGGACCCTTTGATCCATATTTTAGGCGCAGAGAGGGTGCTATTGTGCGATGAGGAGTTTCGCCTCCTCTCTAAGGGTGCGGTTGCGTTTTTAGGTGATAAGATTCTTGCGGTTGATTCTTATGAAAAGCTCCAAAAGCGCTATCCAGAGGCTTTGGCCGAGTATCATCCTCAAGGGATTCTGCTCCCGGGGCTCATCAATGCCCATCTTCATCTAGAGTTCAGCGCGAATCAAACCACTCTTCTCTATGGAGGATTTGATCGATGGCTCTCTAGCGTCATCACTCATCGAGATGTGCTCATGGGTGAGGGGGCAAAGGAGGCGATGAGGCGAGCTTTGGATGAGGTTCTCTCTAGCGGCACCACTACCATAGGGGCAATCAGTAGCGCGGGTCTTGATTTGGAGATTCTGGCTCACTCAAGCCTTAGGGTGCTCTTTTTTAACGAGGTGATTGGCTCTAACCCCTCCGCGATTGATTTTCTTTGGGAAGATTTTTTGGGTCGCCTAAAGCGGAGCGAAGAGTTTAAAAGCTCGCGTTTCACGCCTTTAGTGGCCATCCACTCTCCCTATTCGGTGCATCCTTTTTTGATTAAACGAGCCCTTTTGGAGGCCAAGAGACTAGGAGGGGTGGTCTCAACGCACTTCATGGAATCAAAAGAGGAGAGGGAGTGGCTGGAGGAATCTAGAGGTTTTTTTGGCGACTTTTTTGCTCGATTCTTTGGAGGAGTCAAGCCCAAGGCGCTTAGCACGCCCCTAGAGTTTTTGGAGCTTTTAGAGGGGCAGAGGGTGATGCTTGTGCATGGAGTGCAGATGAATGAAGAGGAGCTTGCCAAAGCAGCCTCTCTAGGCGCTTCTTTAGCGAGCTGTCCACGCTCCAATCGTCTCCTAGGTGGAGAGCTTTTGGATATCTCTAAGGTCAAAAAAGCGGGGATTCCCTTTCTTTTGGCCACGGATGGATTGAGCTCCAATACCTCTCTATCGCTCCTAGAGGAGCTACGAATCGCGCTCTTTGCCTATGCCAAAGAGCCTCTAGAATCGTGGGCTAGAGAGCTTGTGCTATCGGTAACTAAGAGGGCGGCGTATGCTTTGGGTCTAGAGAGCGGCGAGTTAAGAGAGGGATTGAAGGCTGATTTGGCACTCTTTGAGCTAGAAGGAATAGGAGAGTGCACACAAGAGGCACTGCAGTGGATTCTCCACGCTAAAAAAGTCAAAACGCTCTATATTGAGGGCAAGAAAGTCGAGGTGAAATAGAAGAGATGTGGGAGTGGATAAAGCGAATCGGCAGGGTACTGGTGGCGCCTTTGGAGTTTGTGACGCGCTATTTTAAGGCGCTACTCTTTTTGGTGATTGTGGTGTGGATTTTTGGAGCCAATGAGGGCTCTAGCGCCATCAATGAGACCAATTTAGCCGAAATCTCGCTTAAGGGGGCGATTCTTAATCCGGACTCTTTTTTGGAAGAGCTAGAGAGAATCGAATCACTTCCTAGGCTTGCAGGGGTGCTTTTGGTGGTCGATTCTCCAGGGGGAGCGATCGCTCCTTCGGTGGAGATATCTGAAGAGATCAAGCGACTCTCCGCCAAGGTTCCTGTGGTGGTCTATGCTCAAGGGGTGATGGCAAGCGGAGGCTATTATGCGGGGATTTGGTCGAAGAGAATCATCGCCAATAAAGGGAGCCTGATTGGCTCCATTGGGGTGATCTTCAATGGGGCGGATGTGAGCGAGCTAGCCAGTAAAATTGGAATCAAGACCCAAACCATCAAGGCGGGAAAATATAAAGAGGCAGGCACCTTTATGCGTCCGTGGAATGAAGATGAAGAGGGAGAGATTAAGAGGCTCGTGAGGAAGCAGTATGAGATGTTTGTCTTGGATGTGGCGGAGGCTAGGGGGCTTGATCAAGAGGTTAGCCCGCTGTATGCTGAGGGGCGAGTCTTTAGCGCTACAGAGGCTTTGGAGCTTGGCTTGATTGATCAGATTGGAATCAAAAGCGATGCCAAAAGGGCGCTCGAAGAGCTAAGCGGAGTCAAGGAGCCCCTATGGCTTCAAAAAGAGCCTTGGGAAAAATATATGGAGCGGTGGATGAGCCAAGCGACTCTTCAACTCTCCACTCTCTTAGCCTCTGGAATCTATTAAATTTTTAAGAAGGTTGTGATTTAACGCGATGAAAAAATATGTCTTACTGATCCTCTCCCCCGATGAGAAAGGTCTCATCTACAAAGTCACCTCGATTATCTTCAAGCGAGGGCTCAATATCGACAAGAACGATGAGTATGTCGATAGTGAAGAGAATCGATTCTTTATGCGTGCCGAGTTTAGCGGTGAGACCGATCCTCTGGCGCTTTTGGCGGAGATTCGTGCGTCACTTCCAGAGAGAGCCGAGGTGAAGCTAGAGGAGATTCGCCCCAAAGATATTGTGATTCTCTGCACCAAAGAGAATCACTGCTTAGGCGATCTTTTGCTTCGCTATGATAGTGGAGAGCTAGAGGCCAACATTAAAGCGGTGGTCTCCAACTATGACCACCTAAAGCCTTTGAGTGAGAAATTTGAAATCCCCTTTTATGGAATCTCGCACGAAGGAATCTCGCGCCAAGAGCATGAGCAGAGGATGCTAGAGTGTCTCGCCGCTTTGAAGCCCGACTATCTAGTGCTCGCTAAGTATATGCGGATTCTATCGCCTGAGTTTGTCCATCACTATGAGCGTCAAATCATCAATATTCACCACTCCTTTCTTCCCGCCTTTGTCGGAGCCAATCCCTACAAGCAGGCGCATGAGCGAGGGGTGAAGATCATTGGTGCGACCGCTCACTTTGTCAATGACAATCTGGACGAAGGTCCCATTATCGCCCAAGACATCATCAAGATTGACCACTCCTATACATGGCGCGATATGCAAAAAGCAGGGCGCGATGTGGAGAAGGTGGTTTTGGCTAGGGCGCTCAATCTAGCGCTCCATGATCGGATTTTCGTCCATGGCAACAAAACCGTTATCTTCTAAAGAGGCCCAAGAGGTTCGCCAGCTCATCATCAAGCGCCGTCTGGGATTAATGATGAAGAGTCACGCCAAAAGCTTCGCTCTCCTTTTGAAGGCTTGGCTTAGAGGCTCTAGAGAATGAAGCTGCAGATCGTTTTGGTTGAGCCAAGAATCCCCCAAAATACGGGCAATATTGGGCGCTTGTGTGCCGCCACTCAAAGCGCACTCCATCTCATTCATCCGCTAGGATTCACCCTCTCTCAAAAAGAGATTAAGCGCGCAGGGATGGACTATTGGGAGCATTTAGAGCTCTATGAGTGGAGCTCTTTGGAGGCGTTTACAGAGGCACACCCTTTTGGCGAGAGTCATTTTTTGCTCACCACCAAAGCCAAGCGCGCCTATTTTGAGGCCTCATTGCCTCCTAGCGCCTATCTCTATTTTGGGCGTGAGGATGCGGGGCTTCCTCAAGTGCTTTTAGAGGCGCACCCTCAAGCCATGCTCAAGATTCCAATGAAAGAGGGAAACCGAAGTCTCAATCTAGCCACAGCCACAGGTATTGTGCTCTATGAGGCGATTCGTCAAAATTATCCTCTTTTTTAGGGATGCCCCGTAAGAAAAAACGAAACAATGCTCATATTTTGGGCATTTGGGTGTAGGAATCTAAAGGTTGCGCTCACTATAATATTCGCATTTTTTAAATCCAAATCGATGACAAAAAGGAGACAAAGATGAAGGGAATGTTCAAACTTGCACTTATATCAGCGGTAGCGGCGGGTTCACTTGTCGCGGCTGAAGTGAAAATCGGAGTGGTTTTGCCCCTAAGTGGCGCTATTGGCGGTTATGGACAATCCGCCAATAAAGGCATCACGCTGATCAATGAGCTCAAACCCACGCTCGCCAATGGCGACACCATCAAGCTCGTGGTTGTTGATAACAAAAGCGACAAGATCGAATCGGCCAACGCCATGCAAAAGCTCGTCTCCAGCGATAAAGTGGACGCGGTTATTGGAGCGCTCACCTCGACTAACACGCTGGCCATGACCAAGATCGCCGATGACACCAAGACGCCTTTGATAGCTCCTGTGGCAACCAACGACCGAGTGACCAAGGGACGCAACTACGTGAGTCGTGTCTGCTTCTCGGATAGTTTTCAGGGGGTTATTGGGGCTAATCTCGCCTACAACGATCTCAAGGCCAAAAAAGCGGCCGTTTTGTTTGATAGCGGCAGTGACTATTCTATCGGCCTCACCAAGGCTTTCAAGCAGCAGTTCACCAAGCTAGGAGGTAAGATTGAGATTGAGGCTCAAGTTCCTGCGGGCACCAAGGATTTCAAAGCGCAAATCTCTAGCGTCAAAGCCAAGGGTGTGGATGTAGTCTATATTCCTATTTACTCCAACGAAGCGGCTTTGATCGCGATTCAATCCAAGCAGCTAGGTCTCAATGTTCCCTTTATTGGCGGAGATGGAATTGCCGCGGATAAGGTCTTCTTTGAAGTAGGCAAAGAGGCGATTGAGGGCTACATGGCAACGGATTACTACTCTCCTGATGCCAAGCAAACCCCCAAGGGCGCAGAGTTTATGGCGGCTTATGCGAAAAAATACAACAACGAGAAAGTCCACACCTTCGCCGCTATGATTGCCGATGCTTATGGAATCATCACCAGCGCCATGGAGAAGTGCACCAACCCTAAAGACAAAGAGTGCGTGAATCAAAACATTCGCGCCACAAAGAATTTCGAGGGAATCACAGGAACCATCTCGCTTGAGAATGGCGATGCGGTGAGGAGCGCGGTCATCAACGAGGTGAAGAGCGGAGAGATGGTCTATAAGACCACGATTAATCCTTAATCTAGGGCTTTGATGGATATTTTAACCTTTTTTCAACAGTTAATTAATGGCGTAAGCCTTGGGAGCATGTACGCTCTCATTGCGATTGGCTATACGATGGTTTATGGGGTCTTGCGCCTCATAAACTTCGCGCACGCGGATGTGATGATGGTGGGCGCTTTTTTAGTGTTTTTTGGGGTCTCTAGCTTTGCTCTCCCTTTTTGGGCGGCTGCATTGCTTTCGATTCTTTTTTCAGCGCTTCTTGGAGTGGTGATCGACAAGATTGCCTACAAACCCTTAAGAAACGCCCCCCGAATCTCCATGCTCATCACGGCTATTGGTGTGAGCTTTTTCTTGGAGAACATCTTCAACGTCTTTTTTGGAAGCACTCCCAAATCCTTTGAGGCTCCCGCTTTTTTCAATGAGACCCTCTCGCTTTCGCATCTCGTTTTGACCCATATCGCTCTGATTGTTCCTTTGGTGACGCTCCTTCTTTTGGGGATCTTGCTCTATGTGCTCTATCGCACCAAGCAAGGGATGGCCATTAGAGCGGTGGCGTTTGATGTGAACACCGTGAGGCTCATGGGGGTGGATGCCAATCAAATTATCTCTATCGTCTTTATCATGGGAAGTGCTCTAGCGGCCGTGGGAGGGATTTTTTATGCGATTAGCTACCCCACCATTGATCCGCTAATGGGGGTTCTTATTGGCCTTAAGGCGTTTGCAGCCGCGGTTTTGGGCGGGATTGGAAGCGTGACGGGCGCAGTGCTTGGAGGATTTATCCTTGGATTCACTGAGGTGGTTGTGGTGGCGCTATTTCCTGAATTAAGCGGCTATAAGGATGCCTTTGCCTTCCTCTTTTTAATTCTAGTGCTTCTCTTTAGACCTGTGGGAATCATGGGGGATGAGCGCTTGGAGAGGAGTCGATTCTAATGGAGAAGATTTTCAAACCTCAAAATTCGATTCAGACCCTTTTCCTTCATGCGATTCTCTATGCGCTTTTGATCTCTTGGCTATGGATGAGTCAGAACTATTTCAATGACTACATCTTAAGAATCATGAATAACATCTTCATTTTCGCGATTCTAGCGGTGAGTTATAACCTCATTAATGGAGTCACGGGTCAGCTCTCTTTGGAGCCCAATGGCTTTGTGGCAGTGGGAGCCTATATCACCTCCATCATGCTCCTAAGTCCTGAGGCAAAGCTGGATATGTATCAGCTCGCCGATCCCCACGCACTGGTGCTTTGGATGAGCTCTAGCTTCATTCCTGCGCTCCTAGCTAGCGGGGTTTGTGCGGCTCTTTTGGCACTTCTGCTCTCCTTCCCTGTCTTTAGAGTGAGGGGCGATTATCTAGCGATTGTGACGCTAGGGTTTGGATTCATCATCAAGATTTTGGCGGTGAACAACCCCCAAATCACCAACGGAGCGATTGGACTCAACGAGATTCCTCAAATCACTAACATCTACTGGAGTGGAATCATCGCTCTGGCGGCAACGATCTTGATTCTGCAAATTGTCTATTCAAAGTTTGGACGCGCGATGAAAGCCGTGAGGGATGATGAGGATGCGGCGATTGCGATGGGGATTGACACCTTTAGAATCAAAACCTGCGCTTTCACCACGAGCGCCTTTTTGGAGGGAATCGGCGGAGGGTTGCTTGCCGCGCTCCTCACTACGATCTCTCCTGATCTTTTTGATTTTATGCTCACCTTCCAGCTTCTCATCATCATCGTGCTTGGGGGCCTAGGGAGCACTAGCGGAGCTATTTTGGGGGCGATTATTGTCATTGGCGGGGGCGAGTGGCTACGATTCCTCGATCAGCCCCTCTCCTTTTTTGGACAAGATCTTGGCACCTATCCGGGTCTTAGAATGGTTATTTTCTCGGTCATTTTGCTCATTCTCATGCTTTTTGCGAGAGAGGGAATCATGGGCAAAAAAGAGCTGTGGGAGCTCTTTAGAAGGAGGCGCTCATGAAGATTTTAGAAGTTTCTAGCGCCGTGATGCAGTTTGGCGGATTAAGAGCGATTGATGGCGTGAGCTTCTCTATTGAATCGGGAGAGATTTTTGGACTCATTGGGCCCAATGGGGCAGGCAAAACGACTATGTTTAACATCATCACCGCTAACTACAAGCCCACTTCGGGGAGCGTGAAGCTCCTAGAAGAGGAGATCACTCGATATAAGCCTAATAAAATCGTCACCAAGGGAATCGCGCGAACCTTTCAAAACATTCGCCTTTTTGAGAGCATGAGCGTGCTAGAGAATGTTTTGATTGGCTTTCACGCCTCCATGCGCTATAGCTTTATTGAGGCGGCATTTCGCTTTGGTCGATTCTTCTCCGAAGAGAAAAAGGCAAGAGAGAAGGCGATGGAGATTCTCCGCTATATCGGAATCGAAGAGTTCGCCTCGATGAAGGCCACCAATCTTAGCTATGGGAATCAGCGCAAGGTCGAGATCGCCAGAGCTCTTGCCACCTCGCCAAAGCTTCTGCTCCTTGATGAGCCAGCCGCGGGGATGAATCCCAAGGAGACCGAGGAGCTGGCCGAGCTTATTTTTCGGATGAAAGAGGATTTTGGATTGAGTGTCCTTTTGATTGAGCATGATATGCCTTTTGTCAATCGTCTTTGCGATCGCGTCTTGGTATTGGATTATGGCAAGATGCTCTTTAGCGGCACGCCGCATGAAGCGATTAACGATGAGCACGTGATCGCTGCTTATTTGGGGGATATTGCCAATGTTGAAGATTAAAGGACTCCATGTCTATTATGGGCTCATTGAGGGGCTTAAAGGGGTGGATTTCCACATCGAAGAGCATGAAATTGTCACCCTCATTGGAAGCAATGGGGCGGGCAAAACCTCCACGCTTGGCGCGATCGTCAATTCGGTCAAAACCAAAGGAGAGGTGGAGTTTTTTGGAGCGAACATCTCTAAGCTCCCCACGCATAAGATCATCCAGCGAGGAATCGCACTCGTGCCAGAGGGAAGAAAGGTCTTCATCAACCTCACCATTGAAGAGAATCTTCGCATGGGAGCCTACAACAATGATGAAAATTTCGAGCGCATGCGGGATCGAATGTATGAGCTTTTCCCTCGTTTAAAAGAGCGATGTGCGCAGTTGGCGGGTACGATGAGCGGAGGAGAGCAGCAGATGCTAGCCATCGCTAGAGCGCTCATGGGAGAGCCTAAACTTTTGATGCTCGATGAGCCAAGCTTAGGGCTGGCCCCCAAGATCGTGGGAGAGCTTTTTGACACGATCACACGACTAAGAAGTGAGGGAATCACGATCTTGCTCGTGGAGCAAAATGCCTTTGCTGCGCTCAAAGTCGCCGATAGAGCCTATGTCCTAGAAAATGGCAAGGTGGTTTTGAGTGACGCTGCTTCTAATCTCCTTCATAACGCCGAGATCAAAAAGCGCTACCTTGGAGGTTGAGATTCTTCTTCTTGCCCTCTTGGGGGCGGGAATCATTCTGCTTCTCTTCTTTCTTCAGCGAACAAGAAATGAGCTTTTGTCGCAAAAACTCCAAAACGATCTATCCCAGCAACAGCTCTCCACCCTCAAAGAGGAGAAGCGACTTTTAGAGGGGCGATTAGAGGAGCGCCAAAAGGAGGAGAATCGCTATATTGCGCAAATCTCTTCGCTGGAGACTACGCTTCAAAAAGAGCGTGAGATGCTTTTGGAGAAGGAGCGGTTTTTGACTCAGACCCAAGAGCGGCTCAAGCTTGAGTTTGGCGAGCTGGCGCAAAAGTTCCTCGAGGAGAAGGGTGAGCGCCTAGGGCAAAAGCAGAATGAGACCCTGGGGCTGATTCTTAAGCCCCTCAGCGAGCAGATCAAAACCTTTCGTCAAAAAGTGGAAGAGACTCATGCCAAAGAGATGGAGGGGCGAGCGGTTTTGGAGAATGAGATCAAGAATCTCAAGGCACTCAATCTCAAAATCTCTGAAGAGGCACTCCATCTAGCCCAAGCGCTCAAGGGCGAGAGCAAGACGCAGGGGAGCTGGGGCGAGATGATTTTGGAGAAGATTTTGGAGGATTCGGGGCTCTCCAAGGGGCGAGAGTATGAGGTGCAGACGAGCTTCAAAAGTGAAGAGGGGCGGCTTTTGCGTCCTGATGTGATTGTCCACCTCCCGGAGAATCGCGATGTAGTGATCGATTCGAAGGCCTCGCTCACCGCCTATGAGCGCTTCATCCATTCGCAGCAGCCTCAAGACATTGCCGAGCATATCCGCTCCATCAAGAATCACCTCAAAGAGCTCTCCTCTAAGAGCTACGATTCTCTCCTTAAAGAGCGAAGTCTTGATTTTGTGCTGATGTTCATTCCTATTGAGGGAGCCTTCATTGAGGCGTTGCGACACGATCCTAGGCTTTTTGTGGAGGCCTATGAGAAGAACATCATTCTAGTGAGCCCCTCCACGCTCTTGGTGACTTTGCGAACCATTCACCATATTTGGCGGTATGAACGACAGAGTCAAAATGCCGAAGAGATCGCTAGAGAGGCGGGCAGTATGTATGACAAGCTGGTTGGATTCACCGAGGATTTCTTAAAGATTGGAGAGCAGATCGAAAAGAGCGAGAAAATCTACAGCGAAGCACTAGCCAAGCTCAAAGAGGGCAAAGGGAATCTGATACGGCGTGCTGAGCGACTCAGGGAGCTGGGGGTGAAGAGCAAAAAGAGTTTAGATTCTCGCCTTGATTCTCTAGGAGATTAGGGACGAGAAGTCCACTCCTAGGCGCGTTTTTCCCTCTTTGGAGGAGAGAAAAAGGGGAAGATGGTAGCTCAAGGTGATCTCCTTGATGATGCTAAGTCCGATACCAAGGCCGCTCGCCCCCTTGGAAGAGGGGTGGAATCGATAGTAGCGCTCAAAGATTTTCTCTCCCTCTTCTTGTGGAATCTCCGCCCCCTCATTTTGGACATAGAGCCACCCCTCTTTTTGGACAATCAGCTCAATGGAAGTGCCCGCATGGGCATACTTGATGGCATTGGAGAGTAGATTGTCAATGATTCGCTCCGCTAGCACCTCATCCATCTTGATCTCTAAGGAGTGCAGGGTGGTTTGGATAAAAAGAGCGCGGTTGTTGGCGAGCTCTTCAAAGTAGAGTGCCCTAGAGCGTGCCAACTCTCCCAAATCAAAGAATCGATCCTCTTGGTGGCGAATATCTTTAAAAAAGAGATAGGAGAGGTCACTATAGAGGTGCTCAATCTGTTTGGCGATGAGGAGCAATCGGGAGATCTTTTTTTCATCCACCTCTCCTTTTTGAAGAGATTTAGCCGTGGCAAGCAGGGCAGTTAGGGGTGTGTTGAGCTCGTGTGTGGCGTTTTTGATGAAAGAGTCGATGCGCTTTATCTCCTCTTTGATAGGGCGCAAAAAGAGGCGTGAAAGCAGATAGGAGAAGAGCCCCAAAAGAAGGGCTAAGAGGGCAAATCCCAAGAGCAGATAGCCCTTAAGGCTCTCAAGGCTTTGGAGGTTTTTCTCCATGGAGAGGACAATGTGATCGATGCCTAAATGCCCAAAGGCTGAGTCGTTCACCACATACAAAAGCCCCTCGATCTCCCCTCGCCGAATCGTGAGATCAAAAGGGGCTTCAAGTCCTGCGATTCTTCTTCCTTCAATATCATAAAGGGTGAGATGGGCATCGATGGGGTGATGGAGTGCGGTAAGGGTTTGACCGTGCATATGGGCCAAGACAATCTCTTTGGCGATCTCGCCCGCCTCCACCTCAAGCCTCAAATAGGCGCTCTCTAGGAGAGATTTTTGGCTATTTTGGTAGAAGAGGGCGATGATGATTCCTAGCAAGAGAAGCGTGGAGCCAAGATAGAGTCCAAGGAAGCGTAAAAGCGAGCCTCTCTCATACTCAACCAAAGCGATACCCCAAGCCTCGAATATTTTGGATAAGCTCATCTCCTAGGAGTTTGCGAAGGCTTTTGATGTGGCTTCGTAAGGTGGAGGGGGTGGGCGTCTCTTCATACCTCCAAATGTTGGCGATGATCTCAGCGGGCGTGAGTGTTTTTCCGCGATTTTGGAGGAAGAGAGAGAATATCTCCGCCTCTTTTTTGCGCAACGAAAAGCTCTTGCCTTGGAGGATGAGAAGGTTGCGATTGGCTAAAAAGGTGATTCCAGGGGCGACCTCCTCCTCTTCGCCTAGGCCAAAGAGGTTAGAGAGGTTTTGGATTCTTGCATCCAGCTCATCAAGATCAAAAGGCTTGCGAATGTAGTCGTGCGCACCCGCTTCAAAGCCTGCCTTGAGGTCTTTGGAGCTGTTTTGAGAGGTGATGAAGATAGCAGGGGTTTTAAAGCCAAGCGTGCGGAGATTTTTAAGAAGTTCTAGACCGTTTAGGCCTGGAACTTGAATATCGAGGAGCCAGAGGTCAAATCGCTCTTTAAGGAGGCACTCTTCAGCCGCCAGCCCCTCTTGAAGAAGTGTCACCTCAAAGCGCTTTTGGAGGTGTTCTTCTAAAATCTCGCCAAGAAGGGGGTCGTCCTCAAGAATAAAGATTCTACGCATCTTCTCCCTTGGCAAAGTGAAGAATCATCTCAATGTGGCGCTCGATTCCTTGGAATTGGTGATTTCCTCCCTCCTCAATGATATTTTTTGCCTTAGGGAATCGTTTGAGGGCATCAAGATAGTTAAGGAGCTCATCCCCTTTTTGGAGGAGCAGAAGGAGCTTGGATTCGTCGGGGTGGGGAGTGTAGAGCGTTTTGAGCTCCTCTAGGTGGGCGTGCGTCCAAAGGAATCGCTCCTTGGTGGAGTAGTTGATTATTTCACCGATGGCGAGTTTGAGCGTTTCATAGGGGGTAATGGCGGGATTGATGAGAATCGCTTTGAGATTATAGAGCCAAGAGAGCTGGGTTGCATAATAGCCCCCCAAAGAGGCGCCAATGAGGGTTAGCTCCTCTTTTTGAGCGAGACTCTCATCGACGAGTTGGCGAAGGGTTTGAAATGCCAGAGAGGGAACATAAGAGAGGGTGGGCGTCATCACCTCATAAGGTGCAAGCCCCGCCTTAAGCGCTTTGGCCTTATGGCTCTCCCCGCTGCTAGCAAAGCCATGAATGTAGAGAAAGTGCACTTAGACCCCTTTGGCGCGGCGCTTGGTGATGCTCTCGCCTCCCACGCCCCAGTTGTCTGTTGGCACCTCCTCAATCACCACCACGGTGGTGGCAGGATTTTTACCCAGCTCCTTTTGAAGAAGCTCTGTGACACCTTGGATGAGGCGCTCTTTTTGTTCAGGGGTCGCCCCCTCTTGGGTGATTTTGATGTTCACATAGGGCATGGGAATCCTTTAAGCGTTCTTGGGTGAAAATGAGGAATATTATACACTAAACGCTCAAGGAGGAGCCGATGCAAGTGAGCCTTAATACCGCGTTCCCTTCTCTTCATGAGACGCAAAAACATCAAAAAAGTGCCGTGAGCCTGACCCCTGCCATCACCGAGGTGATCAAGTCTAACAACGAACGGCTAGAGAGTCAACCTTTTGGGTTTGTCGAGCCAAGCAGTATGAAGCTACGGCCGGAGAACATGAAGGGGAACATCACCGATAAGAGCGTCTAGATTCGTTTCGCACCACTCTTGGCATAGGTTATAGACGCTCTCTAGGCTTTTGAGGTCATAGATAGTGTAGGCATCAATTCCGCTAGGCTCTAGATAGAGAGAGCAGAGTTTGGAGCGCTCTAGGATATTAGAATAAAATTGCAAAAAGAGCGCGCGCTTGGCGATGGAGACCATGGAGTGGCTGTGAAAGGGGCGATTTGGGTTGACATTGATTCCAATGATGGGGAGATTCTCCTCCAAAAAGGGCTCTATGGGGAGGTTGTTCATGATTCCCCCATCCGCCCCCATCCGCCCCTCCATCTCTACGGGTCGCATAAAAGGGGAGATGGAGCTAGAGGCAATGACCGCCTTGGCTATGTTCCCTTCGCTTAAGAAAAAAGGTCGCCCCTCTTTGAGATCCACCACGCAGACATATAGAGGCAAAGAGAGCTCACTAAACTCTTTGATTCCAAGAATCTTCTCCAAATAGGCCTCTCCGCGCTTAAGATGAAAGAGTCCACCTTGGCTCATTTTGAAGGCAAAGAGGCGCACAAAGTTGGTCTTTAAGAGGAGATCATAGCACTCCTTGGGGCTTTTGCCGCTGGCAAGCAGTGAACCTACGATCGCTCCTCCGCTGGAGCCTGAAATAGCCCTGATCTCAAAACCCCGCTCTAGGAGGGCGGAGATGATGGCGAGATGTCCGATGGCGCGAGTGCCGCCGCCTGAGAGGACAAGATTGATCGGTTGTTTTTGGCTCATGGGGGCTCGCTTTTGAGTGAAATCTAGGCATAATTTAAACATATTTTGGCGCTCAAAACGACTACAAGCCAAGCCAAACTTCCAAAAAGGAAAAAGATGGAGATAGAAAAAGAGAACGGCTCAAAGCGTCTTGCTGTACTTATTGATGCTGATAACGCCCAAGCGAGCGTGCTTGGCGAGCTTTTAGCGGAGATTTCTAAGTATGGGACGCTCAATATCAAGCGAGCCTATGGGGATTGGACGAGCAGCAATCTCAAAAGCTGGAAGGAGCATCTGCATAAATACGCCATCGCCCCTATTCAGCAGTTTAACTACACTAGCGGCAAAAATGCGACTGATTCGGCGCTCATCATTGATGCGATGGATCTGCTTCATGATGCGCCTTTGGAGGGGTTTTGCCTCGTCTCCTCGGATAGTGATTTCACGCGTTTAGCCACAAGAATTCGAGAATCGGGGCTAGTCGTCTATGGCTTTGGAGAGAAGAAGACTCCCGAGGCGTTTGTGGCGGCGTGCGATAAGTTCATCTACACAGAGATCCTGCGTCAAGAGGAGCAAAGACGCCCTGAGAGCAGCTGGAATGATTCATGGAGCAAGAGCGAATCCAAGGCACTCAAAAGCATCATTCAGCCTGCGATTAAAGCCACCATGAAAGAGGATGATTGGGTGCCTTTGGCGAGCATTGGACTCTATATTTCCAAGAATCATCCTGCTTTTGATCCGCGAAACTATGGATATGACAAGCTTGGCAGGCTGATTGAGACGCTTGATTTTGTTGAGCTAAAGAAGATTCCTTTCAAAGATGGCTCCTCCAACACCCATGTGATGGTTCGTTTAAGGTCTTAGGAGTGTGAAGAATCTAAAATACCTAGTCGCTCTTTTGGTGGTTATTTCGATCCTTTTGGCTTTGGCGTGGGATTATCATAAAGGGTCGATTTTTCCTGATAGGGGAGCGTATGAGGCGCTCTATCAAGACTATTTCTCCAAGGCGCAGGGGGTGGATTGTGCCTATTTTGGGCGTGATCGGCTGGAGTGGATGAGGCGCACGATGAAGGATGTTGAGGGCTTCGAGGCTCCCAAGGAGAAAGCGGTCTATCTCAAAGATAAACTTCGCTACTACGATGATATCGCCTACAGGCACAAAAGCTCCATCGCTTATCTCATCGAGGATGCTAAGCGTGAGCTACAAAAGTGCCAAGAGGGAGAGATGACTCCAAAGAGCCCCTTTTTTGAGAGGAATCGAGAGTATTATCTGCGTGAGATGGGGAGGCTTTTTCCTCTATATGAGAGGCTGGCGCTGTTTAATGACGAGAAACTAGAGCGAGATAGAGCGCTTGGAATCACACGCGATTATTGGGCGCAATTCCAGGGGGCTGTGGAGGCTTGTCAGAAGATTCGCCAAGAGAATGACCATGGTCCCTCGATACTCTATATTCTTGATGGTGGAAGCGGCAAGGATGTGCCTTTGGATGATTACGAGACAAGGGTGCTAGAGCGGCTCATAGAGGAGCGCGTGGGAGAGGGGGATTGGCAGGGGGCGAGTGAGCGATTTATTGCCTTGATCACCTTTCAAATTGAGGAGACAAATGTCTATCTAGATAGGACAAAAGAGACGCTAGAGCAATACGCCGACTTTCTCAAAAAGAGCCCGCTCTCCCCAAGGGATGAGCTTGCAAGGCTTCGCGAGGAGATCAAGAATCTCAGGCGTCCTGATAGTTATGAGAGAAAAATCAAGGCGCAAGAGAGGCATATAAAGAGGGTGGGGGAGCTAATCGAATCGTTCTAGAATGGACTAAGAGGAGCGAGAATCCTAAAAGAGAACTCTTTGGGATAATAGGAGAGCTGATGGCCAGAGTGCTTAAGAAGGGCTCGACTTAAGAGGAGAAGAGAGGATCGAAGAGGTAAGGATTCGCCTCCAAGAGAGGGGGAGGGATGGAGTTTAACCTGAATTTGGAGGAGGTTTGACTGGAGTTTAAGCTCCCAGATCAAAGATTCTCCCCCATTGGCTTGATGAAGAAGGAGGAGGGAGAGGGCAAAGAGGGCTTTTTGAAAATCATGCTTTAATCCAAAGAGCTCCAATGATTCCCCCTGTTGGACACAAGAGACGATCCCCTTGGCTTTCAAATCTCCCTCTAGGAGTTGGAGGATTTTGGAGATTTCGGCATGAGGTCGAAAAAGGGAGGGATGGGTGTCGTTTTGGGCTAGGTCGCAAAATCGAGCGATCTGTTGGCTTATGAGATCAACCTCTTTTAGAATCGCTTTTTGCAAGGATTGAATCCTCGTAAGAGAGGGGAGCTTTCCTTCTGGGTCGTCTAGGTTTTCGGCTAGGCAGGTGATAAGCTGTAGAGATTCTCTCCACTCATTGGCGATCCTTGTCGCGGCTTGACTGACAAGGTGGGCTTCGCCTTCAAGAAGCAGGGAGTGTCGCAAGGGGAATTGAGTCATAATTCGCCTTTGGGGGTTGTTCTAGCTTGAAAATAGTAGATATTTAAAAGAAAATAATCCCTAATTCTATCTTATAAAAAGGTAAATATTACTGAATTTATATAAACTTTATGGAAATGTTCCTTTGTTGTGGCCTCATGATGGAATGAGTAAATTTTGCCCAAAAAGGGGGCAAGCATGACTCAACGAGATATGGCTGGATACTTGGGGGTGGACACGAAGACACTCTATAATTGGCGTAAGGAGAAGCCTAACCTCTATAAAACGATTCTCTTGGGATTTAAATTCATGGAGGCAGTGGAGGAATCAAGAAAGAGTTACGAGAAACTCAAGCGCTTAGGTGAGGAGCTTGGAGCTAAAAGCTCCAAGCCCTGAGGTTACATTCGCTCAATCATGACTTGGGCAAATTCGGAGCATTTCACCTCTTTGGCGCCCTCCATCAAGCGGGCAAAGTCGTAAGTGACATTTTTGGATTCGATCGCCTTTTTCATGGAGGAGACGACGAGGTCGGCCGCCTCGATCCAGCCCATGTGGCGCAGCATCATCTCTGCACTTAGGATAAGAGAGCCGGGGTTGACCTTGTCAAGTCCAGCGTATTTGGGCGCGGTTCCATGAGTCGCCTCAAACATCGCCACGCTATCATTGAGGTTGGCACCAGGAGCGATCCCGATTCCTCCAACCATCGCAGCGAGCGCGTCAGAGATATAGTCGCCATTGAGATTCATGGTGGCAATGACATCATATTCAGCAGGGCGCAAGAGAATCTGCTGCAAGAAGGCATCAGCAATGACGTCTTTGATGATGATCTCTTTGCCTGTTTTTGGGTTTTTCATGGAGCACCAAGGACCTCCATCGATCTCGGTCGCGCCAAATTCTCGTTTGAGCAGCTCATAACCCCACTTCATGAATCCGCCCTCGGTGAATTTCATGATGTTGCCTTTGTGAACAAAGGTGAGGGAGGCGCGGTCGTTGTCGATAGCGTATTGGATGGCTTTTCTGATGAGACGCTCACTCCCCTCTTTGCTCACGGGCTTGATTCCGATGGCGCTTGTTTTGGGGAATCGAATCTTTTTCACCTCCATTTCGTTTTGGAGGAATTGGATCACTTTGTTGGCCTCTTTGCTCTCGGCGGCAAACTCGATTCCCGCGTAGATATCCTCACTATTTTCGCGATAGATCACCATATCGACCTTGTGAGGCTCTTTGACAGGGCTGGGGCTGCCATACCAGCGCACAGGGCGGAGGCAGACATAGAGATCCATCATCTGGCGCAAGGCAACATTCAGGCTGCGAAATCCTTCGCCCACGGGCGTGGTTAGAGGGCCTTTGATGGAGACCTTGAAGTAGTTGATTGCATCAATCGTATCAGGGAGGAGCCACTGATCCATCGGAGAGAGGCTCTTTTCATTTTTAAACTTTTCATAGCACTTCTCGCCCGTGTAGACCTCATACCATGCGATTTTTCTTTTGCCTCCATAGGCCTTGTTCACCGCAGCGTCCACAACACTTTTCATCGCTGGCGTGATATCCATGCCAATGCCATCGCCCTCAATGTAGGGGATAATGGGGTGATCAGGGACCTGGAGGATTCCCTCAGGGGTGAGGGTGATTGCCTCGCCTTCGGTGGGCAAGGGGAGAAATCGGGGATTGTAGCCTTCAAAATTAGCCATGCGCGCTCCTTGTGGTTTGAAACTTTTGCCTCAAAGTGTATCAAGAACTCCAATATTTTTTTCTTACGCTCGCGCCATTCAGCAAATTCTTGAAAAAGTTTAAATATACTTAAACTCATAGAGGGTTCAGTTTGGTATCGAATTGAATTGACTTTTTACCGAGGAGAATCTTGCATGGGCACAGTCACTTTCACGAATAACGAAACGGGCGAAAAATTTGAATTTGAAATTCTCAACCCCACGCGAGGTCCGCAGTTGGTCGATTTTTCGAAGTTTTATGAGACAACAGGAATGTTCACCTTTGACCCTGGCTATGGTTCGACCGCCAACTGTAAATCAGAGATCAGTTTTGTGGATGGAAAAAAGGGTGAGCTGGTCTACTATGGACACCCTATCGAAGAGCTGGTGGAGAAGTATAAGTTTGTTGATGTCATTAAACTGCTCATTGGAAATGGCTATATCTTTCCCACCAAAGAGGAATCGGATCAATTTGAGCGTGAGCTAGTGCGCCGCTCCTACATCCACGAGGGGCTCCGAAAGATTATCGATGCTTTTCCTGATGGCGCTCATCCGATGGCGAATCTCTCCTCATCCGTTTCCGCGCTCTCGACTTTCTACTACGATCATATCGACATGGAGTATGAGGCAGAGTATCAGACGATGGCACGAAGAATCATCGCCAAAACCCCCACGCTAGCAGCCTTTGCCTATCGAAGCTCTGTGGGATCACCTTTTGTCTATCCTGATGCAGACCGCGGCTATGTGGAAAACTTCCTTTATATGCTTAGAGCCTATCCTCATGGAAAGCTTAAAGAGGAGATTTCACCCATTGAAGTGAGTGCGCTTGATACGATCTTTATGCTTCATGCTGACCATGGTCAAAACGCCTCTACGGCCACAGTGCGCAATGTTGCTAGTACGGGAGTCCACCCCTATGCGGCTCTATCAGCGGGCTTGAGCGCACTTTGGGGCAAGGCTCATGGAGGGGCGAACGAATCGGTTATGGATCAGCTTGAGATGATTGGCGATGTTAAAAATGTTGATCGCTACATTGCCAAAGCCAAAGACAAAAACGACTCCTTTAGATTGATGGGCTTTGGCCATCGAGTCTATAAGAGCTATGATCCAAGGGCTAGAATTCTCAGAAAACTCAAAGACGATCTAGACCAAAAAGGGGTCAAGATGAATCAGCGCCTCGTGGAGATTGCCGAGAAGATCGAAGAGGTGGCGACGCAAGATGAATATTTTCTCTCCAGGAGTCTCTACCCCAATGTTGATTTCTACTCAGGAATCATCCTCACAGCGCTTAAGATTCCAAAGAGCATGTTCACGCCCATTTTCGCCATCGGAAGGATGCCTGGGTGGTGTGGGCAAGTTTTAGAGCTGCTTCAAGAGCCCAATGTCAAAATCACGCGTCCCCGACAGATGTATGTCGGAAAATAACGAAACAATTTTGGAGTGAATCAATCAATGCAAAACGAGTGGAATCCGCAAAGCTGGAGAGAGAAGCCTATCCGCCAGCAACCAACCTATAAAGATAGAGAGCATCTAAAGAATATTGAGCGCGAGCTTAAGCAGTATCCCCCTTTGGTCTTCGCTGGAGAGGCTAGATCGCTCAAAAAGCGACTTGCTGATGTGACGGAGGGGCGAGCGTTTTTGCTCCAAGGGGGTGATTGCGCGGAGAGTTTTTCGGAGTTCAATGCGATCAACATCCGCGATATGTTCAAAGTGATTTTGCAAATGGCGGTGGTTTTGACCTTTGCGGGGAGCTGCCCGATCGTCAAAGTGGGGCGCTTGGCGGGGCAGTTTGCCAAGCCAAGGTCAAGTGATGAAGAGGTGATGGATGGCGTGAGCTTACCCAGCTATCGCGGAGATATTATCAATAGCATAGAGTTCACTCCTGAGGCGCGTGAGCCCAATCCCAAGCGAATGCTCAAGGCCTACAACCAATCTGCGGCTACCCTGAATCTCATTCGTGCCTTTGCCCAAGGGGGATTGGCAGATTTGCACGAGGTGCATCGCTGGAATCTAGGCTTTATTGAGAGCTCGTTTGGAGAGAGGTATCAAGCCCTCTGCGATCGCATCACAGAGACGCTCTCTTTTATGGAGGCGTGCGGAATCACCTCAGCCACCACTCCCATGCTCCATGAGACGGAGTTTTATACTTCTCACGAAGCCCTTTTGCTCAACTACGAAGAGGCACTCACGAGAAAAGATAGTCTTACAGGCGACTGGTATGACTGCTCGGCGCATATGCTTTGGATTGGAGAGCGCACTAGAGAGCTAGAGGGCGCGCACATGGAGTTTTTACGAGGGGTTAACAATCCTGTGGGCGTGAAGGTTGGGCCTGGCGCAACCAAAGAGGAGCTTCTTGGAATCTGTGACATTCTCAATCCCCTCAATGAGGCAGGGCGATTGAATTTCATCGTGAGGATGGGCGCTGAAAAGATCGGTGAAAAGCTTCCTGCACTCCTTAGAATCATCAAAGAGGAAGGACGCAAGGTGCTGTGGAGTATTGACCCCATGCATGGCAACACGGTCAAAGCCAGCAGTGGCTACAAGACTAGAGCCTTCAATCAAGTCCTCTCTGAAGTGCGCTCGTTCTTTGATATTCACAAGGCAGAAGGCACCTATGCGGGGGGAATTCACCTAGAGATGACGGGTCAGGATGTAACAGAGTGCATCGGTGGAAGCCAAAAGATCACCGAAGAGGGTCTAGCGTGCAATTACAACACGCAGTGCGACCCAAGATTGAATGCGACTCAGGCGCTTGAACTTGCCTTTTTGATCGCGGAGATTTTGAAAAAACGCTAAGAATCGAAAAGGATTCTTAGCTTTGGGCTTTGCCAATGGCGCAGGAGATGAAGCTCTTGGCCTTGGTGAAGAATCCGTTCTCATCACCTACCACGGGATAGCCAAGCTCTTTGAGCTTTTTTTTCAGTGCCTCTTCTTGGGCGTCTTCGATCTCTAGGGTGAGACTCTTTTGCTCCACATCCACTTCGACTTCTCCAAACTCCTCTTTCAGCGCTTCTTTGACGCGATTGGCGCAACCTCCGCACTTCACATTCATCACTTCAAAACTCTTCTTCATGAGAATCTCTCCTGTTTTTTGGATTACTTTAGCGTGAAATGGTTAAGAATCTCCTAACACTTGAGAGGCAGCCGCCAAAACCTCTTGAGGGGCGAGGAGGGTCATGCAGTGATGATGCCCAAGGGGGCAGATGCGCTTTTTGCATGGGGCGCAGGGAAGGTGCTTGGAGAGGAGCAGGGTCTCGCTCATGGGCTTCCATGGTGAAGTCTCTTTGGAATCAGTGGGTCCAAAGAGGGCGATGAGGGGAATCCCAAGTGCGCAAGCTAGATGCATGGGGCCACTATCGTTGGTGATGAAGAGATCAAGCGTGCCAATCACATCGATAAGTTGGCTAAGGTCAGTCTGGGCGGTGAGGTCTAGAAGCAGGGGGGAGGGCTCAAGAGATCGCAAGATGCGCTCATTCCCCTCTCTCTCGCCCTCACCTCCGAAAAGCATCACTCCATAGCCCTCTTGGAGGAGCGAAGAGATGAGGTGAGCAAAATGCGCCTCTGGCCATCGCTTTGCACTTCCATAGGCGGCTCCAGGGTTGATTCCGATAAGTTTGGGAACAGGGAGGGGCTTGGGGCGGGGCTGGTGGGTGATATTGAGGGAGGGAATCTCGCTAAGAGCGCCGATGAGTGGCTCAAGAAGTTTGGCGTAGCGCTCCACCTGATGAAGCGAAGAGGGGGTCTGGAGGGAATCGCTCAGCAAAAAAGAGCGCCACTCTTTAGCATAACCAAGGCGCCTTGGGGTGCGGGTGAGAAAGAGGAGCAGGGCGGAGAGGAAGTTGTTTTGAAAAGTGAGGGCGATATCATGTCTGCCAGCGCGTCTGGCGATATGAAGAATCCCTTTGAGACGGCTTTTGGCCTTTTTGCTATCATCGACAATGAGGCGCGATACTCTAGAATCTCGCTCAAAAAGAGCGCACGAGACAGGGGAGCCGATGTAGGTGAATTGGGCGTGAGGGAAGCGATCATGCAGGAGCTCCAAGGCTGGGGTCGCCATCACGGCATCTCCAAGCCAGGTGGGAAGCCTAACCAAAATCTTCATGGATGACCTTCGTGTGTTTGCCAAATTATACAATTTTTACCTTTAGGGCGCTAAAATAGGGGATTTCAAACCCATTGGAGAGACATGAAAGAGCAGGCATTGATCACCCCAAGAACGCTGAGTGGCTTTAAAGATCGACTTCCCCAAGAGGCAATGGCGAAAAGTCGGCTTTTGCGCACAGTGAGCGAAGTTTTTGAAGGGTTTGGGTTCGTGCCCATCGAGACGCCCCATCTAGAGTATGCAGAGATACTTGTGAAGCAGGGGAGTGATGAAATTCAAAAAGAGCTCTATCGATTTTTCGATCATGGCGGAAGGGATGTAGCACTTAGATTTGATCAGACCGTGCCTTTGGCTCGTTTCATCTCTCAGCATCGCAATGCGCTAGGACTTCCCTTTAAGCGCTATGCTATTGGGAATGTTTTCCGTGGAGAACGAGCGCAGAGGGGTCGCTATCGTGAATTCACTCAATGTGACTTTGACTTTATCGGGAGCGAATCCATTGGAAGCGATGCAGAGATTATCCAGGTGATCTATGCCTCTCTCAAGGCTCTTGGTATTGAGCGTTTCACTATCTCGATGAATAATCGCAAAATCCTCAATGGAATCTGCGACTATTTTGGGGTCAAAGAGCAAACGAGTGATGTTTTGCGTATTATCGATAAGCTCGATAAGATTGGCGAAGAGAGCGTGATCAAGGAGCTTGTTGAGGAGCTTGGGTTGAGTCAAGAGAGCGCTAGAGGAATCTTGGGATTCACCTCTTTGAAGCAAGAGAGGAGTAGCGAGGAGTTTTTTGCCAAGGTGGCTTCTTATGAGGGGCTCAGCGATTCGCTCCGAGAGGGAATGGGCGAAATGAGAGCGCTCTATGCGATCTTGGATACGCTAGAGATGGACAGGGCATGCTACAAGATCAACTTTTCTATCGCTAGAGGGCTTGGATACTACACAGGAATCGTCTATGAGACGACGCTAGATGCACTCCCTAGTATTGGTAGCGTCTGCTCAGGGGGAAGATACGATAATCTCACGCAGAGCTTCTCCAAAGAGCGCATGAGTGGCGTGGGAGCCTCTATTGGCGTGGATAGACTGCTCGCTGCGCTTGAGGAGCTGGGGTTGCTTGAGGGGCGGGGGACTTCGGCGCAGGTTTTGGTGGCGTGCATGGAGGAATCGCAGCTCGCCTATAGTTACAAGGTGGCGGAGAGGCTACGCACTCTTGGAATCAAGAGCGAGGTCTACCCTGAGGCGGTGAAGCCAAAGAGGTCGCTGGCCTATGCCAATAGCAAGGGACACCCCTATGTCGCGGTGATCGGTGAGGATGAGCTCAAGCAAGGGGTGGTCACACTCAAAGATATGCAATGGGGCGATCAAAAGCCCTGCATCTCAATCGAGGCGGCGGCGGAGATCCTTTTAGGCTAAATCAAAGGATTCTTCGCTACAATTTCGCCTCTTTTATATCTTCCATGCGCTCGTAGCTCAGCTGGATAGAGCAACAGGTTGCGGTCCTGTAGGTCGGGGATTCGAATTCCTCCGAGCGCACCACTTATAAAACTTCCGAATCGTACTGTGATCAGACAATTCAACCCTTGTGATAGGCTTTCGCCTGTGCGATTGAGTCTTCTTCCCACCATGTCGGCCTGCTTTAATTGGAAAAACAAGAAAAGGACATTCCCGAAGACGAAAGATGTGAACGATCTATGGGGAGGTGAGAAACTCGCCCGTTTTGATCGGAGCGAGGGCTTGAGCACTTTTGACCACCGTGCGGGCGATGTTCTCCAAAAGTGATTTCAATAGTGCCCCCTCTTCTGAGCTTCTGTGAGCGTCTTTTGAATGAATTTTAGTGCATCTATCCATGTGCCAGTGAATCGAACTCCGCTTTGTGGGTGGGTGAATTCGCACACCTCAAGAAAGCGTGAATCCATTTTGGATTCCTCAATTTGGGCGTTGGACACGTCGCAACTAAAAAGATAGAGAATTCTCTCTTTATTGGTGCGCCAAATCCCATAGTTGCCCAGTGGCTCATCGCCCCCTTCGTATTCTGGAGGCTCGCCACTTTCGCTGATGTCCCAGTTGTAGCAGTCGTTTTCAATGATTAGAGTCCTAGCCATTTTTGAATCCTTGTTAAGAGACTTAAGCGGTGTTCGACTTTGTCGAAGTAGGTGTGAGCCGTCCACTTGTCGTAGTATTTCGTGCTATCTGTGTCAGGCGGAAAGGCGGTGATGATTTTGCCATCACGACTGAGCACGACGAGCACACCGTTGCTGCCCAAGATAGTGCGCCTATCACCATGTTCATGGTGAACCCCCTCGCGGCTGATGTTTCCCATCGTTTCGCGCAAAAGCTCATCGACACTTCTGTATCTCGTCTTTTTGAGATGTTTGTTGAGAATTTTTTTATCAATCTCATCTCCCACCTCGTATTCTCTCCCAAACTCATCGAGTTTCATCTGTTTGACTTGAATGTCGCTCATTTGGCGCAATATCGTCCTGCATCCGAAATGATAGGGAGGGATTCCGAGATTGGCGGGGAGCTTGTGGCTCCACGCCCCTGCACGCTCAAGAGAGAGGTTGGTGGTTGTTTTGGCTTCATCGACGCTTTTGGCTTGGATGATTGAATTATACTGTTTTTTGAGATGAGAGAGGGGGATGACACGGAGGTGCATGGAGCGGCAAATGTTGGTCGTGCGCTCATCGATCTTGGCTACGACTTGCAGGTAGTCGTCCTCTTGCTCAATCGCCCTGGAGACTACGCCTAGATTGCGCCCTTGACGCAGGTGAAAATCAATCGCTGCCTTGCTTTTTCTTGGTTTCAAACTCCATCTGGGCGTAAAGAAACACACATTGTAATACAAAAATGGCTAAGAAATTTAAAGTATAGCTAAGTATCATGTATATAATATAATCGTATAGCTAAACGAATAGTTTCCCTGCTGCCTAATAAAATGAATAACTTGAGCGAGGGATGATCCTAGGGAGGGGAGATGGGAGAAATGGAGGTTAGGTAAGAAATACCATTTAGAAGATACTCCGTAGAGTAGAACTTCGCAGGATGCCTCCACACCCCTTATTATAGCCGCTGCCTACTCAGCCATTTCGCGCAGCGACGACGATTATATGTTAGATTTTTTTAAAAAATACTAAAATTTGGAGCGAAGCTTATGATTGAACGGATTTTAGGGGTAGACTTGGGGATTAGCTCATTAGGATGGGCGATTGTTGAGTATGACAAAGACGATGAAGCGGCAAATCGTATCATTGATTGTGGAGTGAGACTTTTTACCGCTGCAGAAACCCCCAAAAAAAAAGAGAGCCCCAACAAAGCACGGCGTGAGGCGCGTGGCATTCGTCGCGTCCTCAATCGCCGTCGCGTGCGAATGAATATGATCAAAAAACTTTTTTTGAGGGCAGGACTGATTCAAGATGTTGATTTGGATGGCGAGGGCGGAATGTTTTATAGCAAAGCCAACAGGGCCGATGTGTGGGAGTTGCGCCATGACGGGCTTTACCGTCTTTTGAAAGGGGATGAGTTGGCGCGGGTGTTGATTCATATCGCCAAGCATCGCGGGTATAAATTTATCGGGGACGATGAAGCCGATGAAGAGAGCGGTAAAGTCAAAAAAGCAGGTGTTGTCTTGCGGCAAAACTTTGAAGCGGCAGGGTGTCGTACGGTCGGCGAATGGCTCTGGCGAGAGCGAGGAGCAAACGGCAAAAAACGCAATAAGCATGGAGACTACGAAATCTCCATTCATCGTGACTTGCTTGTTGAAGAAGTTGAAGCGATTTTTGTAGCACAGCAGGAGATGAGAAGCACTATAGCGACCGATGCACTTAAAGCTGCCTATCGGGAGATCGCTTTTTTTGTGCGTCCGATGCAGAGAATCGAAAAGATGGTGGGGCATTGCACCTATTTCCCGGAAGAGAGGCGTGCGCCCAAGTCTGCACCGACGGCAGAGAAGTTTATCGCGATAAGCAAGTTCTTTTCAACGGTTATCATCGACAACGAGGGCTGGGAGCAAAAAATCATCGAACGCAAGACGCTTGAAGAGTTGCTTGATTTTGCGGTTAGCAGAGAAAAGGTCGAGTTTAGGCATTTACGGAAGTTTTTGGATTTAAGCGACAATGAAATTTTCAAAGGGTTGCATTACAAAGGCAAACCCAAAACAGCCAAAAAAAGAGAAGCGACGCTTTTTGATCCTAATGAACCCACAGAGTTGGAGTTTGACAAAGTCGAAGCCGAAAAAAAGGCATGGATAAGTCTCAGGGGAGCTGCTAAACTAAGGGAGGCTCTAGGCAATGAGTTTTATGGTCGATTTGTCGCATTAGGCAAGCATGCTGACGAAGCGACCAAGATACTGACCTATTACAAAGACGAAGGACAAAAGCGTCGCGAACTTACAAAATTGCCGCTTGAGGCCGAGATGGTGGAACGGTTAGTTAAAATCGGCTTTAGTGATTTTTTGAAGCTTTCGCTTAAGGCTATCCGAGATATCTTGCCCGCGATGGAAAGTGGTGCCCGCTATGATGAAGCAGTGCTGATGCTTGGCGTGCCTCATAAGGAAAAATCGGCAATTTTGCCGCCGCTCAATAAGACGGATATTGACATACTCAACCCTACGGTTATCCGCGCATTTGCGCAGTTTCGCAAAGTCGCCAATGCGCTTGTGCGCAAATATGGAGCTTTTGATAGGGTGCATTTCGAACTGGCGCGCGAAATCAATACCAAGGGCGAAATCGAAGATATCAAAGAGAGTCAGCGCAAAAATGAAAAAGAGCGCAAAGAGGCTGCGGACTGGATTGCCGAAACTAGTTTTCAAGTGCCCCTCACGCGCAAAAATATCCTCAAAAAACGACTCTATATTCAACAGGATGGTCGGTGTGCTTATACGGGTGATGTGATCGAATTAGAGAGGCTGTTTGACGAGGGGTATTGCGAGATTGATCATATTTTGCCACGCAGTCGAAGTGCGGATGACAGTTTTGCCAACAAAGTCCTCTGTTTGGCCAGGGCCAATCAGCAGAAGACAGACCGGACGCCCTATGAGTGGTTTGGGCATGATGCGGCGCGATGGAATGCTTTTGAGACAAGGACCAGCGCCCCGTCAAATCGTGTGCGTACGGGCAAGGGGAAAATTGATCGCTTGCTGAAAAAAAACTTTGATGAAAATAGTGAAATGGCCTTCAAGGATCGTAATCTCAACGATACTCGCTATATGGCGCGCGCGATCAAAACCTACTGTGAGCAGTATTGGGTTTTTAAAAATTCCCACACTAAAGCCCCTGTGCAAGTACGCAGTGGCAAGCTGACAAGCGTTTTGCGCTATCAATGGGGGCTAGAGAGCAAGGATCGCGAAAGCCATACGCATCACGCCGTCGATGCAATCATCATCGCGTTTAGTACGCAGGGAATGGTCCAAAAACTCTCAGAGTACTATCGCTTCAAGGAGACGCACCGCGAAAAGGAGCGACCGAAGCTTGCCGTTCCGCTGGCAAACTTCCGCGACGCGGTAGAAGAGGCAACGCGCATAGAGAACACGGAGACGGTCAAAGAGGGCGTCGAAGTCAAACGACTGCTGATCAGCCGCCCGCCGCGTGCCAGAGTGACCGGGCAGGCTCATGAGCAGACCGCCAAGCCCTATCCGAGGATCAAACAAGTCAAAAACAAGAAAAAGTGGAGATTGGCTCCTATTGATGAGGAGAAATTTGAATCATTCAAGGCAGATCGCGTTGCAAGTGCCAATCAAAAAAATTTCTACGAAACGAGTACAATTCCGCGAGTCGATGTCTATCATAAAAAAGGAAAATTTCATCTAGTGCCGATCTATCTTCATGAAATGGTTTTGAATGAATTGCCAAATCTTTCTCTTGGTACAAATCCTGAAGCCATGGATGAAAATTTTTTCAAGTTTTCTATTTTTAAAGATGATTTAATTTCTATACAAACACAAGGGACGCCAAAAAAACCTGCAAAAATCATCATGGGGTATTTTAAAAATATGCATGGTGCCAATATGGTTTTGTCATCAATCAATAACAGTCCATGTGAGGGCTTTACATGCACTCCAGTCAGTATGGATAAAAAGCACAAGGACAAATGTAAGCTGTGTCCTGAAGAGAATCGAATTGCGGGGCGATGTCTTCAAGGGTTTTTGGACTATTGGAGTCAGGAGGGCCTAAGACCTCCTCGAAAAGAGTTTGAGTGTGATCAAGGAGTAAAATTTGCGTTAGATGTTAAAAAATACCAGATTGATCCCTTGGGTTATTATTACGAAGTCAAGCAGGAAAAGCGCTTGGGGACAATTCCACAGATGCGTTCAGCTAAAAAATTGGTCAAGAAGTAGCAAGTCATGGCGGCATGGCGGACGGTGGTGATCGCGACTTCTTGTCACTTGCGCGTGCGTGATCGGCAGTTGGTTATCGAGTCGAGAGAGGGGGAGAGGACGCAGTTGCCGCTTGCCGATATAGGTGTGGTGATCGTCGAAAACCCTCAAGTGACACTATCGGCAGCACTCCTTTCGGCACTGGCACAGGAGGGGACGGCGCTCATGTCTTGTGACAGCTCCCATCTTCCTGATGGTGTGTTCGCTCCTTTTGGGACGCACAGCCGTCATACGCGTGCCGCGCGGGTGCAGGCAGTATGGAGTGAGCCGTTCAAAAAGCGCTGCTGGCAAAAGATCGTCCGTGCCAAGGTTTCCTCTCAGGCGGAGGTGCTGCGTCGGGTTGGGGCGGAGGATGCTGCCCGTAGGCTGGAAAATCTCGTCGGCAAAGTCACTTCTGGAGATACTACTGGGGTAGAGGCACAGGCGGCGCAGGTCTATTGGCGCTCACTTTTTGTCAATTTCAAGCGATGGGATGGTGGACTGGATGCACGAAATGGCGGCCTCAATTACGGCTATGCCGTGTTGCGCGGAGCATTGGGGCGCGCTATTGCTGGAGCTGGGTTGATCCCGGCATTTGGATTGCATCACGCTGGAGAGCTAAACAGTTTTAATCTTGCGGATGATCTGATAGAACCGTTTCGTCCTTTTGTCGACTTGCTCGTATGGGGGCTCTTTCTCGAGCGCACGGGCGATGACCCGCTGACGCGAGAAGAGCGTATGCGGATCGCACAGATACTAGGCGAGAGCTGTATCATGACTGAGCGATATGAGACGCTTTTGTCGGCGACACAGATTATTGCACGGTCTTTGGTGAGTGCAGGAGAACAGAAGGAGAGCAGGCGGCTGATTTTGCCATGGATGGGTGAAGATGATGTACAAGGTGAAGTTTATGAGGCTGATGGTGATGTTTGACCTGCCGACGGGGACAAAAAAGGAGCGCAAAGCCTACACACTCTTTCGAAAGTTTCTAATCAAGGAGGGCTTTGAGATGATGCAGTTTTCGGTCTATGTGAGGATATGCCGTGGGGCAGATATGGCGCTGGCTTATGAGGATCGCATCCGCCGAAACATCCCACCAAAAGGCCATGTGCGTAGCCTTGTGTTGACAAATAGTCAATATGAACGGATGCATATCCTCCTTGGAGGGCCAAAATCCCAAGAAAAAATCGGGGCAAAACAGCTTGTATTGTTCTGAATTTGAGCAGTTTTTTGTTGAGAGAAAGAGTCAAAAAGCCCTTATTATAGGGCTTTTTGAGGAGAACTATTATAGCGAGGAATGGCTGAGTAGGCGGCTATAACTCTTTGTCGTCTGCTCTGAGCATACTGATGATTATAGCGAGGAATGGCTGAGTAGGCGGCTATAACCATCAGCTTCTATTTCCTTGCCCCTGAAATATTATAGCGAGGAATGGCTGAGTAGGCGGCTATAACTATACTTCCTCCCTCAGGCATGATTGCTTGGATTATAGCGAGGAATGGCTGAGTAGGCGGCTATAACGTGTTAGCGTACTTCTTGTACCATTCTTTTATTATAGCGAGGAATGGCTGAGTAGGCGGCTATAACTATTTCGACTCAGTTGCAGGCTATGTAGCTATTATAGCGAGGAATGGCTGAGTAGGCGGCTATAACTTGTGAGGGTATATGTACCATCCTCAAGCTATTATAGCGAGGAATGGCTGAGTAGGCGGCTATAACTGTTATGGTGCTAGCCGTGTCGATGTATTCATTATAGCGAGGAATGGCTGAGTAGGCGGCTATAACCCTTGTTGCAATGAAAACAAGATCAACCTTATTATAGCGAGGAATGGCTGAGTAGGCGGCTATAACGCTCAATTAGATTGGTAACTTCTTTGGCGAATTATAGCGAGGAATGGCTGAGTAGGCGGCTATAACGGGTTTATCGTCAAATTTTATCGAATGCGATCAATCTCCTCTTCCAAAGAGGCGATCTCTTTGGCGAGGCGCTCCAGCGTGGCAAATCGCTTTGAGGAATCATGCTCAAAACTTGCGGGTAGGGCGAGCTCTAGGAGATTCTCAGGAGTGATGATGCTTGCTGCGCTTGATTCGTAGAGTCCAGAGACGAGCTTTTGCCCCTCCTTGGAGAAGAGATAGAGGTAGAGTGCGATCGCTTTCTCTTTTTGAGGGAGGCGAATCACGATGATTCCCGCGTTGGCGATGGCGAGCTTGTCGCGGTAGCCCTCACCCAAGAGGGTCACTTTGGGCGAGCTTCCCCGAAGAGGCAGGAGGATATCATAGGGTTTGAGTGCATAACGGAGGATTTTTTCTCTATCGCCGCTGCTTCGCAAGGTACCCCGATGGTCGGTGAAGCAGTAGGGGGCGAAGTCTTGGATTCCGATATCAAGGTATTCAAGTGGCACATCCTTGCTGCCGCCATAGACGCGCTGTCCTCGAAAGATGAGAGGCTTGAGCGAGGCGAGCGAGAGGGTTTTTTGAGGTTTGAGCGCACAGAATCGAAGATAGTTTTGCGCCCTTAGATCGTGAATATCGATCTCTTCGATGGGGGTGAGTTTAGAGTATTCGCTTTCGCGTTTTTGCCTATAGAGGGCGAGAATCTCTTCGATTCCTATGAGGCGATTGTATTTGCCATCTTTTTGCCAAAAGCGCTCCGAAGTGGCATCGATATGAAGAATCGAATCGCTATGCGCCGCGAGGACAAGGATGGAGAAGTCATGACTCTGATGGGGGAAAATATTTTTAGGGAGTTCAATGATCGCCTCAATCACCCGATCCTCAACCATTCTTTCGCGTAGTTTTTCTTCGAGAAAAGATTTTTGAAGTGTCTGATTGCGCACGATAAAGACCCCTCTTTGTTTGAGGTGCATGAGGGCATGAGTTAGAAAAACAAGCTCTGGAGAGCTCTTAGCGAGGATTCCATAGCGGGAGAATCGCTCATCATTTTTGAGGTATTCGATTCCTAAGTGTGCTGAGAAGGGGGGATTGCAGACGATTTTGTCAAACTGCCTAAACCCCTTTTCGTTTTTGAATACGGGTTTCTTGAGGATGTCATTGACAAAGAGGTGCATCTCTTGGATTCCCCCTACGCGTGCCATGAGTTTGGCGATTTTGGCGAGTCTTCCATCGAGCTCTTCGCCAAAGAGCCGGATTGTTTTGGAGCGTTTACTGAGACTCAAAAAGAGCGTTCCCATGCCATAACAGGGGTTATAGACTTCATCTTTGGGCGCAATATCGAGCAGAGAAATGATGAGCTCATTCACCTCTTGCGGGGTGGAATAGACATAGAGCTTATTGAGCGTGCGCTTGATGGTGATGGTGTGGATGAATTGTTCGATGATTTCAGGGGTGAGAGGCGTTTCGGCGATGGTTTTGAGAATCTTGCCGACATTGAGATTGGGGTCGGCCCTAGTGTAGAGCTCCTCGCCCATGAGCTCTTTGAGGTCGTATTCATAGAGAGGGCGAAACTCTTTGCGCCGATGGTGAAGTGACACAAACTCTAGGAGTGCCTCTTTTTGCTCTAGTTTAAAGATGAAAAACTGCAAGGCGAGGGCGAGACTCTCAAAGATATCGGAGTGATAGCGCTTGATGTAGTCAAACATTTGGAGCAGTTCCCGCACAAAATCCCCTTTGGCTTTTTTAGAAAACTTTAAAGATTTTAGCCCTTTTTTTATAAATACAAGCTGTTTTTTAATTTTTTGTGTGAAAGCGTAACACCCCATGGCGAATCGACATAAAATCTAAAATACATATTGTATTTCTAGTTATTTATGATAAAATCCCCCAAAAATCTAAAAAATGGCACAAAAACTATGATTGAAACCCTCATTCACAAGCTCCAAAAAGATCACTTTTTGACCCTTGAGGTGGCGCCTCACGCCTCCCCGACCCTCACTCCATTGATCCACTCTATCCAGAGTGTAGGCCTGGAGAAGCGTGTGGATGGCTTTGTCTGCACCGATTCGCCTTTGGCTAAGCTTCGTCACTCTTCGATTCTAGCGACGATCAAACTTCAGCAATCGCTTCAAAAACCCGTGATTTGCACGCTCAGCATGAGGGATCGCAACTCTTTGGCGCTTCAGGGGGAACTCATGGGGGCCAATGAATTTGATGTGAGGGCGATTTTGGCACTCACGGGCGATGCGATTCGCTTGGGGGATCAGCCTCAGGCCAAGGGAGTGTTTGAGGGCAAGAGCACGCTTTTGTTGGAGATCATTCAAAGCTTCAATCGCGGAATCGATCTTCAGGGTCAGCCACTCAAAAGCCCCCTTCGCCCGCTCTATCCCTTGGCGGTGATCAACTCCTACTCACAAAGTCCCGAATCGCTCAAAAAGCGTCTTCGACAAAAGATTGAGGCGGGAGCCATAGGCATTGTGACTCAACCCATCTATGATCTGGAGGTGGCTAAAACACTTTTGGGCTGGGTGCACGAGATTAATCAAGAGCTAGGAACCTTTAGTGAGCTTGTTTTGGGCTATTTTCCTGTGGTGAGTTATAGGACAGCCCATTTTCTCTACTCCAAGCTCCCTGGGGTCTATATCCCAAATGAGTGGTTAAGCCAGTTAGAGGCAGCCTCAAAAATCAACCCAGAAGAGGAGAGAAGGGTGGGGCTTGAACTCAGTCGCAATATATGGTTAGGGCTATGGGATTTTCATCCAAAGATTCACTTTATGAGTGCGAACAATACCAAGCTTGCTTCAGAGATTCTTCCTCCCCCTCCCACCTAACTAAGAATTTATTAAGCCTCTTTCGCTATACTTCCACTCCCGATTGACAACGACCCCAACGGACTTTCAACCTCCTTGGATCTTCAATCACTTAGGGCCTTTTCATCTAGGATAAGATGAGTGTTTGTTCTTTAAACCAATAACTGTTTTGTTATCTCAAAGCACTTATCGGTTACGATCTTTGACAACTAAGCAAGATAGCGGTTATCTCTTCTTGTTCTTCCACTTGTCTTCTTTATAGAAGCTTGATGGACCTTTATACCTCTTTGTCTATCACGGACAAGAGTCTAAAAGAACATGAATTTTTCGCCATCCTTTTTTAAAGGTGGCAATTATAGCTTATAGCTAGAGATAACCTCTTATGTTAATTATATCTATTACGTCATTTCTTTGTCGTTTTTTTGATTGATTAGCTAAGGGTTATCCTCTCCTAATAACTAAACTATTATGGAGAGTTTGATCCTGGCTCAGAGTGAACGCTGGCGGCGTGCCTAATACATGCAAGTCGAACGGTAACAGGGTGTAGCTTGCTATACTGCTGACGAGTGGCGCACGGGTGAGTAATGCATAGGTTATGTGCCCCATAGTCTGGAATAGCCACTGGAAACGGTGATTAATACCGGATATTCCCGAGAGGGGAAAGTTTTTCGCTATGGGATCAGCCTATGTCCTATCAGCTTGTTGGTGAGGTAATGGCTCACCAAGGCTATGACGGGTATCCGGCCTGAGAGGGTGATCGGACACACTGGAACTGAGACACGGTCCAGACTCCTACGGGAGGCAGCAGTAGGGAATATTGCTCAATGGGCGAAAGCCTGAAGCAGCAACGCCGCGTGGAGGATGAAGGTCTTCGGATTGTAAACTCCTTTTCTAAGAGAAGATTATGACGGTATCTTAGGAATAAGCACCGGCTAACTCCGTGCCAGCAGCCGCGGTAATACGGAGGGTGCAAGCGTTACTCGGAATCACTGGGCGTAAAGAGCACGTAGGCGGCCTTGCAAGTCAGATGTGAAATCCAACGGCTTAACCGTTGAACTGCATTTGAAACTGCAAGGCTAGAGTATGGGAGAGGTAGGTGGAATTCTCGGTGTAGGGGTAAAATCCGTAGAGATCGAGAGGAATACTCATTGCGAAGGCGACCTGCTGGAACATTACTGACGCTGAGGTGCGAAAGCGTGGGGAGCAAACAGGATTAGATACCCTGGTAGTCCACGCCCTAAACGATGAATGCTAGTTGTTGCCCTGCTTGTCAGGGCAGTAATGCAGTTAACACATTAAGCATTCCGCCTGGGGAGTACGGTCGCAAGATTAAAACTCAAAGGAATAGACGGGGACCCGCACAAGCGGTGGAGCATGTGGTTTAATTCGAAGATACGCGAAGAACCTTACCTGGGCTTGACATTGATAGAATCCTATAGAGATATGGGAGTGCCAGTTTACTGGAGCTTGAAAACAGGTGCTGCACGGCTGTCGTCAGCTCGTGTCGTGAGATGTTGGGTTAAGTCCCGCAACGAGCGCAACCCTCGTCACTAGTTGCTAACGGTTCGGCCGAGCACTCTAGTGAGACTGCCTTCGCAAGGAGGAGGAAGGTGAGGACGACGTCAAGTCATCATGGCCCTTACGCCCAGGGCTACACACGTGCTACAATGGTGTGTACAAAGAGAAGCAATACCGCGAGGTGGAGCAAATCTTTAAAACACATCTCAGTTCGGATTGTAGTCTGCAACTCGACTACATGAAGCTGGAATCGCTAGTAATCGTAGATCAGCAATGCTACGGTGAATACGTTCCCGGGTCTTGTACTCACCGCCCGTCACACCATGGGAGTTGTATTCGCCTTAAGCCGGGACGCTAAACTGGCTACCGTCCACGGCGGATGCAGCGACTGGGGTGAAGTCGTAACAAGGTAACCGTAGGTGAACCTGCGGTTGGATCACCTCCTTTCTAGAGAGAGGCCGGAGTCATTCGTTTGGCTCTGGCGGGACAAGAAGATAATCGCTACTTGCTTAGTTTTCAGAGATTGTCACCCGATACGCACGCTTCAAAGATATAGGGGCTTATAGCTCAGGTGGTTAGAGCGCACCCCTGATAAGGGTGAGGTCAGAGGTTCAACTCCTCTTAAGCCCACCATTGGGGAATTAGCTCAGCTGGGAGAGCGCCTGCTTTGCACGCAGGAGGTCAGCGGTTCGATCCCGCTATTCTCCACCAAAGCCTTTAGAAGAAGAGTCGTATCGAGAGATAAGACAAAGTCAAAGAGATAAAAGAATAGAAATTAACACCGCTTAGAATCCCTTAGGTCTAATGCAAGCTCTTTTTTAAAGAGGGTTGGCATTAGACTTCACTCTTGAGTTGATCAAGAGAGATCTCTAAATGTTATTTAACAATTAATTGTCAATAGCCTAAAATAGTAAAAACTACAATCACGCAACTATCTTGTTGTAACGGAGACGTTCAGCAAGGCAGTGGCGCCAAAGAATAACTCATTGGAATAGAAGTAGAAATAAGCTTTTAAGGGCAGATGGTGGATGCCTTGGGTAGTAGAGGCGATGAAGGACGTACTAGGCTGCGATAAGCTTCGGGGAGTTGCCAAGAGACTTTGATCCGAAGATTTCCGAATGGGGCAACCCAATACATAGAGATATGTATTACCTTTAATGGAGCGAACCTAGTGAAGTGAAACATCTCAGTAGCTAGAGGAAAAGAAATCAAATGAGATTCCGCTAGTAGCGGCGAGCGAACGCGGAACAGGGCAAACCAGTAGCTTGCTACTGGGGTTGAGGACTGCAACATCCACTTGGAACATCTAGTAGAATCTTTTGGAAAGAAGAGCCATAGAGGGTGATAGCCCCGTAGATTAAAGATGTTTCATAGGTAGCAGTATCCAGAGTAGGCCAGGACACGAGAAATCCGGGCTGAAGCAGGGGAGACCACTCTCCAACCCTAAATACTCCTACTACACCGATAGCGAACCAGTACCGTGAGGGAAAGGTGAAAAGAACTGAAGCGATCAGAGTGAAATAGAACCTGAAACCATCTGCCTACAATCATTCGGAGCCCTATGGTTTATCCAGGGTGACGGACTGCCTTTTGCATAATGATCCTGCGAGTTGTGGTATCTGGCGAGGTTAAGCGAACGCGTAGCCGTAGCGAAAGCGAGTCTTAATAGGGCGCTTTAGTCAGATGCTGCAGACCCGAAGCTAAGTGATCTATCCATGGCCAGGTTGAAAGTGAGGTAACACTCACCGGAGGACCGAACTCGTGCCCATTGAAACGGGCTGGGATGAGCTGTGGATAGGGGTGAAAGGCCAATCAAACTTAGTGATAGCTGGTTCTCTTCGAAATATATTTAGGTATAGCCTCAAGTGATAGTAATAAGGGGTAGAGCTCTGATTGGGCTAGGGCTGCTCACCGCGGTACCAAACCCTGTCAAACTTCGAATACTTATTACCGTATCTTGGGAGTCAGGCGGTGGGTGATAAAATCAATCGTCAAAAGGGGAACAACCCAGACTACCAAATAAGGTCCCAAAGTCATACCTGAGTGGAAAAAGATGTGGAGTTACTCAGACAACCAGGAGGTTGGCTTAGAAGCAGCCATCCTTTAAAGAAAGCGTAACAGCTCACTGGTCTAGTGATTCTGCGCTGAAAATATAACGGGGCTAAGGTATGCACCGAATTTGTAGATTGTGCTGATGCACAGTGGTAGAAGAGCGTTCTAGTCAGCGTTGAAGGTATACCGGCAAGGAGTGCTGGAGCGGCTAGAAGTGAGCATGCAGGAATGAGTAGCGATAAAAGTGGTGAGAATCCACTTCGCCGTAAATCCAAGGTTTCCTACGCTATGCTCGTCATCGTAGGGTTAGTCGGGTCCTAAGTCGAGTCCGAAAGGGGTAGACGATGGCAAATCGGTTAATATTCCGATACCGACCGTGGTGTGCGACGGGGGGACGCATAGGGTTAAACGAGCCAACTGACGGAATAGTTGGTCGAAGGGCGTAGGTTGGGGGATAGGCAAATCCACCCCTGTATCCGAAACCTCACAGGCTCTTTGAAGTCTTCGGATGGATAGGAGAATCGTTGATACCGTCGTGCCAAGAAAAGCCTCTAAGTTTAGCCACGGTCGCCCGTACCGTAAACCGACACAGGTGGATGAGATGAGTATTCTAAGGCGCGTGAAAGAACTCTGGTTAAGGAACTCTGCAAACTAACACCGTAAGTTCGCGATAAGGTGTGCCCCGCAAGGGGGTCTCAGCAAAGAGTCCCTCCCGACTGTTTACCAAAAACACAGCACTTTGCCAACTCGTAAGAGGAAGTATAAGGTGTGACGCCTGCCCGGTGCTCGAAGGTTAAGAGGATCTGTCAGCCGCAAGGCGAAGCTTTGAATTGAAGCCCGAGTAAACGGCGGCCGTAACTATAACGGTCCTAAGGTAGCGAAATTCCTTGTCGGTTAAATACCGACCTGCATGAATGGCGTAACGAGATGGGAGCTGTCTCAACCAGGGATTCAGTGAAATTGTAGTGGAGGTGAAAATTCCTCCTACCCGCGGCAAGACGGAAAGACCCCGTGGACCTTTACTACAGCTTGGCACTGCCGATGGGAGCATTATGCGCAGGATAGGTGGGAGGCTTTGAAATCTTCACTCTGGTGGAGATGGAGCCACCGTTGAGATACCACCCTTAATGTTTCTGTCTGCTAACTGGCTTGAGTTATCCTCAAGCAGGACAATGCCTGGTGGGTAGTTTGACTGGGGCGGTCGCCTCCTAAAAAGTAACGGAGGCTTGCAAAGGTTGGCTCAGAATGGTTGGAAATCATTCGTTGAGTGTAATGGCATAAGCCAGCCTGACTGCGAGACAAACAAGTCGAGCAGAGTCGAAAGACGGTCATAGTGATCCGGTGGTTCTGTGTGGAAGGGCCATCGCTCAAAGGATAAAAGGTACCCCGGGGATAACAGGCTGATCTCCCCCAAGAGCTCACATCGACGGGGAGGTTTGGCACCTCGATGTCGGCTCATCGCATCCTGGGGCTGGAGCAGGTCCCAAGGGTATGGCTGTTCGCCATTTAAAGCGGTACGCGAGCTGGGTTCAGAACGTCGTGAGACAGTTCGGTCCCTATCTGCCGTGGGCGTAGGAAAGTTGAGGAGAGCTGTCCCTAGTACGAGAGGACCGGGATGGACATGCCACTAGTGTACCAGTTGTTCTGCCAAGAGCACCGCTGGGTAGCTACGCATGGTCGTGATAACCGCTGAAAGCATCTAAGCGGGAAGCCGACTCCAAGATGAACTTTCCCTGAAGGTCGCAGGAAGACTACCTGCTTGATAGGTTGGGTGTGTAAGCATGGTAACATGTTTAGCTGACCAATACTAATAGACCGTTTGGCTTATTATTTATCTACTTCTATAAACGCCACTGCCTTGTTGAGCGTCGTTTTTACTAGGGCTATTGACTATTCATTGATCCTTCTTCACTAGCAAGAGGGAATAGAGGATATATTCTTATCTATCTTCTCTTCCCTTTTTCTCGTGCCTATAGAGGAGAGGCTACACCCAGCTCCATTCCGAACCTGGCAGTTAAGCTCTCCATCGCCGATAATACTGCATCTTTCAGGTGTGGAAACGTAGGTTGGTGCGGGGAGGGGGATAACACCTTCTTTGACCTCAATAGAGACTCTAATCCCTTCTGTTTTTATACTCTTTGAACTCAATCAAATAGATTTTAGAAATCAAATATAAACATCATTGCCTTCTTTTAATCCAATATTCACTCAATTGTTGTGATTGGATTTAGGTTGAATTTATGCAAAAAGCGCATAATGCGACCAGCGATCTCTTTGGTTGAGGATTTTTATGAGAACAATTGATTTAGCCCGTTTGACAGGGAGCTCTCTGCGAACAGCGGCGAGCGCGAAAAAGCTTGTCAAAGAGGGAAAAGGGCTAGCGGGAAGCCAGTCTAAGGTGCTGATGGTGGCTAATTTTTATGCTAATCATCTTTTGAGCAAGGGTTATCGGCGTAAGTTGCAATACAATACCGCCCAACCCATTCCTTCCGCCGATATTTTGGCGGCTTTTGCGGGAGAGAAGCACTTGGCTTGGATCGCTGAGAGGGTTTTTTCTGACTTTTTGGTCGATGATCTCATTGCGATGATTCAAGACCTTCAGATTCCTCTTTTAGACGTAGAGAAGAGCTTTCATGCTTCTTTGTCGCAAAAGCCTGCCATGCAAAAATTCATCCAAAGTATTCATCGTGTTTGCCAAACAAAAAAGACTCTTTGAGCTCGCTCGCCTCATCCTTGATGTGCAATTCCCCCGTTCTCTTTGGGCTTTTGGTGGAGGTACAGCGCTCTCAGCAATGTATTGGCAGCATCGACTCTCCACTGATATTGATATTTTTCTTTATGGGGGCAAGATATTCTGAGTCTCATCCCCAACCCTAAAAATCGCCAGCTTCAGTCCAAAATCTTCAAAGAGCTCTATGATCTTGGTTTTGTCGATTTCTATCACAATGGTTACTATTTAGAGTACTCTTTTGGGGAGAATGCGAAGATTCAATTCATGCCAAGCAATGCGCTGACGGCTAAGCCGTGGTCTCCCATGAATGTGTTTGGCTATGCAGATATTTGTGTCGAGAGAATTGAGGAGATCATCGCCAAGAAGATATTTTATCGCTACAAAGAGCTCAAGCCCCGAGACATCATCGATATTGGCGTTGCTCTCAAAAAAAACAAGAATCTCCTAGCGACCTTGGAGCGGAATCCTCACTTTTCCCTTGATCTTTTGGCTGATTTTGCGGGGAGAATCGAAGCGGCGAACCAAAATGGACGCCTTTTGGAGGTGGTGCGTCAAGAGGCGGACGTGTTGCAGATGCAGGGGCGCTACAAAGAGATGGCCTACGAGGCGCCTCACACGATTGTTTCTAAAATCGACTCCCTTCTGGATAGGGCGAGCCTGGCTCTTTGGGAGAGGCAAGAGCGCAAAGGCTTTAGCGGATCTTGATTTTGAACCGCGCCCCCTCTGCGGTATTCTCCACGGTGATGATTCCATCCATATTCTTTTCGATGATCATTTTGCTCATATAGAGTCCAATTCCCGTGCCTTGGCGTGAATGCTTGGTGGTGAAGTAGGGTTCAAAAATCTTCTCCATGGGATGGGCGCGAATTCCTCCCGCATTGTCTTCAATTTTGACGACAGAGTAGTTTTTTCCATTGATAAGCTCGATATGGATTCGAGGATGGGAAATCTCCCTGGAGATGAGGGCGTCTTTGGCGTTGGAGAGGATGTTAAGCACCACTTGGGAGTATTCATTGGGGTAGCCATAGGCGATGCGATCCCCTCTTTCTCGAAACTCAAGGATGATATTGTGATAGCGTAAAGAGGCTTCGATAATAGCGATTGCTTTTTCGCACGCAAGGCGGACGCTGAAGGGTTCTTTGATTTTGGAGGGGGTGAAGAAGTTTTGAAAGTCGCTAATGGTGTGGCTCATGAAAGCGGTGATTTCGTTAGTTCTTTCCACTTGCGCCTTGAAAGTCTCCTCGGTCAAATCTTTGAAGTGGTGCTTCACTTGAAGATTCATCAAAATCGCGCCAAGCTCGCTTAGGGGTTGACGCCATTGGTGGGCAATATTGCCGATCATCTCCCCCATGCTAGCGAGTTTGCTCTGCTGGATTAAGAGCTTTTCTTGCTCGCTCCGTTTCTCAATCTCCTCTTTGATTTTGGATTCGAGGTTGTCGATCATATCGTTGATTACATTTTTGAGGAGTTTGAGCTCGTGGGCTTGAGCCATGGTCTCCAAACGAGAGGAGAGGTGACCGCTTTTGAGTTGAGTGACCACGGAGATGGCGTTTTCAACGAAGAGAATATCCTGCTCAATATCTCTAGCCGCCTTGAGAATGTTGTGATTGAGGAGCTTGGACATCTCTTCAAGCTCATCCCTGCTTTGGAGGGAGATGGGTTTGGGGCGGGGAATTTTGCGCTCTAGGTAGTCAAAGAAATCTTGAAGCCCCTCTTGGAGGGTGAGAATCGAAGAGACGATGTGTCGTGAGAGAAAGTAGCCAAGCAAAAAGACGAGAATCGAGAGAATGACGACGGCTAGAATCACCTCATACTTAAGAATCTTGGCACGTTCTTGGATGTGGGCAAAATTCCCTTTGGCTTGGGTGATCTCTTTGGACTGAAGGGCTTTAAGACGCTCTAGGAGCTCATAGTAACGAGTGCGTTCTGTGGTGTTGGCATTGACAAACGCTCCCTCCTCAAAGCCCTGCGAGACATAAAGGCGGGTTTGGTTGAGGAGGCGCAGATACTCCTGCCATGCAGTTTGACTCTCTGGATCAAGGGAGAGAAAGCGTTCATCCAGCTTGGCGATAGAGGAGATGAGCTCTTGTTCGATGGAGCGGCGGAAGCTTTCATTGGGCGACATGACTAGGGACAAGGACATCTCTCGCAAGAGATTGAGGGGCTCAATGTAGTGCTCTTGAAGGCTTTGGATGGTGGTAGAGTTCTCAAAAAGGGTGCGAGTGCTGGTGATATTCTCCTCGCTCACGCTAAGAGCTTTGTGCGCTAAAAAGATCATTCCGATGAAAGCCACCCCAAAGAGTAGAAAGAGCTTGTATTCGATTTTGATCTTTTTCATGGCGTGATTCTTTGTGGCAGGATGGGTTTTTGGAGCGATTCTGGATAGGGCTTGTCTCCGCGCAAAGACCAGTGCTCGCTTGTCACCTCGGCTTTCCAAAGGGGTTGAAGCCCGATTCCATGTGGGGTGAAGTGGAGCTCTTTGTTCATCCCATAGACGGCGTGAGGTGTGGGGATGAAGAGCATATAGGCTTTCTCTTTGGCGCGCTGGATGATGGTTTGGCACAGCGCTTCAAACTCAGGCGTTCCCTGCTCGTGCCGAAAGAGCTGATTGATAGCCTCTCGCATCTTGATATCTCCTGTGACAAAGCTCCATGGATTTCCCTCTTGATAGCGGATAAAAATAGGCCAAGGATGGCGACCATACCAGTCTTGTGTCCCTTGGATGAGCATATCCCACTCTTGCGTTTGCTGGTGATTCTTTTGGGCGAGATCATAAATCTCTTTTTCACTGGTGGTGAGGAGAAACTCTAACTCCACGCCATAGCGCGAGAGTTGATATTCAATTCCTCTCCACAAAAATAGGAGCGAATCTTGAGTGGCAACTTTGAACTTTAACCCTCGAAGAATCTCATGAAGCTCACGCAAGCTAAAAGGACAATCCTCGTGGGTGTAGGCACCCGTGTTGGGTCGTCCCTCCTTTTTGTAGGTAAAGTTGAGGAGATTCTCTTGATTGAGCGCACAATTGAGGGCTTGTCTGACTTTTGGGTCAAAGACCTTGGAATCATGCTTATGGAGATTGAAATAGATGGTGAAATTGTTGGTGGAGGGAGTGATGATGAGCTTGGTGTAGGGAGAGAGAAGGGTTTCAATCTTTTTATTGAAGGGGATGGGCATGAAGTCAAGCTCCCCCTCGCGCTCCAGAAGCGATTCTAAAGCGCTTTGCGTCTCAAGCTCGGTGAAAACAGTGATTGTCTCTATCTTGGGAAAACCCTTCTCCCAATAGTAGGGATTGGCTTTGAGGATGGCCTTGGGGGTCTGTTTGCGACCCGTGATCATCCCTTCGACTAAGATATAAGGTCCAAGCCCATAGCTCCCTGCGCTTTTGATATTCGCTCCCGTCTCGGCCCCTCCCCAGCCATATTGGCGAAGGTAGGCGTCTGAGTAGAAGAAGATTCTCGCTAGGTCTCGAAAGAGCATTCCATAGGGTTGGGAGAGGATGAGGCGAATCTTGTATGGAGAGACCTTTTCGACCGCCTTAAGGGAGCGGTGAATATCGGTGTAGTTGAAGGGTTGGGCGAGAAAGTAGTCAAAATTTTTAATCACCGAATCGGCGTTAAAAGGGGTTCCATCCTGGAATCGAACCCCTTGGCGCAAGGTGCACTCATAGAGCGTGGGAGAGAGCTTGGGGCAGTCGGTGGCGAGGGAATATTCCCAGCCTTGGTCATTTTCAGCGAGTCGCACTAATCCTTCATTGATGAGGCGAGAGACATAGACATAGGGCATAGAGGGAAAAAGGACCTTAATATGCGATCGAGAGTCTCGCTCTTTGATGGCTCTAGAAGCGCTATCATCCTCCCTATAGGACGATTCTTGAGCCAAAAGCCCAAGGGTTAGGAGACTTAGGAGAAAAAGTTTAGCCTTCAAAACTGTAGCCCGCGAGGGAGTGATTCTTGATGCAAGGGATTCCTAGCTTTTTGCGCAGATTCTTCACGAGCGTTCTTAGGGCATCCGTGCTCATAAATTCCCCCCGCCAAACCTGACTTTCGATCTCTTCGTAAGGGATGAGTTGCCCCTTTTTGCGCAATAAAAGCGCTAAAAAGTCACTCTCTTTTTGGGTGAGGGGAGTCTCTCTCTCCTCTTTGATGAAGAGACGATTTTTGAGATCAAAGCGAACGCTCCCACACTCCAGCACAATTCCCCGCTCCTCCTCAATATCCTCGATGCAGAGCCTTAGAACATGGAGTAGCTCCTCTAGCGCTATGGGCTTGATGAGATACTTCTCCATTTTCAGTTCCACGGCACTAAGGAGATACTCTTTGTCCGAATGGGCGGTGATCATTGCGATGGGGGTGTGTTTGTCGTGTTTGCGAATCTCGCGAACCATCCAAAGTCCATCTCGGTGGGGCATCTTCAGATCGGTGAAGATGATGTCGGGTCGATGGGTGTAATAGCACTCAAGCCCCGCTTCTCCATCTTCTGCTTCATAGACCTCTTTGAGGTAGTAGGAGAGAGTATCGACCATCGGGCGGCGAATCCCCTCCTCATCCTCCACATAGAGTAGGGTGAGGTTTTTGAGCGATTCTTGCCAAGCTTCCATGGGCGACCTCCTTTGGGGGGATGAAAATATCATGACGCTATTCTTGACTCTCTACCCTGATAGAACGATAAATTGTCCGTTTTTGAGCCTTGATTCCTAGTGATTCTTTGAGAGTCTCAAGGAGATCTTGGGTGAGATAGCCCACGCCTTGATAGAAGGGGGTGAGGGCATTTTTTTGGAGATAGGCGAGGCACTCATTGGACCATGGGGTGAGACGATACTCCAAAAAAGAGAGGAGCAGGGCGTTTGGAGAAGGATTGGCAATATTTTGCTCCAAGAGAAGCGCTAAAAACTCTAGTTCGCTAGCGAGATGATCGCAGGGCTCGTGGGGATAGAGGGTTGGAGTGAAATTGAGCGAGGCGTAGAGCTTGCTCAATTCATCGGATTCTTGGGTGAAAGTTTCGCCACTTGATTCGAGATAGTAGGAGGCGTACGGAGGGGCTTTGAGATACTCCTCATCAGCGATAAAGAGGTGTGTGAAATCCGCGGCTATCTCCGAAGAATCGTCATATCTAAGGGATTGCTCCCAGAGCTCTTTGCCTTGGGTGTTGGCAAAGTGGGGAGAGGTGATGAACCACCCCTGAAGCAAGCCTTGCTGTTTTAAGAGTTCAAAGCGCTTCAAAGAAGGAGGTTCAATGAAGAATCCACTGAGGATTTTTGCCCCTAGGGCGAAGGCTTCATAGTCCATCTGTGTCTCCTCTACCCAAGCCAAAGATGGGTATGGATGAGGCCATAAAAGAGCACTCGCGTGCTAAAGACTCCAAGCAATCCAAAAAGCAGTGCAATCGCTCCGATACTCCTTGGTGAACCAAAGGGGAGCGTTGAGAAATCTTTCAAAAACCAAAGGAGCAGCGCCAGCACACTCAAAATCACCCCCGTACCCAAAAAGAGGGCGTAGTGCTCTCCTAAAAGAGTGTAGGCGCTCCCTATCCCTTCAATTTGGCTCTGACCCACATGGAGGGTGTAGAAGGCAAGACTTAGGCAGAGAAGGGCAAAGCCAATAAGTGAGAAGAGGAAGGCTCCAAGACGATCTTCGTGGGTCAGGTCGTGCAGAATTCGATAGAGTAGTCCACCCAAAAAGAGGGCGCTAGATCCAAAGAGCCAAAGCGTGAGGGAGAAGTTCCAAGTGAGCACGGTGTTCTGCATGGAGCCATAGATTCCACTCATGAAAAAGAGCGTCACGATTCCCGCTAGAGGGAGCAGATAGAGCGCGAGCAGGGTGCCTGTGTAAAAGAGCCAGATTCCTAGGGCAAACAAAACTCCCACGCCAAGAATCTCATTAGGAAGCCAAGCGATATGCCAAGCACCCCCTGATTCAAACGCTCCAAGACGCATCAAGAGGTAAGGCGCATGGGTGGGGTCGCCAAGATGAAAAAGAGAAGGAAGCAGGGCGATAGCTAAAAGGAATAAAAAGGTCAGGCCAAAGCGCTTCCTTGAAGCGAGCGTGGAAGTTTTGGCTCGAGTGCTTAGTGCATAGACAAACGAAAATCCCACGACAGCTTGGGTCATCACCGTGAATAGGACGAGCGGAAGCTCGCCTAGAATAAGATTAGACAATGTCATGATTCACCTCCGAATGGTTTTGTGGAAGATGGAAAATGCCTCTAGAATCACCTGAGGGCTGGGAATTTTTCTCTGGTTTGAGGCAGAGATTGGGACGGGTGCGCTCATAAGGGGGAAGGGGGGCGATGGAAGCAGCGTGGCCATGCTTGGCTCTAAGCTCTGTGATAGGGCCTGCCTCAAGCGCTCTAAAGGGGCATGATTCCACGCAAAGTGGGGCTAGATTCTCCTCCAAACGAGTTTTGCAACCATCGCACTTGCTCATGTGTCCTTGGCGTGAGTCAAATTGGGGCGCTCCATAAGGACAGGCCATCGCGCAGGCTTTACAGCCGATACAGCGACTTTGATTCACCTCGACAATTCCATATAGCCCTTTGTGCATCGCGCCCGTTGGGCAGGCTTTGATACAGGCGGGATCGTCGCAATGATTGCACGCTATGGAGGTGTAGTAGGCGAAGACACCCACGGGTGTGGGGGTGTCTGGATTTTCGGTGAGCCAAGCGCCTCCCTCGAACTCCACTACGCGTCTAAAATTCACTCCCAGTGGAGAATCTTTGCCATCCTTGCAAGCCATTTGACAGGTTCGACAGCCCACGCATCTTGTCTGGTCGAGATAGAATCCAAATTGTTGATTTTTTTCCATGATGATTCCTTTTTCACTTACACTTTACGAATCTGTACCAAAATCGAGTGTTGAGGATTCCCTTTGGCGATAGGGCTTGGCTCAAGCGTGGTGAGAGTGTTGATGCATCCCCCCTCGTCGATTCCGTTTTTGGGCTTGTACCAGCCGCCTTGGTGGCAGACGGAGACTCCCGGCATGATCTTGGGGGTGACTTTGGCGGTGACGATGATCTTGCCAAAGCGATTGAATACAAGCACTCTATCGCCCGTTTTGATTCCTCTAGCTTTGGCATCCATGGGATTAATCCATGCCTCATGGGGGTTGATTTCTCGAATAGGCGCACTCTCCCAAAAGCTAGAGTGAGTCGTGCCCTTGTAGTGATAGCCAAAAAATTGCAGAGGAAACTGCTCTCTGGCCGGATCCAAAGGCCCCTCTTTGGTGTTGATGAACTCAGGAAGCGGAGTGATCTTTGCTCCTTCGGGCAGAATCCAAGTTGCTGCCTTTTGAGCAAGCTCTTCGCTATAGATTTCGATTTTGCCTGAGGGGGTTTTGAGCGGATTGGCCTCAGGATTTTGCACAAACCCCTCAAACATCACCTTGGGTTTTTTCGCGCGCGGGGCTTTGTAGAGTCCTCTCTGGCGCATCTCCTCAAAGCTTGGAAGCTCAGGTTTTTTCGCGCGTGTCTGATTCCATAGATGCTCCAGCCACTCCACTTGGGTGCGTCCCTCGGTGAATTCTGCTTTAAAAGACTCTCCTCCTAGCCGCTCAGCCAAAAGAGTGCACATCTCATAGACACCCTTGCACTCACCCAAAGGTTCGATCGCTTTTTGGCAGTAGATGACATAGGGGCGGTCGCTGGAGTAGCCTGCGCTAGCACGAATGAAATCTTCTTGTTCAAGATGGGTTGCATCAGGGAGGATGATGTCGGCGTATCGATTGCTTGGAGTTCGGACGATGTTGATATCTACGATCATCTCGCATAGCGTCTCATCTTCGAGAATCTTGGCCGTGCGATTGCTGTCGCTGTGCTGGTTGATGAGGCAGTTTCCGCCCGTATTCCAAAGAAATTTAATCGAGCTTTTGAGCTTTTGAGTGCCGCGCACGCCATCTTTGATATCCGTCATCTCTTCGCCGTGCAAAATCGCATCCGTCCAAAGGAAGCAGGAGATTGAATCTTTAATGGGGTTTTTGGAGGGGAGCCACGCAGGATCAATGGAGAGAGTGGAGGTCTCTCTAGCTCCATTGTTGCCTCCTAGCATGCCAATATTGCCCGTCATGGCCGCTAGCGTGGCGATGGCACGGCTGCTCTGTTCCCCATTGAATTGTCGTTGAGCACCCCATCCTTGGGCGATGAAGCAGGGTTTGGTGGTGGCAATCTCTTTGGCCAAGCGTCGAATCGTCTGAGCGGGAATCTTGGTGATTCTCTCTGCCCATTCGGGAGTTTTGGGCGTTTGATCCTCTCCTCTTCCCATCACATAATCCTCGTATGAGCTATTTTCTGGGGCGGAATCGGGCAGGGTTTCGCGAGAGAATCCCACGCAGTATCGATCTAAAAAAGCCTTGTCATGAAGGTCTTCATTGATCATCACATACGCCATTGCCGCGATGAGTGCCGCATCAGTGCCTGGTGCAATGGGAATCCACTCATCGCATGCCCCAACCATGCTATCAGAATAGCGAGGATCGAAATGGATGATTTTAGCGCCACTTTTTTGGAGTGCCTCTTTGTAGGAGTAGCCTGTTCCGCCCCCACTCATACGGGTCTCCACGGGATTGTTGCCAAACATCACTACCAGCTTGGAGTGGGCGATGTTGGCGATATCACTCCCCGCGCTTGTGCCATAGAAGTGTTTGAGTCCATCCGTGATTTGGGCGGTAGAGTAGGAGTTGTAGTAGTTGAGATGACCGCCAAATTGCGCTAGGAGTCTCGCCCAAGGTCCCTTGGTGCAGCGAGACATGATGCCTCCCGTGGTGCCTGTGGCGTAGTTGACATAGATTGCCTCGTTGCCATATTTCTCCTTCACCTGAAGGAGTTTTTGAGCGATCGTCTCTATCGCCTCTTCCCAGCTGATTCGGACAAATTTGCCCTCGCCCCGCTTGCCAACGCGTTTGAGGGGGTAGAGAAGTCGATTGGGGTTGTAAACTTTGAATCGGCTCGATCTACCTCTCACGCAGGCTCGCACTTGGTGAGCTCCAAACTCATCTTCTTGGGTGTTGTCTGTCTCGATTCGCGTGATTTTCCCCTCTTTGACAAAGACGCGTAAAGGACATTTGCTTCCGCAGTTGATGGCGCATCCTGCCCACTTCATCTCCTCGTTTTCCCCCTTGGAGAGTGACTCTTTTTGGGCAAGCGAGGGGAGGGGAAGGAGTGCTCCAGCGGCGATACCCCCGCCTAGTGCCCCGCTCCATTGTAAGAATTGTCGTCGATTGATAAGATGCATATTCGCTCCTTGAGTGATCGATGAATCGATGGTGTTCAGAGAGGATTGTATTGGGAAAAAATGGGGAAAAAATGTCGTGCATTATCAGTGATGAAATCCGCTGAAGAAGAGCGTTTAGGAACGATTTTAGGAACGATTATTGAAATATAATCCGCTTTGTGCTACTATCCGCCCAAAGGTCGAAACTAAACTCCCCCAAAGGTCTCTCAATGCACTTGATTAAAGCTTACATGGATCACGCGATTTTCGGTATTTTGGGCTTCATGAGCCTTTTGGCGCTAGCATACGCGATTGAGCGATTCCTCTATTACAAAAACATCAAAGTTGATCGGTATAAAGATGTGAATCAGCTCGAAAATGACTTGACACAGAATCTTACGATTCTTTCCATTATCGGCTCAAACGCTCCCTATATTGGCCTGCTTGGCACTGTGATTGGAATCATGGTCACCTTTTATGACATGGGTAGTGGCGCAGGAATTGACACTAATGCGGTGCTCATCGGACTCTCTTTGGCGCTCAAAGCGACTGCACTTGGGCTTTTGGTGGCGATTCCTACGCTGATCGTCTACACGGCGTGTCTGCGCAAAGTGGATGTTCATATCGCCGCATGGAAGAGCCTCGATCATGCGGCTTAAGCGACCTGAAGGGCTCAATATTGTCCCCTTTATCGATGTGATGCTGGTGCTTTTGGCGATTGTTTTGACGATCTCCACTTTTATTGCACAAGGGAAGATCAAAGTTGATCTGCCTGAGGCTTCATCGGCCGAGACAAAGCCATTTGATCGGAAGCTTGAGATTGTGATCAATGCGGATAATGAACTTTTTGTGGACGAGACCAAGGTGACGCTTGATGAGCTTCGCGCCAAGCTCGCCCCTTTGACCAAGGATTTTCCTGTGGTTTTGAAAAGCGACAAGGAGAGCAAGTTTGATATCTTCATCCAAGTCGTGGATATACTAAAGGCTAAGGGACATGAAAACCTCCAAATCGTCGCCAAACAGCAATCCTAATCCTCCTTCTAGGTTTTGGATGGGGCTTTGGGCCTCTTGCCTCATCCACTCTGCACTCATTTCGGGAATCCTCTTTTTTCCTGAGGAGACACTCAAACTCCAAGCTCCAGGTCAGACCATCACGCTCTCTTTGGCAAAGATTGAATCTGCGCCCAAACAAGAGACTCCTCCTCCGCCTGAGCCTGTGAAAGAGACCCCTCCTCCACCCCCTCCCAAGGAGGTGAAAAAAGAGCTTCCAAAGCCTAAACCCAAGCCCGTGGTCAAGCAGACTCCTGTGCCTGTTCCCAAGGAGGAGCCCATTTTAGAGGAGAGCCCTGCTGTGGCGGAGAGCCATCCCCAAGAGGTGAATGTTGCAACCTCGAGTGCCCCTGCTCCAAGCTCTATCCTCCCCCAGGGGGAAGCGACGGCCACAATGGAAACAGATAGGGCGCTTTTGGAGAGGATTTATGCGGCGATTCTTAAGCACAAAAGCTATCCGCGTCAAGCCATCCGAATGAAGATGGAGGGTGAAGTGGTGCTTGAGTTTGGGCTCAAGGATAATGGAGAGCTCTCGTGGGTGAAAGTGGTGAGGGGATCAGGCTATACGCTTTTAGATGGTCACGCTATGGAAGTGCTCAAAAAGGCTTCAGCAGACTTTCCTTCGCCTAATCGGCGAATCAAAATCCAAGTCCCTATCGCGTATGAGTTACTCTAGGTAATATTACTAATTCTTATTATTTAGAATTTTTTAATCTTTAAGTTACTCCTTATTATTTAGTAATAGAATTCATTCTCATTATAAAACAGTAAGGAGAGATTCTGTGCAAAAAGTTGGAAGTCGCACAAGGGGAAGGGGCATTTTGGCTATCGCTTTGCCAGCATTTGTGGCCTCGTCTTTGGGGGCAAGCGAAGAGGGGGTGATCGAAAAACTAGAGCCCATCAAGGTGACCACCGCCACCAAACAAGAGAGATGGGTCGAGGAGACCCCTATGGCTTCGCTCATCATCACGCAAGAAGAGATTGAGAAGCTTGGGGCGAGCACGCTTAGGGAGGCGCTTGAAAATAGCGCTGGAGTCTATGTTTCACCCGATGGCAGGGGGATGGTTATGCGCGGTTTATCGCAAGACAACGCTCTCTTTTTGCTCGATGGCCGCCGAATCAAAGGGGAGTTTAGCAACACCTACGAATTAGAGAGAATCCCTGCAGGAATCATTGAGCGCATCGAGATCATCAAAGGACCCTCTAGCGTGCTTTATGGCTCTGATGCTTTAGGGGGAGTGGTGAATATCATCACCAAGCGCCCTCAAGAGGGGCTAGGCGGAAGAATCGAAGTGAGTGGGGGCACCAATTCGCACGGGAAGGGGTCAAAATCTCTTTTTGATCTTCAACTCTATGGTGGAGATGAGCGAACCTCTTTTAGGGCCTATGCGAACGCACTTGATCGTAATCCCTACGCCGAGCAAGAGGTGGCGAATGTGCTTGTGAGGCAGGCAGGAATTGATCGCAAGCCCTCTGCCACCACGGGGGGTGTCTTTGCTCCCATACGAAACAATGTGAAAGATTCGTATGGAGCTGAGGTGGATTATCGAGATGATGCGGAGGTCTTCACTGCAGGGGGCGCGATTCGTCAAAGGCTCGCCGAGAATGCTTCGCTCCGAATCGAAGCCAACTACATGAAAGAGGATCGACACAGCCGTTATATCGCCGCTAACTACCCAAGCAACTACTACAACGGCGCCAATAAAATCATGGTCTTTAACACTCCTGCTGAGTGGAGAGATGACAATGAACGCTTTGATGTGGCGGCGATTTTGGATTGGGAGGTGGCTAGAGAGCTAGACCTTCGATACACCGCGGATTACACCAAATATAAAAAATATCGCAACATCTACTCTCTTATCTACGCAGACTTGGGTTATGCGAGCTCTGCTGCCTCGGCAAACTCCACCAACATCACCACGATGGAGCAGTGGAGTCATGAGTTGATGGCGACATGGAATCCTAGTCCAGAGCATACCCTCACCACAGGAGCGGAGTATCGCACCAATGATGTCGAATCGACCGCCTATAACGTTAATGATCGTAACTACAAATCAGCCTACGCGCAACATGAATGGCGACTCACCCCAGATCTTAATCTCGTCTATGGCGCGCGTTATGATCGCACCTCCATTGGGGAGAATCAGACCTCATTCCAAGGTGGATTAATCTACTCTTTGAGCGATAAAACCAAGCTCCGCTTTAACTACGCCCAAGGCTTTAAAGCGCCCGATGATAGGGTGCTCTATGTGAATCAAATCAATCCCCAAGGGCGCGCAATGTTAGGCTCTGAGGTACTTACGCTGGACAAAACAACCGCCAGCACGCTTAAAGCCGAGAGCAGTGACACCTTTGAAGCAGGAATCACGACACGAGGAGAGCGATGGAAGTATGATCTTGGAATCTTCAAGACCAAAGTGGACAACAAAATCGAGCAGGTGCAAGAGGTCGGTGCGGTGAGTGGTATCGCCTACAACACCTTTAGGAACGTGAGCGAAGCTGAGATCAAAGGGGTGGAGAATTCGCTTGGAATCATGCTCCATGAGGATTGGTGGATCGAGGGAGCATTTAGCTATATCGATGCGATGAATAAGGCTGAAGATATCAAGCTCATGAATGTGCCAAAAACTCTAACCAATCTTTCTATCGAGTGGACGCCTTTAGAGGCTTGGAGTTTCAGGCTCATGAGCCGAACCATCGGTGAACAATACATTTCCGAAGAGGAAAAAGTGGGAAGCTTTACGCTAGTGGGGCTCAAGGCGAGCTATTCCCCCTCTTTTGTCAAAGGGGGAGAGATTTTTGGCGGAATTGACAATCTGCTTGATCGAAAAGTGCCAACGATTCTTGGAGGAGACCCTGGGCTCTTCTTCTATCTTGGCGCACGATATAACTTTTAATCAAAGGAGAAGGGATGAGAGGAGTTGTATTGGCTCTATGCATGAGCGCGGGACTCTTGGCGGCTCCAGCACAGGGAGAGGTCAAAGAGGAGAAGAAGAGCTCGCTTAGCGTGAGCGATCTAGTCAAAGTTGATATGCCTAACAAATATGTTCGCACGGGCGCGCTGGATCTCTCGGGTGAGCAGGTGGCAAAGATCATGGAGAGGGTTCGCCCTCTAATGCATGAACACTATCAGGTGAAGATGCAAGAGGCATTTTTGCTTGAGAAGCGAATCGGACGCCTAATCGATCAAAAGCGTGAGAAAGAAGAGATCAAAAAGCTCATGGACGAGGTGGCGGTTTTGAAGCGAGAGGCGATGGATGTGAAGCTTGAAGTGATTGGCATTTTTCAAGAGGTGCTAACACCAGAGCAGTGGCAGAAGGTGCTGGAGCTTAACAAAGCGGCTAAAAAATAGTTTTCAAGGAATGAATTGTTAGAGGCTTACTATCGAGAGCTTTTGGGCTATTTTCAGAAGAGCTTGGGCGATATTCATCTTGCTTCAGATGTTGTTCAGGAGGCCTACGCGCGCGTCCTTTCACTCCAAGCCAAGGAGATTCCTATCGCCAAGCCTAGGGCACTCCTCTATAAAACGGCAAAAAATATCGCCGTGGATGAATATCGCAGGAATCGGCGCCAAGAGAATCTTCTTCATGAGCAGGCGAGGGCTTGCGTGCAGGAGTGGCAGGGAGAGGAGAGTTTCGAGCTTCAAGAGACGCTTCTTAGGGCTATTGATTCCCTGCCGCCTCGATGCAAGGAGGCCTTTGTGCTTCACAAGCTAGAGGGCTTCTCCCAAGCAGAGGTGGCCGAGAAGATGGGAATTAGCAAGAATATGGTCGAGAAGCATATCATCAAGGCGCTCCTAGAGTGTGAGCGAGCCCTAGAAGAGGCGGAGAAGAAGAGATGAGCGAGCTTATTCGAGAAGAGGCGGCCACATGGTGGGTGCGGTGCAATGAGGGATTGGATGAGGCGCAAAAGGTCGATTTTGAGGCTTGGCTAGGGGAATCGCCTGAGCATCAAGCGGCCTTAGAGCGCATGAAAAGGACATGGAGAGCGCTTGATTCACTTCCTCTTAAAAACAGAGCCGCCAATAATCCCCAATACGAGACTCCAAAGAATCGCCGAGCGTGGCAAAAGGGAATTGTTGTGGCAATGTTTGCCTGTATGCTGCTGGTGGCGGGATTACAATGGAGAGAGGGGCAGCCAAGTTTTGAGGGGCATTATGCCACTCAAAGAGGCGAGCTAAGAGAGGTGGAGCTTCCTGATGGGAGCCATTTGGTGCTAGATACCGCGAGTCGCGTTTGGGTTCGATTCTATAAGAATCGCCGAGAGGTGAGGCTAGAAGAGGGGCAGGCAGCTTTTGAGGTGAGCAAGAGTGCCAAACGACCCTTTCGGGTGCTAGCGGGTGACTTGGCGGTGGAGGTTGTGGGGACAAAATTTGGCGTGCGTCACCTGAAAGAGGGTGTGAGCGTGGCGGTCGAAGAGGGGCGAGTGAGAGTGGGGCAGCGATTTAGCGAGGATGAATATCGCTTTTTTGAAGAGCTCTCTGGGGGCGAAGGAGTGAGAATCAAAGGTGATGGAGGAATCATTAAGCGAGAAGGGCTCTTTTTGGGAACGATTCCTTTTTTGGCGGGTCGGCTTGAGTTTGATGAGGTGACCTTGCAAGAGGCGATTGATGAGTTTGCCAGATATGGAGAGACAGGAATTGTGCTGGAAGATGAAGGGGCAAAAAGGATGAGGATCACGGGGAGCTTTGAGATCAGGCGCCTTGATAGCTTCGTCCGTGCTCTGCCCAAAATCATCCCCGTGAGAGTGAGAAGCGAGGCAGGAGGCGGACAGAGTATCTCTTCGCTGGGGCAGCGATAATTTTTTTTTGGATGGAGGTCAGGTTTTGACCCCTCTTAAGCGTCTTCTACTGTATGAGAATTATTCTCAATCTTAGTTAGGAGTCGTCTAGATGCAAGCATCTCAAATCAATTTGAAACACTTAGCGTTAAGCGCTATATTGGCGCTGGCTACGCCCACATGGCTAGTGGCCGCCGAGGTGAGCGTGAATATCGCCCCTAAGTCTCTAGCTCAATCCCTCAAAGAGCTCGCCCAAGAGGCGAAGATGCAGCTAATCTTTGCTTCTGAGATTGTTGAGGGGAAACAATCTCAAGAGGTTTCGGGAAGGATGGAGATTTCAGAAGCGCTACGGAGGTTGCTAGAGGGGAGCGGCTTGGAGGGGCGAATCGAAGGGGATACAATCATCATCCAAAAGATTTCCTTGCTTAACGCTCAAACTTTGAAGGCGGTCAAGGTGCAAGCCGATTCAGAGAATCGCTCCAGCGAGAAGAGCCAATCCTACACCATGAAGTCGATGTCCACTGCAACGGGCTTGGGATTATCAGCGCGCGACACCCCGCAATCCGTGAGCGTCATGACTCGTCAAAGAATCGAAGATCAGGGGCTAGAGACCCTCACGGATGTGGTCAACAACACCATAGGAATCTCCTCTAGGCTCTATGATAGCAGTCGTTCGGGTTTTTCGGCTAGAGGTTTTGATATTGACAATATTCAAATTGATGGAATCTCCAAAAACTGGTCTACGGGATGGAGCGCGGGCGAGACGCTCATGGATACAGCGATTTATGATCGCGTGGAGATTGTGCGAGGAGCGACAGGTCTTATGAGCGGGGCAGGAAATCCCTCCGCCGCGGTCAATCTTGTTCGTAAGCACGCCGATAGTAAAGAGTTTACAGGAAGTGTGGTGGGAGGAGTGGGCTCTTGGGATGATTACCAGGGGACGGTGGATGTGACCACGCCGCTCAATGCCGAAGGCACGATTCGTGCACGCGTAGTCGGCTCCTACAGGGACAAAGATTCTTTTATGGATCTGCTTAGCGAGGAGAAGAGTGTCTTTTATGGAGTGGTGGATATGGATATCACCCCTCTAACGCGTCTAAGTGTAGGGGCAAGCTACCAAGAAAACAAACCTTTGGGCTCCACATGGGGAGGCTTGCCCTCTTGGTATAGCGATGGCACGAGGACGGATTGGGATCGTTCCAAAACCACCGCAGCCCAATGGTCTTCATGGGCAACCGCACACACGACCTACTTCGCTGACTTGAATCATCGATGGGAGAATGATTGGCGCATGAAACTCGCTTTGAGTCGAACCAAAAATGAGGCCAACATGAAGCTGCTCTATCTCTCGGGTACCGTGGATAAAAGCACAGGATTGGGACTTGGTGCCTCGGCGGCTCGATACGATGTTTTAAGAGAGCAGGATGATGTGGTGTTGCAGGTGAATGGACCTGTGGAGATTCTTGGTCGAACCCATGAGATTGGATGGGGGCTCTCGCACTCCAAGCAGGATTTCAAGGATTATAGCTACAGCGGAAGCGGCGCTCCTCTGGTTGGAAGTTTCTTTGGATGGGATGGCTCCTATGCGGAGCCTGCATGGGGAGATCGGAGCCTTAGCGAGGATTACACCACCAAACAAAATGCTCTTTATGGAGTGGCGCGATTCTCTTTGGCCGATTCCCTCTGGCTCATTGCGGGAAGTCGATTGAGTTATTGGGAGAGAGAGGGCGTTTCGTGGGGAAATGGCTTTAGCTATAAGCACAACGACACCCTCACCCCCTATGCGGGCTTGATCTATGATCTCAATGATATCTTCTCTCTCTATGTGAGCTACACGGATATTTTCACTCCGCAAGATGCCCAAGATGCGAGCGGGAACTATCTTGATCCGATCACAGGGGAGACCTATGAGGCAGGAATCAAGGGAGAGTTTTTTGAAGGCAAATTGAATGCAGGATTCACCCTCTATCGAATCTTGCAGGATAATCTAGCTCAACTTGTGGGGCTCAATCCCGTGACGGGAAAATCCATCCATGAAGCCGCTAAAGGCACCAAAAGTGAGGGATTTGAGCTGGATGTTTCAGGCGAGATTGGCGAGGGGTGGAATCTCTTTTTGGGCTACTCTCAAATCTTTTCAACTCAAGATGCCAATGGAGCGGAGATCAATACGCAGCACCCCAAAAGAATGGCAAAGATTTTCACCACCTATCGCCTGCCCATGATGGAGAAGCTAACGGTTGGAGGGGGCGTGAATTGGGAGAGTCGAAGCTACGCGCTAACCACCAATCCCGTCACGCTCGCTAGCGAAGAGATCGCTCAATCCTCTTTTGCGGTGGCGAATCTCATGGCTCGATATGAGTTCACCAAGGAGTTTTCGGCGCAACTCAACCTCAACAATCTTTTTGACAAAAAGTACTACACCAATGTTGGCTTTTATGATCAATTGGCGTATGGAGCCCCCCGAAATGCCCTCTTGACGATAAAGTATAAATTTTAATCTTCCACTCTTCTCTTCTCGCCTTGGTTTTGGCTAGTTTCCCAAGGCGAGAATCTCTTTTTTAATCCACCCCTTGGATGATTCTATATAAAATCATGGGAATGATTCTTTTTTGTTTTATCGAGGAGCTTTATGGCATCTTTGTGTGTGAGGCACCGTTGGTGCTGGGGATGGATAGGTTTAGCGGCTCTGTTGATAGGGGCGGCTCTCTACTACTATGGAGGAGTGGGGCGTGATCGTGGTGCCAAGAGCGCTCCTCCTAGCGCAGTTGTTGTGCGAGGGGATATTGAGAATCTCGTGAGTGCGACGGGGACGATTCAGCCAAGAGAGTATGTGGATGTGGGCGCTCAAGTTTCAGGGCAGTTGCGGCGCATTCATGTGCAAGTGGGTGACTATGTCAAAGAGGGTGATCTGCTCGCCGAGATTGATGTGACGGTCTATAAAGCCAAGGTGGATGCAAGCCGTGCCCAACTCAAATATCAAAAAGCCCAGAAGATCGACAAAGAGGCTCAGTTGGTTTTGGCCGAACTTAACTATCGCCGTCAAAAAGGGCTCTATGAGAGTGATGCCACGAGTCTTGAATCGTATCAAAGCGCTGAAGCGACTTGGAAATCCTCTTTGGCGCAACTAGAGATGATCAAGGCGCAGATTGAGCAGCTCGAATCGACCTTGCGCGCCGATGAGGCGAATCTCAACTACACCCAAATCTACGCTCCCATGACGGGCACGATTGTCTCTATCACGGCTCGTCAAGGGCAGACGCTCAACACCAACCAACAGGCTCCAACGATTCTTCGTATCGCTGATCTCTCGGTGATGACGATCAAGGCTCAGGTCTCTGAGGCAGATGTCAATAGACTTCGCAAAGGAATGGGGGTCTATTTCACCACGCTAGGGAGCGATAAGCGATGGATGAGCCAGCTAGATAAGGTTGAGCCTACCCCGACCACCACCAACAATGTCGTACTCTATAACGCCCTCTTTGATGTGGAGAATCCTGAGGGACGATTGATGAGTGATATGACCACGCAGGTCTTTTTTGTCGTCTCTTCGGTCAAAGATGTCCTGTTGGTGCCCATGGGTGCGCTAGAGCTTCAAAGGGGTAAAAAGACCAAACAGGGAATCGTTCGTGTCGTGACACTAGAAGGGGCTATTGAGGAACGAATGGTGGAGGTTGGAGTCACCAGTCGCTTGCAGGCGGAGATTCTCTCTGGAGTCAAAGAGGGCGAGCGCGTGATGGTAGGGGGCGTGAAGCCCGTAGGGGGTGGAAGCGCTAAGGAGCGTCAAGGGGGTGGTGTGCCTCCGCCTAGGATGTTTTAATGCAAAAGCCTCTTATTGAACTCAAAGGGGTCTCGCGTGTTTTTAACCTAGGAGGATTGGCGGTTGAGGTTTTAAAGGGAATCGACCTCCAAATCTACCCTGGTGAGTTTGTCGCTATCATGGGGGCTTCGGGCTCGGGCAAATCAACTTTGATGAATATTTTGGGTTGTCTAGATAGACCAAGCCAAGGGGAGTATCTCTTTAGGGGCGAGAGCGTCTCTTTGCTCCATCGAGATGACCTTGCCCAGCTTCGGCGTGAAGAGTTTGGCTTTATCTTTCAGAGCTATCACCTGATTCACGCTCTAGATGCGCGCGAAAATGTTGAGGTGCCTGCGATTTATGCGGGGGCTGGAATCGTTGAGCGAGAGAAGAGGGCGGAGGAGCTTCTTGGCTCTTTGGGGCTTGGCGAGAGGCTCCATCATCGCCCTTCTCAGCTCTCTGGAGGACAGCAGCAACGCGTCTCCATTGCTAGGGCGCTTATGAATGGGGGGCGCGTGATTTTAGCGGATGAGCCAACAGGGGCGCTGGACAGTCGGAGCGGTGAAGAGGTGATGCAGCTGCTCATGGAGCTTTCGCGCCAAGGGCATACGATCATTTTGATCACGCACGATTCTCATGTCGCCTCGCACGCCAATCGTGTGATCGAGATGAAGGATGGCCAGATCACCCATCGCCAAGAGCCCGTAATAAGAGAATCCAACCAGGTTCGCTCCCCTTTTGGTGTGCGTCACTCTTCGATTCTTTTGGAGCTTTTTGAGGCGATGAAGATGGCGTTTCGCTCACTCAAAATGAATCTTTTTCGCACCGTGCTCACGCTTCTTGGAATCGTCATCGGGGTCGCCTCAGTCATTGTGATGTTGGCTATTGGAGATGGAGCAAAAAACGCGGTTTTGGAGCGTATCAGCGCCATGGGGACGAATATTCTTGTGATTCGTCCAGGGATGCCAAACTCTAGAGGATTTTCAAATATTGCCACTTTGATTCCTGAAGATATGGAAGCAATCATGGAGCTAGATAATATCATCGCTGCAATGCCAGAGAACAAAAAAAGCGTCACGACTAGATATGGCAACAACGACCAAAGCACTTCGCTCAATGCCACCTCCTCGCACTTCACAAAGGTGCGGAATTGGCCTCTTGGCAAAGGAGTTTTTTTCACCGAGGAGGACGAGAAGAGCTACGCCAAAGTGGTGGTGCTGGGGAAGACGGTGGAGAAGGCGCTTTTTGGGGAGGAGGATGCCTTAGGGCGTTTTATTTTGGTGGACAATATTATGTTTCAAATCATTGGCGTGATGTCTAATCGAGGGGCTTCGGCTAGCGGAGAGGATGAGGATGATGTGATTTTAGTCCCCTATACAACAGGGAGCCTCCATCTCATCGGTCAAAAATTCCTCCGCAATATCACGGTGGCCGTGGACGATCTCTCTAGGATGGGTGAGACGGAGAGAGAGATTCACTCACTGCTTTTGGCTCGCCATGGGGGAATTGAAGATTTTCGGATTCGCAATATGGCCTCTTTGATCGAGGATGTGACCCAGACGCAAAACACGCTCACAATTCTTTTAGGGTCTATCGCGGCGATTTCGTTGCTGGTGGGGGGAATTGGGGTGATGAATATCATGCTAGTGAGCGTGACAGAGCGCACCAAAGAGATAGGAATCCGTATCGCCACGGGCGCACGAATGCGCCATATCCTTCAGCAGTTTCTGATTGAGGCGGTTGTGGTTTCGGCGCTTGGGGGCTTGATTGGTGTGGTGATAGGGCTAGGAGTGAGTGCGCTCATAGAGGGTCTTGGCACACCTGTCTATTACTCGCTTATGCCTATTGTTTGGGCGTTTGGATGCGCTTTTGTGACAGGATTGCTCTTTGGCTATCTGCCAGCTCGCAAGGCCGCCCGATTAGACCCTGTGGTCGCACTCGCTTCGGAGTGAGTTTGGATAAAGGAGAAGTATTTGAAATATAGAATCAGACTCATCGTCTCTGGCTTGTGCGTGGCGATCATGGGGGCGGGGTGTGCGAGTCGAGGGGAGCCAATCAAGCCCGAAGAAGTGGTGTTGCCCTCGCAATATGAGCGCTCCATTGGTGCACTAGAAGGAATCTCTCCGCTTTGGTGGAGCCATTTTGGCTCTAGAGAGCTGGAGCGCCTCATTGAGGAGGCTTTGGCTTTAAGTCCTGATCTTTTGAGCGCGGCTGAGAAGATAGAGCAGGCGGAGCTGTCGCTCAAAGTGGCGGGAGCTTCGCTCTTTCCTTCGCTTGGGCTCTTAGGAAGCAGCGGAGAGAAGGCGAGCGCGCCCAAGGGAAGCAGCCAGTTTGATTCCTCACACGCCAGCAGCGCCTCTTTATCGCTCTCTTATGAGCTTGATCTTTGGGGCAAAATCAGGGCTTCAAAGAGGGCGGCAGAAGCCACTTTGAAGGTGAATCGCTATGATTATGAGACGATTAAATTGAGTCTTATTGCGGGTGTGGCGGAGGGCTATTTTCGATACATTGCCACCCAAGAGCGCTTGGAGTTAGCGAGGGAAAACCTAGCGATTGCGGAGCGGCTTTTGAAAATTGTTCAAGAGCGCTATCGCCAAGGAGCAGTGAGTGCGCTGGATGTGAGCTCTCAAACTTCAACCCTTCTCTCTCAGAAAGCCAGCCTAAAGTCACTTGAGCTAGAGGAGCGCCAATATTGGAGCGCTCTGGCGATTCTTACAGGGCAAGCACCCCAAGGATTCGCTCTTGCAGGGGCGCGTCTAGAGAGGGTCTTGATTCCAAGAGTGGAGGCGGGCGTGCCCTCGGATATTTTGAGGGCTCGTCCTGATGTGGCTTCGGCTCTAGCGCAGATAGAGGCCAATGAGGCTCTTGTGGATGTGGCCTATGCTTCGCTTTTTCCCACTTTTTCGCTCACGGGCGCAGGAGGAGTTGCGAGCGAATCGCTCCTCTCTTTGGCCGACCCCACCTCCACGCTCTCACTCTCTCTTGGGGTGACGCAGAATCTCTTGGATGGAGGAAAGCTCCGCTACGCCCTCCTAGCAGAGCAATCCAAAGCCAGAGTGGCGCTAGAGAGCTATAAAAAGACGATTCTTGTGGCGCTTAAAGAGGTCGAAGATGCCCTCAATGCGGTTTATTATGGAGCCGAACGGGAGAAGATTCAAGAGGAGCTGATCGCGCAATCCAAGCGCTCTCTTGGTTTGGCAGAGATTCGTTACAAAGAGGGGCTCATTGATGTCTCTGTGCTGCTTGATTCTCAAAAGACTCTTTTTAGTGCCCAAGATCAAGGGGTTCAACAGCGTTTGACTCATCTCTTGGCGCTCCTCTCTCTTCATAAAGCCCTAGGGGGTGGATGGCAAAAGAGCGAGTAAAATCGCTTTTTTGTTCTTAATAAATAAGAACAATTATCAATATTAATCACCTTTTAAGCCCTACTTTGGTTTCATTCTCCGTTCCAAATAGTTATTCAAATAGCTATGAAGAGATAGATACATTCGATTTTGAAGGAGGTTCGAAATGGGAATAGAGAGAAGGGGGGTGAGTGTAGCGCTCTCGCTTTGTTTGGCTTCGGGGCTGGCCTATGCAGAAGATTTTGCACCCAGTTTGAAGCTAAACAGCGTCAAAGTTTCAGCGGAAGCCAAAGAGGAGAGAGGTTCTCCTGCGGTCATTAATGCTGAAACGATAGAGCGAAAGCAGGCCAAAGACCTCAAAGAGCTTTTTGCCAATGAGCCTTCGGTGGATATCGGAGGGGGCGGTCGAAATGCTCAGCGAATCTACCTCAGAGGGATTGAGAGTAACAATCTCAATATCACCGTGGATGGAGCCAAACAGGGGCGAAGCCTCTTCCAGCATCGAGGAGATTCTTTTGGAATTGATCCTGACCTTTTAAAGCAGGTGGAGGTCTCCACGCTCTCTAGCGCCGATTCGGGTGGCGGAGCGCTTGGAGGGAGTATCGCGTTTGAGACGGTGGACGCCCAAGATCTATTAGAAGGAAATCAAAAGCTTGGCATGATGCTAAGAAGTGGCTATGCAAGCGCTTCAGATGGCTATCTCGGGGGCACTTCTGTCTATGGATTGCTCAGTGATCATTTGGGAATCTTGGTGGATGTGTCAGGCCAAAACGAGGATGATTATCGAGGGGGAAGTGGAGAGGATGCTCTCTACACCGCCACCAAAGATCGCAACTACTTTGCCAAGCTAAGCCTTCTTGATCTTGAGGGGCACACGCTCAAAGTGGGGGCGACCCACAATAAAAGCTCAGGGCACTATGTCTCAGGCAGTACAGGGAGTGATATGGGGGCGCCAAGCGCCTCTCAGAAGGCCGATTTTCAGGTCTTAAAGCGAGACACCTACACGCTGGATCATCGCTACAATCCTGAAAATCCTTATGTTGATATTCAAACCAAGATCTATCGTAACGAGCGCCATTTGGAGAATCGAACCAGCCTTCTTGATGTCACGAGCCAAACCACTGGCGGAAGTCTTAAAAATGTGATGACGCTAGATTCTGGAATCTTTCAGCATCGCTTCACTTTGGGAGGCGATTATGAGCAGGAGAAGGGAATCGTAGAGAACTCTCTCTATGAAAACGAGGCGAAAACCACAGGACTTTTCCTCCAAGGGCTCACTAGGGTTGAGGCGTTGAAGCTGCACTATGGGCTTCGATGGGATGATTACAAAAGCGACTTTGGTCCAAAGACGCTGAGCGGAGATGAGCTCTCGCCCAACTTCGGCGCAGAGTATGAGCTGCTCTCTGGATTGGCGCTTTTTTCCAATTACAGCGAATCGGTTCGTGCGGGGGGTATCATCCCTCTTCAGTGGATGGCGGGCATCACCCAAAGCGCCAATTTTAACAATGGCGAAGCGTTCAAGCCTGAAATCTCCAAACAGAAAGAGGGCGGGATCAAATACTCCACGCGGGGAGTTTTCGCCGACAATGACCGCATGAAATTGAGCGCCACCCTCTTTAAAACCACCATCGAAAATCTCATCGATTATACGCGAAGCGGAGGCCCCTCAGGGAAAATCACCAAAATTTTCAACCAAGAGGAGGATCTTATCTCTAAAGGGTATGAGCTCAAAGCCTCCTGGGAAAAAGAGGCTTGGGCGACATCGCTAGGGTTTATCCATGTCGAGATGGAAGAGGGGGGCGAACCCGTGGTGGTCTCACGCCGCAAGGCTGCTTCTATGGGGGATCGATTCGTTTGGGATGTGAGCTATCAGATGACGCCTGAACTTTTGTTGGGCTACACACTGCACGCCGTGGATAAGCTCGATGATGTTCCTGCGCTCTACCGGCGCGCTGGCTATGTGACACATGATTTAGAGCTCCAGTGGAGACCCGCTTCAATCAAGGGACTCACATGGTCGCTCGCGGTGCACAATCTTTTGGACAAGAGCTACTATGAGCAGAGCTCTTTTGAGAGTGGCGATTCGATCGTTGAAGAGGCGGGTCGAGATGTTCGATTGGCTGTGAAATATAAATTCTAATTTCAAATTAACCCTAAAGGAAAAACATGAAAAAGAGTCTTTTAACCTTGGCACTAGTGGCAGGATTTTCTTTGAGTGCGGGAGCGCATCAGGTCTGGCTTGAGCGAGAGGGGAGTGTAGCGAAGGCCTATTATGGTCACTGGTCGCACGATTTTATGGAAAAAAGGAGTGGCAAGCGTCTAGGCGAGATCAAGGGCAAAGAGGTTCTCCCCCAAGGAGCGCTTCAAAAGAGCGAGCCTCTTGAGGATGGAATCGAGCTAAAGCTGGGCAAAGTCAAGGATATTGCGCTCATAGAGGCGCTAGATCCAAGAAAAGGGAAGATGGTGGAGACGATCATCCGCACCACTTTCTTGGCGCGCCATGGGCGAAGTGAGACTAAAGCGCTCATGGAGCTGGACTTGGTTCCACAGAGCGCTGAGGGCAACACTTTTATGCTTCTTTTCCGCGACAAGCCTTTAGCGCGCACCAAAGTGACGATCTATGCGCCACACAAGTGGTCTAAAAGTCTCATGAGCGATGATGAGGGCAAGGTCACTATTCAGACTCCTTGGAAGGGGATGTATCTCATGGAAGCCAGCTACATGGATGAGGCCAAGGGTGTGGTCAATGGAAAAGAGTATGAGAAGAGCAACTATGTGATGACGCTAGTCTTTGTCAACGAGAGCGGAATCGCTTGGGTGGAGCCCGCTAAGTAGCCCGCCAATGAGTACCAAAAAGGGGAATAAAAAACCTCGGAAAAGGGAATAATCTTTCAATTATGATAATGATTATTGAATTATGGCGCTCTTTTTGTTATCATGCGTCCCTACCAATCCAAAAGAGAGAATGATAATTATGACTTTGACAGAACTGCCTCATGGCCAAGAGGCGATGATTTCTGAGGTGAGGGCCGAAGGCGCGCTACTTGCCAAGCTTCTTGATATGGGCTTTTTTCCAGGGCGAAAGATCGAAGTCATCCGCCAAGCTCCCCTCCTTGACCCTCTTTGGGTGAGGGTGGCGAGTGGTGATGTGGGAATTAGGCGCTCTGAAGCGATGCTGATTGAAGTGGGCAGGGGAAGTTGTGGCCTCGAATAGACCTCTAAAGATCGCTCTTTTGGGTCAGCCCAACTGCGGAAAATCAACCCTTTTTAACACCCTAAGCGGAGCCAAACAGCACATCGCCAACTATCCTGGTGTCACGGTGGACAAGAAAAGTGCCTATTTTAGGCTGGGGGATCAGGAGGTCGAGCTAATCGATCTTCCGGGTATCTACTCATTGAGCACTTTTTCACCTGAAGAGCGAGTGAGCCTCGCCTATTTGCGAGAAGAGAAGCCTGATCTCATCCTCAATATCATTGACGCCTCCAATCCCCTCAAAGGACTCTATCTCACCACTCAGGCGATGGAGTTTAAAATCCCTGTGCTTTTGGTGCTCAATATGGCTGACGTCGCTAAGGGCAGGGGCTATCGCTACGATTTAGAGGCGCTAGAGGCTCAACTTGGAATCGGAGTGATTCTCTGTAATGCGCGCCAAAAGAGCGAAAAAAAGCGAATCCTAGATGCAATCCAAGAGGCACTAAAGAGTGATGCTCCCACGCCAATCCTTCAATTCAGCGAGGGAGAGGAATCAAAAAATATCGCCATCGCTCGCTATGAGGCGTGCGAAAAGATATTAGAGAGTGTCCTTATCAAAGATCCTCGCACCAAGGGCTCTCTGAGTGATCGAATCGACAAGGTCGTTCTCCACCGCTATCTTGCACTTCCTATTTTGCTCGCGGTCATCTACGCGATCTATGATCTCTCAATCGTGCGTGGCTATGAGCTCACCAACTACACTTGGCCTTATCTAGCGTGGCTGAAGCAAGAGTTTGTTTCGCTTCTTCCCCCAGAGCATCTAGGCGCTATTCCTATTTTGCGAGATTTTGGGGTTTGGATGGCCAATAGCATTTTGGCGCTTTTGAACTATCTCCCCATCTTCATGATTCTCTTTTCGCTCATTGCGATTCTCGAAGATTCGGGTTACATGGCGAGAATGGCGTTTGCGCTTGATCGGCTCTTTCGGAGCTATGGCTTGCATGGGCAGAGCACGCTCTCTTATGTGATGGGAGGCGTGGTGGTCGGTGGATGCGCGGTGCCTGCGATTATGGCGAGTCGAGGGATTGGCGATGTTCGAGCGCGGTGGGCGACGATTCTCACTGTTCCTTTTCTCAATTGTCTTGCCAAGACGCCTTTTTTTGTCTTGGTGGTTTCAGTGCTCTTTGTGGAGGAGAAGGCGCTGGTGATGTTTGTCATCTCCACGCTCACGGTGATGGTGGCGCTCATCATGGCAAAGATTCTCTCTTTGACGCTTCTTCGCTCCAAGGAGACCCTTCCTTTTGTCATGGAGCTCCCGCCCTACCACCTGCCTACGCTTCGAGGTGTGCTCACTGCGGCATGGCAAAAGGTGTGGCTCTACCTCAAAAAGGTAGTCACGGTCGTGCTCGCTGTGGCGGTCGTGCTCTTTGTGCTCATCCAATTTCCTGGAGTTTCTAAGGAGCGCCAAGAGGAGTTTGATCGCTCTATCCAGGGGGCGTATGAGCGTTTTGTGGATGCTTTGGAGGGGAATTCCTATCAGGCAGCACTCAATACTCCTCAGAGAGTCATGGCGCTCATTGAGTTCTCGGAGAACTACAAGCAAAAGCGCATGGGAATCACGACCCAAGAGGCGTTATCAAGGCTTGATGAGAAATACGCCCAAATCGAACCCCTCTTTTTTAAGATCGTGCGCGATCGATCCGACAAAGAGGCGGCCAAGGTGGAGCGCGCGCTCCGTCAAATCATCTCGGCTCGCAAGACTCTCTTTCGAGAGGTCAAAGATGAGAAGATCGCCAACTCCTATTTAGGAATCGCGGGTCGTGCGCTAGAGAGTGTGACTCAATACGCTGGCTTTGATTGGAAGATCAACATCGCCTTTTTGAGCTCTTTTGCCGCGCGTGAAAGCTTTGTGGCCACTCTTGGCGCGCTCTTTGAAGAATCGAGCGATGGAGGGGTGAGGCCTGAGGAGGGGATTAGGACTCAAGGGGGCTATTCGGCTCTAGCAGGAGTGGCGATGATTCTCTTTATGGCGCTCACGCCCCCTTGCATCGCGACTATCGTGGTGCTAAAGACTCAGCTAGGGAGTTGGAGATGGACGCTTTTTGCCCTCCTTTATCCGCTCCTTTTGGCGCTTGCGGTTGCCATTGGGGTTTACTCTATCGGGAATGCTTTGGAGCTTTCGGCGATGGGAGCGCTTCTTGGCTTTTATGGGATTCTATTAGCGCTCCTTTTGGCGCTTGGATTCTTTCCTAGAAATTTTCATCAAACTTTAAAGGAGAATAAATGAAATCATCCCTTGGGATCGCCCTTTTGGGGCTTTTTTTAGCAGGAGAATCTCTCTTGGCGCACACGGCGCTCATGAATTGCTTTGACAATGGCGACAAGAGCGTGAGTTGTGAAGCAGGTTTTAGCGATGGCTCAAGCGCGGCGGGTGCGACTTTGAAGGTGATTCAAGGTGGCAAAGTCGTGCAAGAGATGAAGCTTGACAAAAACAGTGAAGCGACCTTCAAGAAGCCTGATGGTGAGTATGTCGTGGTTTTTGATGGCGGCGAGGGGCACTTTGTCGAGATCAAGAGCCAAAAGATTCTCAACTAAGGAGTCTAGGATGGAGCCCTTTGAGAGCGCCATCTTGGGAGGATTTCTGCTTTTGGCGATTTGGATTCTCTATAAGCAGATATTCTCTAAAGATCGCGATTGTGGTTGCGGAGGCGGAAAGTCCTGTTCGGGGAAGTCAAAAAAGCTTCCCTGAACAGGGGGAATGATTTGGGTGAATCGCCGCTCCCTCTCTCGCCCTTTTTGCTAGTTTCTTCGGGGTGGGGGCGGAATTCTTTAGGGGGCTAGCCCGCAAAAAATATCTTCAAAATAGTTTTAGAACCCAAAGTTTATGCGCAAGGAGCGCCCTGTATGCGTCGTTTTTTTCTCTGGATTCATAAGTGGCTGGGACTACTCTCCACGATCTTTCTTGTCATCGCCGCATTGAGTGGCTCTATCATCGCTTTTACCGATGAGATCGACCGTTGGCTCAATCCCAAGCTCTTCTCTATCGATTCTTCTAAAGAGGGAGTGGCGCTAAAGAGCAGTGAGTGGATCGCCAAGGTCAAAGAGCGCTTTCCGCAGGCTCATATCAACTCCTATCATCTGCCTCAAAAATCGAGTGATTCGATTTTGGCGGGAGTGAAGTTTGGCAAGGGGGCACCTGAGCCTTGGAGTGACTACAATCAGCTCTTTATTGATCCAAGGGATGGTGAGGTTTTGGGCGGACGAAACACGATGAGGTGTTGCAGTCAAGAATCGATCATCCCCTATCTCTATCGATTCCACTACACGCTCGGTCTTCCTGATCGCTATGGCGTGTGGCTCATGGGCGGGGTGGCGATCCTTTGGCTTTTTATCACGCTCTCAGGCGTGTGGCTTAGCACCCCCAATCTCTTCAAAGAGGGCTTTTGGCATCGCTTCAAGCCTTCATGGAAGATCAAATGGGGGGCAAAGCGCTATCGCTGGTTTTTGGATACCCATAGAGCGCTTGGGATGTGGCTCCTCTTGCCTCTCTTTCTCCTAGCGCTCTCTAGTGTTGCGCTCAATCTTCGCAACGAGCTTTTTCGCCCTGTGGTGGGACTCTTTTCGCCTTTGACCCCTCTCCCCTTTGAGGCGCTCAAACGCTATCCGCCTGATCCAAAGTTTCGCCCTAAGGTGGAATTTGATGAGGCGTTAGAGAGGGCAAGGGTGGCGTTGGCGGGCGAGGGAATCGAGCTTGAACCTCGCTCCATCTTCTATCTAGGGGGCTTTAGAAGCTATATGGTGCTCTTTGGGCCCAAGCACCCCCTAGGATATGGCACTCCAAGGATTGTCATTCATGCGGAGAGCGGCGAGTATGTGAGTCGCTATATTCCGGGGAGGGGAAGCGTTGGGGATCGTTTCACCCATCTTCAGTTTCCACTCCACTCAGGACAGATTGCGGGTATAGGGGGGCGGATCTTTGTTGCGATTTTAGGATTGGTCATCACATGGGCTTGCATTAGCGGACTCTATTTGTGGTGGAAGAAGAATCCCTTCTCTCGCATTTCACTTTTCAACCTCAAATTTAAAAAGGAGCAATCATGACGAAAAAAGGTCTAATCGGTTTGGCGCTTGGATGCGCTTTGGCTTTGAGCGCTCAAGCGCATCAAGTGTGGATGGAGCGAGAGGGAGATGTGATCAAGGCGTATTTTGGGCACTGGTCGCATGATCTAATGGAGGAGAAGGGCAAGGCGTTTGACAATGTAAAACTTGATCAATTTTTGCCCGAAGGCTCTTTTAAAAAGAGTGAGCGCTTGCAGAATCATGTCCGATTTGATCTCTCCAAAGTGGGGGATACGGCAATAATCGAAGCGATGCCCGTGCGTAAAAGCAAACTCACCAACAAAGCCACTCAATACACCTTCCTCGCCAGAGAGGGGAGACGAGAGGTGAAATCTCTCACGATTCTTGATTTGGTGCCTGAGAAGGCTGGGGGCGACACCTTCACGGTGATGTTTGATGGCAAGCCTCTCCCTAGGGTTGATGTCACGCTCTACGCACCCCACAAATGGTCTAAGACTTTTAAGAGCAATGATGAGGGAAAAATCACTATCCTAACCCCATGGAAGGGAATGTATCTTGCGGAGGTGAACCATACCGATGAGAACAAAGGGGTGATGGGAGATCAAGAGTATGATGAGCGAGTCTATATCTACACGCTCGTTTTTAAAACTGAGAAGGGGATTGACTGGAATCTCAAGCCTTAAATATTTCCTCCTTCCTCCCCTCCCTTTTTTGGGCGGGGAGTTTGCAAGCCTCTCAATAACCTGCTAAACTCTTCTTTTAATCCACAACTTTTGCGACAAAACAAGGTTTTTTATGAATTTAGAGTTGGTTTTGCTCCAAGAGAGCTTTGGGGTGTGTCGCCTAGAATCTTCATCTAGGATTCCAGAGTGGGCGATGAGGGGAGAGTTTTTTTCTATTACACGCACCAATCAAGAGCTCTCTATCGTTGCCCTAGAGGAGAGTATCCCTATGGGGGTCAAGGCAGAGAGGGGATGGCGTGTGCTTGGAATCTTGGGCGTGCTTGATTTCTCTTTGGTGGGAGTGATCGCTGAAATCAGCTCGATTCTCGCCCAAGAATCAATCTCCATTTTTGTGGTTTCGACCTACGATACGGACTATATTTTAGTGCGAGAAGATAGAGTTTATAAAGCGATTCATGCCTTAGGGGGAGCAGGGTATCGCGTGAAGGGCGAGTAAGCTTTGGCTTATAAAGTGCCTAAAAATTAATCTTAATCCTTAACGAATTTCTATTTCTGCAATAAAATTCTGTTACTATTTTGACAGTGAATTTTTTGATATTTTAATGTGGCAAGGAGCAGCGAATGGCGTGGGGTTTTGGGCAAAAAATTGTCGCGGCGGTTGGGGCGGTTGCGATCATTAGCATGGGTTCGATTCTGGCTTTGAGCTATCGCCAGAGTCTCTCTATGGTGAATGAGAGCATGGAACACGGACTTTTGAAAGTGACAACAGGTCAAAAGCAGAAGATCGAAGAGTGGATTGCTCTCAATAAGAGCTTGACTGATCTCACCGCGCGTGCCATTGCGCGTGTCGATTCTAGAGATACGCTTCCCCTACTCAAAGAGAGCCTCAAGTCGACAGGCTACCTAGGAGTGTATGCGGCGTTTGAGCAGGGGAAATTTATCGATGGGACGGATTGGATTCCGCCTGCCACCTATGATCACCATAAGCGACCATGGTATATGGAGACCAAAGCATTGCTCAAGCCCTATGTGACAGAGCCTTATGTGGATTCTATTACGAATCAAATGGTTATCTCTTTCACTGCGCCTCTTTTGGAGGGGCAGAAATTTGCTGGAGTAGTGGGCTTTGATGTCGCCATGAAGATGATTCAAGAGCAGGTGAGCGCCACCAAAATCTCTCCGAGCGGCTATGGAATGCTTCTCAATCAAAAGTTAGAGATCATTGCTCACCCTCAAGAATCGCTTTTGCTGAAGCCACTAGAAGCACTTGATGGCTCTTTGACTAGACTTAAAAGCGCCATCTCCAAAGAGAGCGAAGGAGTGGGAAGCGCTCAAATTGGAGGCGAAGATTTCATGATCTCTTATGCCAAGCTTTCTAATGGCTGGATCGCACTCAGCCTCGCCAAAGAGTCGGAGGTCTATGCAGGTGCAAAGAAGAGCGCGCTTTTGGGCGTGATGATGGGGGTTGGATTTCTTTTATTGACGGTGATTTTGGTGGTGGCAGTGTTAAAGGTGCTGATTGCACCCATGATTGAGCTAAAGAAGATGACCGAGGGATTGGCGCGAGGAGAGGGGGATTTGACCCAGCGCCTAGAGACCAAGAGCCAAGATGAGATTGGGGAGATCGCGGTGGCGACTAACGCCTTTATTGGGGCGGTTCGCGAGATTGTTCATGCTTCCAAAGAGGACGCGAGGAAAAACTCCGATCTCTCCGTCTCTTTGCAAGGGGCGTCTGAGCGGATGGATCGCAATGTCAAGGAGGAATCGCTCATCATCCAGTCGCTCTCCAAAGAGGGGCTAGAGGTGAGCGCGCTTGCCTCCAAGACCTCTCAAAAGGCTGAGATGACCAAAGAAGAGATGCTCGAAGCGGTTCAAATATTGGAGGAGACGCGCGGTGAAATCCTTGGAATCTTCCAATCCATTCAATCCACCTCTGTGGCCGAGGGCGAGCTCTCTATGAAGCTAGAGCAGTTGAGCCGGGAGGCTGATAGTGTTAAAGGCGTGCTCACTATCATCAACGATATCGCCGATCAGACCAATCTCCTTGCGCTTAATGCCGCCATCGAAGCCGCTAGGGCTGGAGAGCATGGCAGGGGCTTTGCCGTGGTGGCCGATGAGGTGAGAAAGCTAGCTGAGCGCACCCAAAAGAGTCTCAGCGAGATCAATGGAATCATCAATCTTATCGTCCAATCCGTGAGTGACTCAAGCTCAATGATGAATGAGAGCGCTAAAGGAATCGAAGCCATCGCAGGGCAGTCTGAAGTGATCAGTTCGCGCCTCACTGAGGCCTCCCAGGGGGTCTCTTTGAGTGCAGAGAAGATCAGGGAAAATGCCAAAGAGATTGGAGGATTCTCTAAAAGAGTCGAGAAGATTGGCGAAGAGATTGCTAATATTCACACGCTCGCCCGCTCCAACGCCGAGGGAATCGAAGCCATCGTGGGAATCTCAAGTGCCATCAAGCAGACCGCCGATGAGCTTAGCCGCGTGTTAGGGCGCTTTAAAACACACTAATAGTTTTGAATGATGAGATGCGTGGCGTGGGGGTCGTTGCGGTTTTTGAATGAGACGGCGTAGCGCTTCTTAAAGCGCGAGAGGGTGATCCCTCTTTGCGTGTAAAGCCCCAAAATAAAATCGGTCTCCTTGATCACCATAAGCCAGCGCGCCTCGCACTCATTGAGGAGATAAGAAGCCAAGCGCTCTTGGTGCTCCTTGCCAAAGAGATTCCCCGCATAGGTGCTAAACTCCGAATCATAGGGTGGATCCAAAAAGATAAAATCCTCTTTCGTGGGGGAGTGTCTCCTCAAAAACTCCTCAAAGTCGAGATTTTCTATCTGAGTGGCTTGGAGCTTGGCGTGGAGCTCTTCGCTCTTAAAAAAGGCGATCTTGCGGTCAAGAAATTTTTTGTTGTAGCCAATACCGCCATAGGGGACGTTAAACTCTCCCTTGGAGTTGTAGCGAAACATCCCCGAATAGGCGTAGCTTCGGATAAAAAAGAAGAGCGCTCCCAAAAAAGAGTCAGAGTAGTCATAGCGCTCAGGGTGATTGTAGAGCTCTCTTAGGGCGGTGTAGTGCCCTGCTTGGATCGCGGAGGAGAGATTCTTGATTCTGTCCTCCGCTTTTAAAATCCCACGTTTTTTTTCGAGCGTTTTCATGCGAGAAAGTTTATCAAGCATTGCCTCTTGAATGAAATGAAATATAAATCCATTCATACAACCCAAAAGAGCCCCTTCGATCTCCCCTATGGAGGCTTTTTGTGCCTCTAGCCAATTTAAAAGCGAAGAGTCCTTAAGATGGAGCGACTCTTCGCAAATCCAAAGAGCGAGGCGCTCTTGGGCGAGAGATAGGAGCGCTTTTTTGGATTGATTGAGGCGCTCTAGGTGTTCCAAAAAGGTCGCCTCTTGGGTTTGGATGAGGCGATAGAGCAAGATGAGCTCGTTGGATTTGTCATTGATGTAGTAGGCGGAGGCTTGGGTGTCCAAATAGAGCGCTCCCCCTCCAATAAAAGGCTCAAAATAGCGCTCCATGCGCAAGGGGAGATGGGGGCGGATGAGGGGGAGCTCTCGCTCCTTGCCGCCTGCCCACTTGATGAAGGGCTGAAGAGGTCTCTTTTCTTTCAAATATCGCTCGCTTGATTAAAGTGGGGCGATTATAAAAGATTCGTGAAGCAAAGTCAAATAGAAAACACTAGCTTAAATAATCCTCAGGCTCAATCTCATATTTTTGGATTTTGTACCCGATTTGGCGATTGGTGATTCCCAATTTTTTGGCGGCTTGGAGCTTGATTCCATGACACTCTTTGAGCGCTTTGATGATCGCTGAGCGCTCCAATTCCTCTAAGTCGGCTCTAGTTTTGACCTCTTTGGTGTAGCCATGCACACGACCAGGAAGCACAGAGAGCACCACCTCTTCATCGATGCTCTCTGAGGGGGCAAGCAAAACAAGCCGCTCGATGCTATTCTCCAGTTCGCGAATGTTACCCGGCCAATCGTAGTGTTTAAGAAGCTCCTCGGCCTTAGGGGTGAGGTGGAGCTCTTTGGCGTGGCGCTTGCAGAATCGCTCCAGAAAGTAACGCGAAAGAAGAATCACATCATCGCCCCTGTCGCGCAAGGGGGGCGAAAAGATGGGAATCACATTGAGGCGGTAGAAGAGATCCTCTCTAAAATCCCCCATGCGCACCATCTCTTCGAGGTCTCGATTGGTCGCAGCGACAATGCGCACATCCACTTTGATGGTTTTGCTTCCGCCCACGCGCTCAAACTCCTGCTCTTGCAAAATACGGAGAATCTTCGCTTGCAAAGGCAGGCTCAAATCGCCCACCTCATCCAAAAAGAGCGTCCCGCCATCGGCGAGCTCAAATCGCCCCTTGCGCGTCTCCCTCGCGTCTGTAAAAGCCCCTTTTTCGTGTCCAAAAAGCTCACTCTCTAGAAGATTCTCTGGGATAGCGGCGCAGTTTAGCTTGATGTAGGGCTTCTCTTTGCGTGGGCTATAGTTGTGAATCGCTTTAGCGATGAGCTCCTTGCCTGTGCCCGTCTCGCCTCGGATGAGCACCGTAGCGCTAGAGGGGGCGATCTTGGCGATGATCTCTGAGACTCGCTTGATAGGTGGACTGTAGCCGATGATCTCGCTCTGCTTGAGAAGCTCCTCTTTGTAGTAGAGTTTCTCTTCGCTGATGCGCTTCTTCTCTTCGTGGATGCTTTGGTGGATGCGTCTTGCCTGCGCCATGAGAGAGGCGGCGATGGTGAGAATTGTCACCATCTCATCAAAATCACTCATAGAGTGTTTGGTGAGGCTCACGCCAAGCACTCCAAGAATTCTCTCTTGGGAGAGAGCGGGGACGGCAAGATAGGAGATTTCCCCCTCGTTGCGACTGCCGCTTTTATTCAAAAAGAGGAGGTTTTGATGGATATTCTCCACGATGATGGGCTCTCTAGCTTTGGCGGCTAGCCCTGTAGCGCCTTCGCCTACCTTGTAGCTAGCGAGGAACTCCTGCTCTTTGCTGAGCCCTGCAGAGGCAAAGACATTGAGGGTTTGACTCTCTTCGCTGAGCTCATAATAGACGCTTTTATCGAGGAAAAAGTGGCGCTTGAGCAGTCCAAGCGCCTCTTCAAACGCCTTTTTCACTTCGCCGACGCTTCCCCCTAAAGCCAAAGAGATATCATAGAGTGCGCGTAGCTCCTGATAGCGGGTGCATCGATTTGAGGGGGTGTGACAGGAATTATCCATCTTCTCTCCTTGGCTCTAAAATGAGGGCTTCGCTATTCCCTAAGACGAATCCTTGAGTGATGCTCACTTGGGTGACCTCCTCTTTGGAGGGAATTTCAAATAAAAGAGGCATGAGAATCTCCTCTAAAATATGTCTCAAGCCTCTTGCTCCAAGCTCTTCATCGAGGGATTTTTGGGCGATGGCCAGGAGGGCCTCATCGGTGAATTCAAGCTTCACGCCATCGAGTGAGAAGAGGTATTGATATTGAGCGATAATCGAATCTTTGGGCTCTTTGAGGATCTTCACAAGCGATTCTAGGTTGAGAGGTTCTAGCTCCAAAATCAGGGGAATCCGTCCGATGAATTCAGGAATCATCCCATAAGAGAGGAGCTGTTTGCGCAGGGTTCTTTGGGTGGGAGATGAGGGGTTGGAGGCCAAAAATCCACTTCTTTTTTCGCCTCGCTCCTCTTTGATTCCCACGAACGCGCCCCCGCAGATAAAGAGCACATCTTTGGTATCAAAGAGCACGGTTTCGGTGTTGGAGTTTTTGCGTGCCCCTTTGAGCGGAACATAGACGCTAGCCCCCTCTAAAATCTTCAAAAGCCCTTGCTGGACTCCCTCGCCTCCGATATCTCGACCGCTCTGCACGCTCTCGCCTTTTTTGGCAATCTTGTCGATCTCATCAATATAGACGATTCCTTTTTGGGCTTTTTCGATATCAAAGGAGGCGGCATGGAGGAGTCGAGAGAGAATCGATTCGACATCCTCGCCCACATAGCCCGCCTCAGTGAGCGCCGTGGCATCGCTCATAGCAAAGGGGATATTGAGCACTCTAGCGAGGGTTTTAGCCAGCAGAGTCTTGCCGCTCCCGCTTGGCCCTAGAAGGAGGATGTTGCTCTTCTCTAGCTCAATGTGATGGTGCTTGGGGTAGGAGATGCGTTTGTAGTGGTTGTAGAGGGCGACTGAGAGCGCCATTTTGGCTTTTTCTTGCGAGATCACATATTGGTCTAGAAATTGAGCGATCTCTTGAGGCTTGGGGAGGTGCGAGCGGACATCCTTTTGCTTGCGATTCTCCTCTTCGCGCTCCAAGAGGTTAAAAAACTCTACAATACACTCATTACAGATGAAAGCTTGATGGCTGCCGCCAAAAATTCGCTTCACCAAGGGCTCTTTTTTGCCACAGTAAGAACATTGTAAATTTTTCATCGTTATACCACCAAATCACAGCTAAAACACTCATCTGTATCGCCACAAAATGCACAGGCAGGGGCGATTTCGCCGATGGTGTCAAAGAGGAATTTCTTCCAACGCTTCTCCTTTGGCTTCTCTTGTGCCAAGAGGGGAAAATGAATCGCCATGAAGGCGTTGTAATCTTTGCGAGAGGGAAAACCCATATCCTCATAGAGGTGGTTTTTTCCATAGGCTCGCTCAGCGATCATCGGAGCGATGACCTCCCTAGCATAAGGCGAAGCGGCATGCTCTTGCAGAATCGCCAGAATCTTTTCCATGAGAGTTTCCTACTCCCCGACTCTCTTGGCCACTACATCCGCGGGAAATTTTTTGGGGATGGGGTCGAAATACCAGCGATCGCCATTTTTGAGAAGCACTTCGCCCCCGTAAGTCTCTCCATCAATCTCCACGCTTTCGATCACCTCTTCCATATCTTTTTTGGCGATATAGAATTTGATCTCCTCGCCTCGTTGGGTTAGCATCACTTTAGCCATCTAAATCTCCTTTGTTTTTGGGTTGAATTTCTAGCGGGTGAGCCGCTTTTTGAGGCGATTGAGCCATCCCTTGGCACCCTCTTTGGGCTCAAACTCCATGTAAAGCCTGCCGCTCTCTAGCTTTTTGACGAAGCTTGGAGTACCAAAAAGCTTCTCATCTTTTTCGGGGAAATCTTCCCTATAGTGCGCCCCTCGGCTCTCTTCTCGCGCTAGGGCGCTAAGGAGCATGGCCTCGCTCACCTCTAGCATATTGCGAAGCTCAAGAATCGCCTGAAGCTCGCTGTTATACTCTTTTTGTTTGTGGATACAGTGGCACCCAATCCAGATTCTTTTGAGGTAGGAGACATAATCCAGCGCCCCATGCAAGCCCTCTTGGGTGCGGAAAATCCCCGCTTTTTCGTAGAGGGTCTTGCCTAGGGTCTTGCGGATACTCTGGAAGTTATAGCGATTTTCGCCTCCAAGGATATGCTCGACGAGATTGGTGTCCTTGGCGATGGGCTCTAGGCGGAAGTCGTGATAGTCGTGACTTTGGGCAAATTTCGCGGCATTTTCTCCCGCGATACGCCCAAAAACAGCCGATTCTAGGAGGGAGTTGCCCCCAAGGCGATTGGCGCCATGGACCAGATTGCAAGCCACTTCTCCAGCGACATAGAGCCCTTTAATCGCGGTCGCTCCGCCAAGATCGCACTCGATTCCTCCCATGGAGTAGTGCACGGAGGGGATGATGGGGATAGGCTCTTTGATGGGGTTGATTCCCTCGCTCATGGCGATTTTGAGCAGCGAAGGGAGCTTACGCTCTAAAAGCGCCTCACCCAAGTGGCGCACATCTAAAAAGACCCGTCTCCCCTCTGAGAGCTCTTTGGCAATTTTTCGTGCAAGCTTGTCGCGCGTGAGGAGCTCATCGATGAATCGCTCCCCTGATTCGTTGATGAGGATTCCCCCTTCGCCTCTCGCGGCTTCGCTGATGAGCGCGTGGGTTCTAGGGAGTGTGGTGGGGTGGAACTGGACAAACTCCATATTGGAGAGTCGAAGCCCCGCTCTAAGAGCGGCGGCTTGACCATCTCCGGTGATTTCTGGAGTGTTGGTGTGGTGTTCGTGATAGATTCCGCCATAGCCTCCGCTTGCTAGCACGACCGCCTTAGCACCCAAAAGCTCGATCTCAGAGGTTTGGCGATTGAGCGCGGTGATTCCTGAGATGACTCCCTCGTGCACCAAAAGCGAGAGAAGCATCCGCTCTTTGATCCAGTGGATGGGGTATTTTTGCATGATGACTCTAAAGAGAGTCTGCGTGATGGCTCCTCCTGTTTTGTCGCCAATATGACAGGTGCGCTTTTTGCCCATCCCGCCAAAGGCTCTTTGGGCAATTCTCTCATCTTGCTGATCAAACGCCACACCGATGGAGGCGAGGAATCCAATCTCCGCGGGAGCCTCTTGGCAGAGAATTTGCGCCGCCTCTTTGAGGGCGAGACCATCACCCCCTCTTAGGGTGTCCTCAAGGTGAACAAGAGGGGAATCGGGCTCTGCGTTGCCAAGTGCAGCATTGATACCGCCACAGGCTAGCGAGCTATTGGAGCGCATGAATGCTCCTTTGCTCAAAAGCGCGACCCTAAGCCCTCTTTGGCTCCCCTCTATCGCCGCTCTAAGCCCTGCGATTCCGCTCCCAATCACCAATAAGTCATACAGCATCTCTATCCCTCCCTAGTGTTGAAAATAGCTTGAAATAGGCCTCTTTGGAGAGAGGTTTGATCATTTTTAGCTCCATGTTATGGAGTAGATGGTCGGCATTTTTGGTGCTAAAGAGGGCGCTTAGCGCGTAAGGATTGGAGCGTGAAAATTGCAAGGCGCGCTGAAGATCGCTCATCGCCTCTTTGCCGCAAAGCGCACGAAACTCCTCAGAAAAGGGGCGTTTAAAGAGGTGAAGCCTAAGAAGTGAAGAGCTGGTGATGGAGTGCAAGCCCAATTTTTGAGCCGCGATGAAAGCAGGATAGTAGCCCTCTTTGCCCACGGCTTGATTGGCGTAGCCAACCCCTTGGATTTTGGCGAGATTGTAGGGAATTTGGACAAATTTCAAGTGAGAATCGTTGGTTATTTTTTGGGCCATGTTCACGATCTCTTGAAGCGAAAGATACTCTAAATGGGTGGGGTCATTGAGGAATCCATTCCAAGAGGCGATGCCAAAATAGCTCACCAATCCCTCGCTAACCCACGATTCCATCGCGCAAAAAACCTTTTCTAGACGAGATAGAAGCTCTTTTTTAGTGAGGTGACCTAGGGCGTGTTCGGGGTTTTGGAGGTAAAAAATATCGAGCTTCTCTAGCCCTAGATTCTCCAAAGAGCGCTCTAGGCTCCAGCGGAGATAATCAGGAGAGAGGCAATATTCATCGGTGAAAATGTCTGATTCTTGGGCAAGATTTGGCTTGATGACCCTCTCTTTAATCCATGTATAGGGGTTGTTCGGGAAGGGATACTCTAGAGGGAAAAAGCCCCCCTTGGAGGCGATGATGAGCGATTCTCTTTGGGTGCCCATCTCTAAAAGCTCACCGAGCGCCTCGCCAATCTCGCGCTCGCTTTGGTTGTAGCGGTAGCTAGCGGCGGTGTCAATGTGGTTGATTCCATTGAGGACTGCCTCTTTTATAGGCTCTTTAAAAGTGTAGAGATAATTCTCCTCTTTATACGCTTCAGGAGCAAAACTTCCCACACCCAAAGAGGAAAATGTCAGGCCTTGCGCAATTTTGTAAAATCCATCAACCTGCGCAAAATGCGCCGCATAAGCCTTGGTCGATTCGGCTGTGGCGCATCCTTTGATTCTCATTTGATTCTCCTTGACGGAAATGGAAGTTTGTGGTGGCATTGTATGACATTTTTGAAATTTTGACTGTTTAAAAAATAGGCAGTCATTTTTGGAACAGGGTATGCAATCTTTCGGGGAGATTTGATTTTAAATCACAGGAGCCACCCATGAGCACCTCATGCAACCCCGCAAACCAAGACCACCCCTGTTATAGCCACGAGGCGCACGGGCTCTTTGCTCGTATCCACCTCCCCGTGGCGCCCGCGTGTAACATTCAATGCAACTACTGCAACCGCAAGTTTGATTGCAGTAACGAATCAAGACCGGGCGTGACCACCACGAAGCTCTCGCCTGAGGAATCGGTGAAGAAGGTTCTTTATGCAGGATCAAAGATCGAAGGATTGAGCGTGGCGGGGATCGCAGGCCCCGGAGATGCGCTCGCTAATCCCAAGCAGACCTTTAAGACGCTAGGGCTTCTTAAAGAGTATGCGCCCGACCTGAAGCTATGCATCTCCACTAATGGACTCATGCTCCCTTTTTACGCCAAAAAACTCAAAGAGCTTGGTGTGGATCACCTCACCGTGACGCTCAATGCCATTCACCCTAGCGTAGGCGCAAAGATCTATGCGTGGGTCTATGACACTCACAGCAAAAAGCGCTACACCAAGGAGGAGGGAGCAGAACTCTTGCTCAATCGCCAGCTTAAGGGAATCGAAGAGTGCGTGAGGTTAGGGATGATGGTGAAGATTAACTCGGTGCTGATCCCTGGGGTCAATGAAGAGGAGCTTCCCCATGTCGCCAAAAAGATCAAGAGCATGGGCGTGGCGCTCCACAACATCATGCCGCTGCTCTCTTTGCCTGAGTTTGGGACATACTTCTCCGATCATGGGGTGCCTAGCGCCACGGATGCGCAGGTAGAGGAGATGAGAAAGCGGTGCGATATTGGCGTAGAGCAGATGAGCCATTGCCGACAGTGTCGAGCCGATGCGGTGGGAATCTTGGGCGAAGATAGAAGCTCGGAGTTTGCCCAAGGCGAATTTCTCGCACTCCCCATGGAGGAGCTCGCCACTCTCTATGATCTCCCCTCTAGAAGAGCCACCAAGGAGCGGCTCCTCCAAAAAAGAGAGGCGATTCCCCAAAAGGGCAAACTGCCCTCCATGGCTACCCAAGGCAAGCTCATCGCGCTCACTAGCCGTCTAGAGGAGCGAGCGGATCTTCATTTTGGAGACGCCAAAGAGTTTATCATCTATGAGTGGATCGGAGATCACCTCAAAGCCGTGGGGGTGAGACGGCTCCAAGGGAGTTACTGCCAAGGCAAGAGCAGCTGTCATGAGGCCAATCCGATTGAAGAGATTTTGCAAAAACTCCATGATATCGACTATCTCGTGACCGCCAAAATCGGTAAAACACCTAGAGAGAAGCTCCAAAAAGCGGGAATTACTTGCATCGAAGCAGAGGGGATGAGACTCCACGAGGCTTTGGGGATGATCGCACCGCAGGAGCTAGAGGCCAACTAAACCGCACCAAAACAAAGGGGGCGCCATGATCACGATCAACGACACAACGCTTAGGGATGGAGAGCAGGCTCCCACGGTGGCTTTCACCCAAGAGGAGAAGTGCGAGATCGCCAAGCTTCTTTATGAAGCGGGAGCGGATGAGCTAGAGATTGGAATCCCAGCCATGGGTGAGGCAGAGCGCGAAGACATTAGAGCCATCCTCTCTCTCGGGCTTCCTTTGCGCCTCATGAGCTGGAATCGAGCCACCCAAAGCGACCTAGAGGCGAGTTTGGCGTGTGGGATGAAGGCGGTCGATCTCTCGATTCCTGTCTCGACTAAAATGGTCGCGGCGAAGTTTCGCGGGAAGTATGCCAAAGTGCTCTCCAATCTAGAAGAGACCCTCACTATCGCTAAAAAAGAGGGGCTTTTTGTCTGTGTGGGGATGGAGGATACATCGCGCGCGAACGCTCGATTCCTCAAGGAGGTGATCGCACTGGCCATGGAGAGGGGTGCGGATAGAGTGCGATTTTGTGATACGGTGGGTATCCTCACGCCACTCCAGACCTACAGGGCGATTCGCTCTCTTCGGCGCCATTGCACGCTTCCTGTTGAGATGCACTGCCATAATGATTATGGGATGGCGGTGGCGAACTCTATTGCAGGAATCGAGGCGGGAGCCCAAAGCGTCAATACGACCGTGATAGGAATCGGTGAGCGCGCAGGGAATGCGGGATTTGAGCAGGTTCTTTTGAGCCTCATCGGGCAGTTTGGACAAAATCGTACACTCGATTCTACTATTTTGAAAGCCCTTGTCCAAAAGGTCGCCAAAGCCGCAGGCGTGGCTCTAGCCCCCACGGCTCCTGTGGTGGGGAGTCGCCTCTTTTGGCATGAGAGCGGAATTCATGCCGATGGAAATCAAAAAAGCGAGGGCCTCTATGAGCCTTTTTCCCCTGAACTGGTGGGTGCGAGCCGCGAATACCCTATTGGCAAGCATTCAGGGAGTGCCAATCTAATCTATCATCTCAAGCAGTTTGTCCCACTGATCGAGAAGGGCGAAGCGAGCGATCTACTCCCACTGGTGCGTGAAATCGTCACCAAAAACAAAAAACCCCTGAGCGCTAAAGAGCTCTTTTGTCTCTACCTCTCGCACAAGCGCCACTCCCAAAAAGAGGGGTAAGCGGTGTTTGACCCTCATCACCGTGTGCTGGATAGAATCGTCTGCGAGTGCGGGGGCAAAACCACCCGCGAGGCGATCGTCATCTTCCAAAATACAAGCCTTCCCTTTCGCAAAGCCAAAAAGCTCGTCACGGGGTGTGATCGAGTCTGCTGCCGCAAGGCGCTGGAGAAGCTCTTTGATATGAGTTTTTATGGGGAGTTTGATCTTGATGAGATCGAACGACTGCTGGGGTGAGAGGGCGCCCAGTGCAAATCGCTTTTTGATTCTTCATTCAATAATCCAGATAACCTTCTCTCCCAATTTTCTCTCCATAGCCCCACCGAATCGATATTTCATCTCCCTTTTTTACACCAAGTTGCTCTGCCCAAAACTTTTTCCCCTAAATATTTTTTTCTCGGAATAGAGTATGCAATAAGTAGGGCGTAACCAAAACAAAACAAAGGAGATGAAATGGCAGGCTTGAGACAGATAGCCTTCTATGGTAAGGGCGGTATCGGTAAATCGACTACTTCTCAAAACACCTTGGCGGCAATGGCGTATTACTTTGGTAAAAAAATCTTGATCGTAGGGTGCGATCCTAAAGCGGATTCAACTCGATTGATTCTGCACGAGAAAGCACAATCCACGATTATGCAGCTCGCAGCAGAGGTGGGCACAGTTGAAGACCTAGAGCTAGAAGATGTCTGTAAGCCTGGAGCGGGGCCTTTTAATCCTGAGCAGCCAAGCCCTAGTGGCGGTTGGATCAAATGCGCCGAATCTGGCGGTCCTGAGCCAGGCGTAGGTTGCGCAGGAAGAGGGGTTATCACTGCGATCAACTTCCTTGAAGAAGAGGGTGCCTATTCCGATGAGCTTGACTTTGTTAGCTATGACGTTTTGGGTGACGTTGTTTGCGGCGGTTTTGCGATGCCTATCCGTGAGGGTAAAGCTCAAGAGATCTATATCGTTATGTCTGGAGAGATGATGGCGATGTATGCGGCCAATAACATCTCTAGAGGTATTTTGAAATACGCTAGCAGCGGCGGTGTGAGACTGGCTGGATTGATTTGTAACGCTAGGATGACTGACCGAGAGTATGACCTCGCTAACGCACTAGCGACCAAGCTTGGAACTCAGATGATTCACTTTGTGCCCCGACACAATATCGTTCAGCACGCTGAGCTTAGACGAATGACAGTCGTAGAGTACGCAGAGACCTCTACTCAAGCGGAGGAGTATAAAGAGTTGGCTCGCAAGATCGTTCATAACGACCTCAAAGTCATTCCTACCCCTATGAACATGGATGACCTTGAATCGCTCCTCATGGAGTTTGGTATCGCTGAGCAGTTCGACGAAGAAAATGTCGGCAAAAAAGCGGAAGCTTAAGAAATAAAAGAAGAAGGAGAGAGATCATGTTTGTACTAGGATTCCACTTCCCTGCCGAAATGGGCAACCAAATCCCTTCTGAGAAGGTGATCGAGAAGCTAGAAGGTGCGCTTGGCGATAGCATGGCTAAAGTCAAAGAGATCAAAATCTATATGGGTAGCAACAAAAGCACTTCCGTAGAGCTTTTTAAGACCTACCAAAACACCAACACGCTTCTAGCGAAGGCGTTGGTTCACTTTTTCCAAGAGGGCAACGAGAAGAAAGCTCCAAGATACCTCTACTACACCAACAAGTATCAAATGAGTGAGCTTAGCAAAAAGCTTGATAAAGATGATGAAACGCTTGATCTTTGCAGAAAATTTGACGGTATGGAGCCGCTAACGATCGACGTTATCTACAACTAGGAGAATCGCGATGAGAGCAGAAGAACTAAAGGCCCTACAGAAAGAGGCCATCGAAGAGGTTTTGGCCGCCTATCCGGAAAAAACCGCGAAGAATCGCTCTAAGCATCTAGGTGTAGGTGCTCCCGATGATGAGAGCCAAAAGACTTGCGGCGGTGTGCGAAGCAACAAAAAATCCGCCCCTGGCGTGATGACTCAGCGAGGTTGTGCCTACGCTGGGAGTAAAGGGGTGGTATGGGGGCCTGTCAAAGACATGGTTCACATCAGCCACGGACCTATTGGATGCGGTCAATACAGCCGAGGCGGACGACGAAACTATTACATCGGCACCACAGGGGTGGATACATTCGTTACCGTCAACTTCAGCACCGATTTCCAAGAGCGAGATATCGTTTTTGGGGGAGACAAGAAGCTCCAGCAAGCGATCGATGAGATCAATGATCTCTTCCCTCTCAATCATGGAATCACCGTTCAATCTGAGTGCCCTATCGGTCTGATTGGGGATGACATTCAAGCCGCGGCTAGAAAAAAGAGTGCCGAAACAGGCAAAACAGTCGTAGCGGTCTCCTGTGAAGGATTCCGAGGGGTTTCCCAATCTTTGGGTCACCACATTGCTAATGACACGATTCGAGACATCATGTTCCCCTTGAGCGATGAGGTCAATAAAGATTTTGTCGCTACACCCTATGATGTAGCGATCATCGGCGACTACAACATCGGTGGAGATGCATGGAGCTCTAGAATCTTGCTTGAAGAGATGGGGCTTCGCGTCATTGCTCAATGGAGTGGCGATAGCACCTTTAAAGAGATCACAGCAGGGCCCAAGGCGAAGCTCAATCTTCTCCACTGCTATCGAAGCATGAACTATGTGGCTAGACACATGGAGAAGGAGTACGGGATTCCTTGGATGGAGTATAACTTCTTTGGTCCAAGCAAGATCGAAGCTTCTCTTCGAGCCATCGCCAAACATTTTGGCCCTGAGATCGAGAAGAAAGCCGAAGAGGTTATCGCCAAGTATAAGGCGATCACTGAAGCTGTCATCGCCAAGTACAAGCCAAGACTTGAGGGCAAAACCGTGATGCTTTATGTCGGAGGTCTCAGATCGCGACACATCATTGGTGCTTATGAGGATCTTGGCATGGAAGTGATCGGACTTGGATATGAGTTTGCCCATGATGATGACTATCAGAGAACCAAAGAAGAGGTGAGTGGCAGCGTCTTGGTTTATGACGATGTGAACGAGTATGAGCTTGAGAAGTTTGTTGACAAACTCCGACCTGATCTCGTGGCTAGCGGGGTGAAGGAGAAGTATGTTTTTCAAAAGATGGGTCTGCCCTTTAGACAGATGCACTCTTGGGATTACAGCGGTCCTTACCATGGCTATGATGGCTTTGCTATCTTTGCTAGAGACATTGAGATGGCGGTCAACTCTCCTGTATGGGCACACAACACTGCCCCTTGGGATTGATTAGGAAAGGATGAAAGATGCAAACTATTGAAAATATCGTCACAGGAAAAGATCTCTTCCTTAGACCTGAGTATCAGGAGATTTTCACCCAAAAGCGCGCCGAATTTGAAGGCATGCCTAGTTGCGATGAGGTCGCCAAAGTTGCTGATTGGACAAAGAGCTGGGAGTATCGAGAGAAAAACCTCGCCAGAGAAGCGATCACCATCAACGCTGCCAAGGCTTGCCAGCCTCTTGGCGCGGTCATGGTGGCTCTTGGATTTGAAAACACTATGCCTTATGTTCATGGAAGTCACGGTTGCGTGGCTTACTTCCGATCCTACTTCACGCGCCACTTCAAAGAGCCCACGCCTTGCGTGAGTGACTCTATGACCGAGGATGCGGCGGTATTTGGAGGATTGCAGAATATGATCGATGGTCTAGCCAACTGCTACGCTATGTATAAGCCTGAGATGATTGCCGTCTCTACGACTTGCATGGCTGAAGTTATCGGAGATGACCTTCAAGCGTTTGTTGAAAACGCTCGAAGCGCTGGAAGTATTCCTGCGGACTACCCTGTCCCCTATGCGAATACTCCTAGCTTCAAGGGCTCTCATATCACGGGCTATGACAACATGATGTATTCGATCATCACTCAGCTCTCCAATGTTTCTCAGAGCGCTGACAAAAAAGATCGAATCAACATCATCCCTGGATTTGAGCCCTATATCGGAAGCCTCCGCGAAGTGAAAGAGATCGTTGAGGCTTTTGGAGCGGACTACATCATGCTAGGGGATCACTCTGAGCAGTGGGATATGCCTGCGGGTAAATACCAGATGTTCAGCGGCGGCACCAAGCTTGATGATGCAAGAGATGCGGGCGCGAGCAAAGTGACCATCACGCTTCAGAAGTACACTACGCCAAGAACGATGAAGAGCTTTGCTAAGAAGTTCAAACAAGAGACGCTAGAGCTCAACCCTATCGGTCTAGCGGGAACTGATGCTTTTGTGAGCGCGATCTCTAAGCTCACAGGCAAGAGCGTCCCCCAAAAGCTCAAAGATGAGCGCGGTCGCCTTGTGGATGCAATGCAGGATAGCTACCCCTATATGCATGGTAAAAGCTTTGCGATTTGGGGCGATCCTGATTTTCTTATCGGAGCGGTTAGCTTCCTCATCGAGATGGGGGCAGAGCCTAAACATGTGCTTTGCCACAATGCCCCTGATGGCTGGGAAGAGGAGATGAAAGCCCTTCTTGCCACCTCTCCTGCTAAGGATCTTCATGTCTGGGCAGGCAAAGACCTATGGCACATGAGAAGCCTTCTCTTTACTGAGCCTGTTGATTTCATGATCGGCAACACCTATGGTAAAGAGCTAGAGCGAGATACAGGAATCCCCCTCATTCGCGTAGGATTCCCTATCTTTGATCGACACCATTTGCACCGATACAGCATCTCAGGATACAAAGGAACCTTGAATCTTTTGACATGGATCGTGAACAAAGTTCTTGACAAAATGGATGAGGACACCAAGCAGATCGCCAAAACCGACTTCTTCTTTGACGCGGTGCGATAAGCAGGGTGCTTCTATAGGAGGTGCGAGATGATGGATAAAAAAGTGGTCAAAGAGTTGCTAAACGAGAGTGCGTGCGCGCACTCCGCTTCCAAAAAGAGCGCCTGTAACCGCCCCAAGCCTGGAAATGCTTCGGGGGGTTGCGCTTTTGAGGGTTCGCAAATCTCTCTTTTTCCCTATGATGAAGCCATCCATCTCGTTCACTCCCCATCAACCTGTCTTGGCGCTAGTTGGGGAACACGAGAGACTCCAAGTAGTGCCAACAGAGGTTTCACCAAGATGGGTTTTTGTACAGACATAAGTGAGCACGATGTGATTTTTGGCGGGGAGCGAAAGCTTAAAGAATCGCTAGAGTATCTCATCACTCGTTATGTTCCAAAGGCAGCTTTTGTCTATGAGACCTGTGTCTGTGCCATGATTGGCGATGATACGCCTAAAGTGTGCAAAGAGGCGGAAGAGCGATTTGGGATTCCTGTGATTTTGGTTCGTGCGGCAGGATTTGTCGGGAGTAAGAATCTAGGAAGTCGAATCGCGGGAGAGGAGCTTTTAGAGCAACTCATCGGGCGCAAAGAGCCCGAAACCCTCACGCCTTATGACATTAATCTGATCGGCGAATATAACGTTACGGGAGATATGTGGCGTTATAAACCTCTGCTTGATGAACTAGGGATTAGGGTGCTTGGCGCCTTGAGTGGAGATGGAAGGATCGATTCTATCATGCAAGCACATCGGGCGAAGCTCAATGTGCTAGTGTGCGCCAAATCTCTAGTGAGCTTGGCACGAAAGATGGAAGAGCGATATGGAATCCCTTACATCTCTGCTTCCTTTTACGGTATGAGAGAGAGCAGCCGATCCCTTCTCTCTATCGTCAAAGCCTTGGGGGATGTAGAGCTCATTGAAAAGGCCAAAACTCTCATAGAGCGGGAAGAGAGAAAGTGCGTCAAAAACCTTGAGCCCTACATGCCGATCCTCCTTGGTAAGAAAGCGGTGCTAAACACGGGTGGGAACAAAGCGTGGTCGATCGCCTCTGCCCTTCAGGACTTGGGAGTTGAGGTGGTCGCCACCAGCGTGAGAAAGTGCACCGAAGATGATAAGGCTAGATGCAGAGAGCTCCTAGGAGAGGGAGCGGTTTTGATGGAGAATCCTGGTGCTGAGCAGTATAAAGTGCTCGAAGAAAAAGGAGCAGATATGCTTCTAGCGGGAGGTCGAAGTCTCTATGGAGCGATCAAGCGCAAAGTTGCCTTTGTGGACGTGAATCAAGAGAAGCATACTAGTTATGGGGCTTATGAGGGACTCGTGGCGTTCGCCAAAGATTTGAGCCACTCTCTATGCAACCCTGTCTTTAAGTTGGTCTCACAAAAGGCTCCTTGGGAGTGAGGCTTGATTCTTATTTTCCAAAAATGTAAAGGGCAGCTCTAAAAATCTGGGCGTCAAGACGGATTTTTTGTGGTGTTCTAGGGCTTTTGGAGAGATTGTAAAGCCCAATATACAAAAATGTAAGGAGCAGAGTCATGAGCAAACCACTACAAGTCAATCCTCATAAACTCTCTCCCGTGATGGGGGCGCATCTGGCTTGTTTGGGCGTGGATGGGGTGATGCCCATCATTCATGGCGCACAAGGGTGTTCTAACTTCTCCAAAGTCTTTTTTACTCGACACTTCAGCGAACCGATCGTCTCTCATAGCACCGCGGTCAATGACATCACAGCCGTGCTTGATGGAGGAGCTTGTGTGGCGGAGGCGATTGACACCTTGGCCAAGAAGTCTCCTTTTAAATTGGCGGCCATCATCACCACGGGATTGACCGAGACCAAGGGGGATGATGTAAAGGGAGCCATTGGGCAACTCTCCTATCCAGCGCTCTACTTTCCCACACCTGATTATGAGGGAGGTTTGGAAGAGGGGTTTGCTCTAGCCATCGAAGTCTTTATCAAAGAGAGGATGGTGAGCGTCACCACCCCTGATCCAAAGCTCGCCCTTATCCTCCCTCACGCCTCCATGACGCCTTTAGAGGTGGAGAAGCTTAAAGAGTTTTTGGAAGATTTTGGAGTGAGGGCTTTGGCATTGCCTGATCTCTCGGGGAGCCTTGATGGTCACCTAGAGGAGCGACAAGGGAGCGTGTCCAAAGGGGGAATCACGCTCGAAGAGATAGAAGAGGCCTCTAGGGCGGGGATGATTCTTAGCATCGGAGAGAGCACGCGCAAGGCTCGTCAAGCCTTTTTGGCAAAGAATCCAGGCGCCTTTGATCTCAATGTCGAATCGCTCTATGGACTCCGCTCTAGCGATGCATTAATCCGCGCTCTCATGGATTGGACAGGCCATGAGCCTTCTGTGAGGATTAAGCGCTGGAGGGCCAGGCTTCAGGACATGATGCTAGATAGCCATTTTGCCCTAGGAGGCAAGCGAGTGATTGCAGCGCTAGAGAATGACCATCTGCTAGGAATCTCCAAGATTTTAGAAGAGGTGGGGATGAGCTTTGAGCTAGCGGTGGCGACCACGGGGGGGCCAGCGATGACAAAAATCAGTGCCAAAGAGGCAGTGGTTGGGGATTTGGAACACCTTATGCAAAATATAGAGTCATCAGAGGGGGTGATCGCCTGTGAACGCCTAGGAGGCTTCCTTCCAAAGGAGACCCCTTGGCTTGTGCGCGGTTACCCCATCTTTGAGCGTATCGGCACGGGGCTAGGCAATGACATCCTTTATGAAGGGGGATGTTATCTTTTAAAAGAGCTAGCCAACCTATTCTTGAAGGAGCACCAAGCGCATGATTAAGACAACCATTTACGGAAATTCTCTAGAGGGTGATGGAGCGATCATCAAGGTGGCGTTTGCCAGCAAAGATTCGGAGTTTGTGAACGAGCATTTTGGCTGGGCACGACAATTTTTCATCTATGAGGTGAGCGAGCGAGGGTTTCGCTTGGCGGAGATCATCAAGCATGATGAAGAGGATGAAGATGAAGAGGGGAAAATCGATCGAAGAATCGAAGGAATCAAAGAGGCAGGAATCCTCTACTGCCAAGCCATTGGGCCTACGGCGGCGGCCAAAGTGGTGCGAGCCAAAATCCACCCCATCAAGGTGAACGAAGAGAAGTCCATCAAAGAGGCTCTAGAGGAGCTCACCAAGATGCTCGCGGGGAATCCTCCGCCTTGGATCAAGAAAATTTTGGTGCAAAGCCAAGGAGAATAAGCGATGGAAGGGGTTTTTAAGCAGGCGCTCATCGACCAGTTTAGGGCTTTGGATGCCTATGGACACTGGAATCGTCTAAGTGATGAGGAGCTTTTGGGGCGACTCTACATCAGAGAAAAAGGGGCGAGCGCCACTTGTGCTGAGGTGGATGAGGCGACCACGCGCAACATCAAGCTCTATTATCAAGCGCTTGCGGTGGCTTTTGAGAAGCGATGCGGCGAGATGGCCAATGTGATGATGGAGCTCAACTCTGAGGGTTATGGTCGGATATTGGTGATCGTGGGGCGATTGATCGTGCTGGATAAGACGATCCGCGATGCGTCTAAGTTTGGCTTTGGCTCGCTAGAGGAGCTAGACAAAAAGGGCGGGGGCGCTCTAGGCGATGCACTCAAGGCGTTTGAGAAGTATCGATCTATTTTTGCATAAAGGAGAAGCGATGGTGGCAAAGACTAAAGGTGGAGCGGATTGGGTTCAAGAGTATGTGGTGAGTCTCAACAAAGAGACCTGTATCGCCTGTGGGCGCTGCTATAAATCCTGTCCCAAAGAGGTGATGACGCTCACTGAAGAGGAAGATGATGAGGGCGAAGAGCATAAGTTCATGATTTTAGTTAAAGAGGCGGAGTGCATTGGATGCAAAGTCTGCTCCAAAGTCTGCTCCAAAGGGTGCTTCACCCACGCCGCCTAAGGCTAGATCACAAAGAGGAGAAAGAGATGCAAACATTACAAGCTTTTGAGCGACTAGGACAGTGCGAAGAGTATTTTGAGTTTTTTGGAATCCCTTACGATGAAAAGGTGATGCGCGCCAAACGCCTCCATATCCTCAAATATTTTGGTGACACGATTCGAAAACTTGAGTGGGTGGATGCCTCCGAATCTCAAAAGCTACTCCTCTACAGGAATGCGCTTCTGGCGATCTATCAAACTTTTCTCCATAACGCCCCTAGTGCGCAAGAGGTTTGGGGGGAGAGCAAGTGTGCGGCTTGCCATAGTATTGGGGAGTGTTCAACATGCTAGCGCCTGAGGGTGAAGAGGCGCTCTTTGAGGTGGGGGATCGTGTTCGACTCACCAAAGAGATGCGTAATGATGGCACTTTCCCCTTTGCCAAAACGGGCGAGATTCTTGTGCCTGAGGGGAGTGAAGGGTATGTGAAAAAGATGGGCTACTTTCTCCAGACCATACGAGTCTATGAGATCGATTTCATCGAGCTTGGATGGGTTTTTGGCTGCAGGGAGCAGGAGCTAGAGTTAGTCGAGAAGGCCTTTTAGGCCTCGACCTTGAAATTTGTGTTGCAATCGTGCAATACAACTTTCAAAGTCAAATTTAAAGGAGAGATGATGTCTGAGAATCTAACGAGAGTGGAGATTGTGAACGACTTCCTAGCGATCAAAGTTCCAGAAGGGTGCACGATTCAAGAGGTGGCGGAGCGCTCAGGCTCTAGTATTCCCTTTGGCTGTCGAGATGGCGAGTGCGGAACATGCGTGATCACAGTCGTAGAAGGGATGGAATACCTAAGCCCCCTCAATGAGAAGGAGAAAAAAGTCCTCTCCACCATGCCAGATCACACCATCAATAGTCGACTCTCATGCCAAATGAAGATCGTGAAGGGTGGCGGTTATATTCGACTTCGATATTGATGAAAATTTAGGCACCCCTAAGGACTTCATCAAGGAAGCAAAAGGGTAGCATTAAAGAAAAAAGAGGAGAGGGTTTTGCAGAGTTTAAGAATCTCGCAAAAGCAAGCTTTGCGCCTAAGTGTTCGGCAGTGGTGCGCGGTGCTTGAAGCGAGTGGATCGGAATTGGAAAAAAAGCTCTCCGAGGCGGCTCTGGAGAATCCTTTTTTAAAATTCAGACGCAAAAGCCTCCCAACCTTCTCCTCGGGCGACTTCATCGAAAACAGTCCTAAGGAGCGTTTTTTGCAGGAATCGCTCCTGGATCAGATCGATTCCTCCTTTTTTCCCACCGAATTCTCCCAAAAAATCGCCGCTAAAATCATTGAAGAGCTCAATGTTGAAGGCTATTTTGAGGGCGATGAGTCGGCCATTGCAGAGGAGTTTGGGACGAGCGAGGCGGAGGTGGAGAAGATTCGCAAACGCTTCAGGAAGCTTGATCCTTGCGGCGTGGGAGCCAAGGATTCGCTAGAGGCGTTTGAGTTTCGTCTTTTGGAGAGCGACTATGATGAGGATCTCTCCTCTTTGGCTTATGAAATCCTCCGCTCTCCAGGGCAGATTCATCATCTCCAAGGTCAAGCTAGACTCTTGGAAGCGATCGATCTAGCCAAGCGTTTTAGCGCTCCTCCTGCGCTTGAGTTTATGCAGGGCGAGGCCTTTAGGCGACCTGATATTTTAGTGGCCGAGGATGAGGGAGTCTTCCGGATTGAGGTTTGGGGGGATGAATTTGAGCTTGGCGTTGAGGCGTGCGGGGTCAAAGAGAAGAATAGCCTCAAAAAAGAGGCACGGCTTTTGTGTGACTATTTCAATATGCGCCACTCCACTTTAAGAAAAATTGCGACCCTGATCGTTGATCTGCAACGCGACTTTTTTCAGGGTGGAGAGCTACGACCCTTTTCCGTCTCTCAGGCGGCTCTAGAGATTGGAATCTCCCAGCCCACCTTCTCTAGGGCGATCGCTCAAAAGTCTCTCTGTTGCTCTAGAGGAACTTTTCCTTTACGCAAATTTTTCCCCTATGAGGCAAAAAATGGCGTGAGCGGAGAGGAGATTCGCGCTTTTATCAAGGCTCTCATTGCCCAAGAGCAGGGCGGGCGAATCTATTCTGATGAGCAGCTAAGCGAGTTAGTGAAGCGAAAGTTTGGCGTCCATATTGTGAGGCGCACGATTGGAAAGTATCGAGAGCAGCTAGGAATCCCCTCTCCTAATTTTCGCAAAAAGCTTCAAGGCCTCAAAGTAAAAAGTCTCGCTGTCTCTTAAAGCCCTTCTCCTTGAGCTTCTCTATTTGGAGAGGGCAAGCAGAACGAATTGGCTCATGAGGCGAATATTTTTAAAAAGCACCTTGTCATTTTCAAAAGGAGTGGCGGTGATCACGATCGCTCCAATCTCTTCTTGGAGGGCGAGGGGGATGAGCGTACGACGATAGTAGCTCTCCTTGGCGCACTCTTTCTCTTCTAAAAACTCTTCAATTAGACGCAAATCATCGGAGTGCGCGGGGTAGGGGAGCTGCGATTCTTGGGTGTCAAAGACAGTGATGTAGTGGAGATAGACATTTTGACGCAAGATTCTTAGCTCTTGATGGAGCAAGAAAGAGAGATAGATTCCAAAGATTTTGAGGATATTGTCTTTTCTTTTTTCCCTCAAATCCGCCATGTCAATGCTCTCCACTTCAAAGGCGTGGGCGGCCTTTTGCACCTCTTCATCAAGCGAGGGGAGGGAGAGAATCTCCTCTTGCATGAGGATGAGAAGATCTTTGGGGGGTTTTTTGGAGTGGAAAGGCTCGCAAGGACGGTGTTCGATGTTGGGAGAGAGGATAATTTGGAGAATCTTATCAATCTCGCTATCAAAAATCACATACAAAAGAGGAGATTCTCTATAGCTTACCTCTTCAAGCTTCTGCTCATCCATCTGGCGCAGGTAGCCAATCTCATCTAGATCAATATCATAGGCCGAGGTGAAGCTTTGGAGCCACTCATGTTCGCTCACCAAGCGGTGGCAGCGCTGAAGCTCTCGATGATGCTCTTTGGCAGGGAGATTGACATACTCTTTGTTCTTAATGGAGAAGAGCTTGTTGATGGAACCTTTAGAGTGGATCAAGCTCGTGGGGACTATAATCATCGATTCCGTCCTTTGAAAAAGTCAAAGGGTTATTATACTCCTAAAATCGTGCATCATCCACAAAGGAATCAGTGAGTCATGGATATAAGAAGCGTTCGGATTCTTTTGCTTAGCTATATGCTCATCGCGCTCCTTGGCGCTCTTTTGCTCTCCTTGCCTCCCATGCAGAGGGCTCCTTTACCTTTTGTTGATCTTCTTTTCACTTCCACCTCGGCTGTTTGTGTGACGGGACTCATCGTTCAAAATACCGCGAGCGACTTCACTTTTTGGGGACAATTGGTGATTTTGCTCCTTATTCAGGTGGGTGGGTTTGGCTATATGACGCTTGCCACGCTTCTCTATCTAGTGCTACGCCGTCGCTTGGGCTTTCGCGAGAAGCAGGTGCTCAAAGAGACGCTCGATTATCCTACGATGGATGGCTTGATTCGCTTCATGAGGCGAATCGTCTTTTTTGTGCTCTATATCGAGTTAGTCGGTGCGCTGTTGCTTTTTGGGCGATTCTCTCTTGATAAGGAGATGGAGGAGGCGCTTTGGCTAGCGATTTTTCATGCGGTCTCGGCCTTTAACAATGCAGGATTTTCGCTTTTTGAGAGCAATCTCATGGAGTATCGTGGGGATGTAGCCATCAATCTTATCATCACCTCGCTCATCATTATTGGGGGGCTTGGCTATTTTGTCCTCCTTGAGCTTCGAGAGCATCACAAAAAGCGCTTTTTCCACCTCTCGCTTCACACCAAAGTGGTCGTGACGATGACGGCGGCGCTTTTGGTTTTTGCGGCTTTGGTGGTGCTGATTTTGGAGTGGAACAACCCTAGAACCCTAGGGGAGCTCCCTGTTTGGGAGCGCTTCATGGCGGCCTATTTCGCCTCGGTCAATTTCCGAACAGCGGGCTTTAATACGCTTGATATTGGAGGGTTTCGTGATGCAACCATGTTCTTCTCCTCGGTCTTTATGAGCATTGGAGGAGCGCCTGGAGGAACGGCTGGGGGAATCAAGGTCACCACTGTGGCGGTGTTGCTTCTCTATGGCTGGGCCTCTTTGCGTCAAGGCGAGCCAGTGATCTTTAAGCGCAAAGTGGCGGACGAGGTGGTACAAAAGTCCTTTGTGATTCTTTTAGGGGCAGCGATTTACATCATCCTCTCGGCCATGGCACTCTCCATGATTGAGGAGGGGGTCTCCTTTTTGCCTTTGTTGCTTGAAGTCTCCTCCGCCTTTGGCACCGTGGGGCTCTCTGCAGGAGATGGAGGCGTGCTCAGTCTATCGGCCAATTTTGATACTTTTGGCAAGTTTTTTATGATTGTTTTGATGTTGTTGGGGCGGGTGGGAGTGTTGGCTTTCACTATCGTCTTTTTTGGGGCATCATCCCCGCGAAGAGTCCAATATCCTGAGGGGAGAATCATCTTATGAAATCAAAAAGTTATGCTGTGATTGGTTTGGGAAAGTTTGGTTTTTATGTCGCTAAAGGCTTGATTGAGCAGGGGGCGAATGTGATCGCGATTGACCATTCCATGGAGAGAGTCAAAGAGGTTAAAGAGCTCACCGATAGCGTCTATGTGCTCGATTCTACGGATGCGCATGCCCTCAAAGAGGCTGGAATCACGGGGCTTGATGTGGTCATTGTGAGCATTGGGGAGAATATTGAGGCGAGCATTCTCACGGTCATGGCGTTGAAGGATTTGGGGAACAAGATCGTAATCGCCAAAGCTGTCACCCCTATTCACGGGGAGATTTTGGCTAAGATTGGGGCGTTTAAGGTGATCTATCCTGAGAGGGAATCGGCCAAAAAGCTGGTGAGAGATTTCATTGCCAATCCGACCTTTGAGGTGGTGGATGTGACCAATACAATCAAGGTGGGCAAGGTGCTCGCTTCAGGGTCGCTTGTGGGCAAGAGTCTTCGGGAGATTGAGGTAGAGCAGGAGCGAAATATTCGCATCATGGCGTGCAAACATCAGGGGAGATGGGAGAAGAATCCCACTTCTGATTATGTGGTGAGTCAAGGCGATATGTTGATTCTCCTTGGGGAGCTCAAACATATTGAAGGATTCTACTACTCTTGGGGAAGTTGACCCTCCCCCCCAAATTCTAGTAGCCAATATCGGTGTGGTCTTGAGGAATTTCCTCAGCGTTAGGTAACATATACCAAAGCAGGTAGTCCGCTACCATGGGGAGCAAGACAGAGTGCTGGTTGTTTTGGCGGCTGAGAAGCTCCCTAATATCTCTTTTGACCTCAGAGATGTTGGAAGTGTCAAGAATAATGTCCACTGATTCGTGCAGATCGGTGAGTGCCTCTTTGTAAGAGGGGTAGAGCGGGATGTTTCTCTTTTTGGCCTCTAAGACCTTAGGGTTTTGCTCATTGAGCTCACAGACGCCCACGATTTTCACCCTCTCTTCGCCGATTTCAACGAACTTATCGAAGAATCGACTTCCCATTCTGCCTAATCCAATCAGTAAGACCGTGACTTGTTTCATCTATGTAACCCCCTATGGTGTGTTAGTCTAGGGGGTGAGTATAGAACGACATATCTTGAATAAGTGTTAAAAGAGCTCCAAATCGTTGTCGTCTTCCTCTTGGGAGGGACTTTTCTCCTCAAAAAGAGCTTGGGCTTGGAGGCAGGAGCTAAAGAGTGAGCTATCAAGATAGTGAATATCCCGAGCATTTTTATCAAGGAAGATGTTGCGCCTCCATTGGGTGAGATCTTCTAAGATCGTGGTGAGCATCACGCCAAGAAATTTCGGGGCGACGAGCGAGAGCTTGGAATCATCAAGGGTGGCCAAAAGAGTGCTCAAAGAGCGCACTCCAAAAGCGAGGTGCTCAAACTCTAAAAGCTGCTCTAGCACCTCGGCATGCCCTGCAAAAAGCTCTCCAATAGCGTGCAGATTTCCAAGTGTAGGGAAGTTTTCAAATCGACTGATCGCCTTATCGATCACATCCTCGTTGTCTTCGAGCATATCCACAGAATTGAGGAGGCTAAAGGGGGTGTTTTCGACATAGGTTTTAGCGTCCATGCAATCGACATGGCGTTTGCGCAAGATGCACATCTCATAACTCTCTTCTTTGCTCTCCAAGAGAGGGGCGCACGTGAGTGAGGTGAGGGTTTTGGGGAGCTTGAAGGTGAGCATGGAGGAGGAGAGGATAAACTGCGCTTCGGGATAGTTTTTGAGAATCACGCGTTGAAGCGAAGAGCGATTGAGCTTATCAATGGAGGTGAGGGAGAGGTAGAGATGGGAGTGATCCTCTTCGCTAATAATCTCCGCTAAAGCACCACTTTTGAGAATAAAGCGTCCAAAAGCATAGAGCAGTCTCACGCAAGCATGAATCTCCTCAGAGCTCTTGGGAGAATCGAGCAGATAGTATTCCCAAAACTCCGACAGACCCGTGGGGTGATTGATCCGAAAGAGAAGAGAGCGATTGAAGACGCGCTTGGTGAAAAGGTTGTGCGCCTTTTGGTCAAAATGCCTTTTTTTGCGTGAGGCGATGATTTCGAGATAGTTTTGAAGACGTCGCTTAAAGACATCTTGGATGATGGGCTTGACGATGTAGTCTTCGGCTCCATAGAGAATCATCTTTTTTTGCGATTCTTCATCGCCTAGCGCAGAGACAGCGACAATCATCGTGCTTCGATCAAACTCTCGAATCTTTTTGGTGGCCTCAATTCCATCCATCTCAGGCATCATGATGTCCATAAAGACAATATCCATGGGCTCTTTTTGACAAAGTTCCACCGCCTCTTGGCCATTCTGGGCGCTAAAAATCTTGAGATCAGCAAAGCGCTCTAAAAGAATCTCAAGCGCGATTCGGTTGTCCTCGTTGTCATCCACCACTAGGATATTCTTTGGCATATTCATCTCCTTTGCAAAGGGTAAATCTCGCTCCGCCAAGTTTTGGCGAATCATCTAAAAATATATATAGTTTAAGAGCATCACAGAGTAGCCTCACAAGGTAGAGTCCGATTCCGCTTCCGCTCAATCGACGCCTCAAAAGCTCCCATTCTTGCGTATAAAGCTCAAAAACCCCCTCTTTGTCCTCGATTCCTTTTCCATTGTCTTCTATGATAATACAAAAATTTTCTTTATCTTTCACATTATAATCAATATGTATGGTTCCTCCACCATATTTGAGGGCATTATGGTAGAGATTGGTGAGGATTTGGCGCATTCGTAGCTCATCAGAGTAGATGAGGGTTTTGGGATTTCCATGAATCTGGAGGGATTCGGGGATGCCCAAGGTCTTATCTTGGGTGATCTGCTCAATGAGTGCGGAGAGGTCAAAGAGGGCAGGGCGAAACTCCATTTTGCCAGCTCTTAAGCGAGCAGCATCAAGCATCCCACTCACCATCTCAAGCATCAAACGGCCATTGCGCTCGATAGAGAGTAAGAGCTTGCTGAGCTTCTCTTTTTCGGGAATCTCCACTTCGCTGATTTTGGAGTGGACATAGGGGGCGAAGTTGATGATGGCGTTGAGTGGAGTTTTGAGCTCGTGGCTAAACATTGCCAAAAAGTCATCTTTGGTTTGATTGAGTTTAGAGAGCATTTCGCGTTCACGCTCTTGGGAGATAAGCGTCTCTTTGAGTTTTTGGAGTTTGTGCGAGAGGGTGATATCCCGCATGATACAGATAAATTCATAGACCTCTCCATGGCTTCGACGAATCGGAAAAATAGAGGCGTAGCAAACGGTCGATTCGGTGGTGTTGAGGGTGAGCGTCCCTTGCCAATAGGGCTCTTTTTGCGAGAGAAGCTGCGTTTTGGCGGCGTTGAAAGCCCCAAAAGAGGAGGGGGCAAAGAGTCTTTCGGCCTCTTCTCCGATGAATCGCTCCTCACCCCCCTGTTCAAAGAGCTGGATGAGCCTGGGGTTGAGGCTTAGGATTGAAAAAGAGGTGCTCATTCTAAAGAAAGGGATATTGTCATAGAGGGCGAGCAGGTATTGGTGGTTTTGGTAGATTTTCTCCTCAAGGAGGAGTCCTTGGGATATCTTTTGGAGTACGGAGACAAAATGGATGAGCCTGAAAGGCTTGAGGATATAGGAATCGACTCTAAGCTCAATGCAGTCAATGAGCACCTCGCTCTCGCTATTGGAGGTGGTGACGATAATGGCGGGCTGAGAGCCCTCTTGGGCTCGTATCTGGCGAATGAGTTCAAGACCGCTTAAGAGGGGAAGCTGAAGGTCGGTCACGATGATTTGAGGGCGATATTTTTTAAAAATTTCAAGCGCCTCTGTGCCATTTTCAGCGATATAGAGCCTAGAGAAGAGACTGCGCAGACGCGAAGCGACAGGACGCAGCAAGTCGGTGTCGCTCTCTACATAGAGGATGGCGATTTGGCTAGGGTTTTCGTGAGAGCTCATCCGATTCCTTTGGAAGGGGGCAAAACGCTTGAAAAGATTATAGTATTTTCCTCTTAAGCAAAATTAGGTCATGATTGAAAGATAAAAGTCCGCTGATTAGGGGCTTTCTATTTCATTAATCATATCATAAGGAGAGGCTCATGAAGCAGTATCAAACCTATCGCTGTAACAAGTGTGGAAACGAAGTGGAGGTGCAAAAAGCAGGAGGAGGCAAGCTCACCTGTTGTGGCGAGGCGATGGAGATGATCACCTCCAGTCTCACGGAAGTGAATCTCATGAAAGCCTTCGCGGGTGAATCAATGGCGCGCAACAAGTATGACTTCTATGCCGATGTAGCCGAGGAAGAGGGACTTCATGCGGTCGCGGCTCACTTTAGAGAGGCGGCGCTTAATGAGAAATATCATGCGATGGCGGAATATAAGGCCTACAACAAAATGACGCATGGCTTTGAGCTTGACACCACCAAGAAGAATCTTGAATATGGTATGGCGGGTGAAAACTACGAACACACCATCATGTATCCAAACTTTGCCGAGATTGCCAAAGAAGAGGGGCACAAGGAGCTTGTGAGACTTTTTGAAGCGATCGCCAAGGTGGAAGTGGAGCATGAACGAGAGTATGGAGAGCTCAAAAAAGCACTTGAAGAGGAGGGATTCTTTGAGAGTGACGAAGATGAGGTCTGGGTCTGCGAGGTGTGTGGACATGTGCATCGAGGCAAAAAAGCCCCCAAAGCCTGTCCTTTGTGCAAGGTGCCTCAAGAGTATTTCAAGAGAGAGCATCTCTACTAAGCCTTTTTTAGGTTTGGGTTTGGGTACAATGCCCTCATCCAAACCTAATCCATAAAGGAGCTTTTCATGTTTGTTCAACTCAATGAGCGCGTCATCCTCAACCTCGCTAGAATCACCCGAATCAAGATTGATGAAGTCGAAGATGGAATCCGTGTTCGATTCTACGAGGGCACTCAGCAAGTCGCCAAAAGCCGAGCGTTTGAGAGCGTTGATCTAGCCAAAGCGTGGCTTAAAGAGGTGATGGAAAACAAGGCGTTCTAAACGACCTTGTGAGCTTTTAATCCTTCATCCATGAGGTTTGAAGGTGCTCAAGATCAAAGGTGATGAAAGCCTTTTGCGAAGGGTAAAAAGGGGCTAGAGAGAAGGCTTGGAAGTCCAAGATTCCCTCTAGGGTCTGATTTCCCACAGAGAGTTTTAGAGAGATTTCATCACTCTTTTTGAGATGCGAAATGGCGACCACCTGACCCTCTAAAGTCGTCTCCTTGGGAGCGATCTCTAGGGGCTTTTCATGAGAGATGCGCAGGTGTCTTGGGTCGATCGCCACCCCTCTTTTGCTACCGATTCGAGTCCCTTGGGGGAGTTGAATCTTCTGCCCATCACTAAAGCGATAAATTAGCCCCTCTGTCTCCTCTTCCCACCGACCTAGAATCAAATTGCTTGTCGAAAACTCCATCAAACGCCCAAAGTGAAGCCCGATTTGTCTTTGCGCCAAACTTCCTAACCAGATAAGGTCGTGGCTTGCGATGATGACCGTGGTGCCCCAGTTTTGGTTGGCGTGCAAAATCGCCTCAGAGAATTGGGGAATCCCGCTAAAATCAAGGCTATTGGTCGGCTCATCCAAAAGAAGCGTTTTGGGACGCAGGATGAGGCGGCTCGCTAGAGCGATTCGTTGGGTTTCGCCGCTGGAGAGCTCATGCCAAGAGCGATGGAGGAATTTATCAGGTCGCAAACCCACCAGCTCCAAAGCCTCATTGGCTCGTGAGTAAAGCTCAGGCTGGGTGAGATTCTCTTGTTGCATCAAGAGTCCATAGAGAAGATTCTCCTCCACGCTTCGCTTGAGCAAATAGGGCTCAGGAAAGAGGATAGAGACCTCGCGCTTGGTCTCCAAAGAGAGCGTGCCAGCGGGGTGACCTTTGTAGAGAATCTCTCCGCTATCAGGCGATTCCAAAAAGGCAAGATGGCGCAAGAGGGTGCTTTTGCCGCTTCCATTGGAGCCTACGATTCCTATGATTTCACCCTCATTGATCTCTAGAGAGGAGAGATTGAGCACGGGCTTGTGGAGGTAGGTTTTGCGGAGTTGCCTGATAGAGTAAAGGGGTTGATTCATGCCTAGCCTCGGGAGCGTTTTTTAAGGAAATGGAGAAAGAGATTGACCGCAAAGGCTATGGAGATGAGCACAATGCCTAGGGCGATTCCCATGGCAAACTCCCCCTTGCTGGTCTCTAGAGAGATGGCGGTGGTGATGGTTCGAGTGTGCCATTTGATATTCCCCCCAATCATCATCGCCACGCCCACCTCAGCGACCACACGACCATAGGCCGTCACAATCACCGCCACTAGGGCGTGCCTCAGCTCCCACGCCACGCTACGAATCATCTGAAGAGGAGTAGGGCGAAAAGAGAGCAGGGTGAGATAGAGCTTGCGATCCATCCCCTCGATGGTGGCGGCGGTGAGAGAGATGATGATGGGGAGGGCTAGGAGGGTTTGTCCCATCACGATTCCCTTGATCGTGTAGAGAAGCTCATACTGTCCTAGAGGGCCACGATAGGAGATGAGCGCATAGATGATGAGCCCCACCACGACGGTGGGGATGGCTAGTAGGGTGTCAGAGAGGAGTTTGAGCGCCCGTCTGCCAGGGAATTCAAAGTAGCCCAAGGCAAAGCCAAGCGGGAGCCCGATAATAAGGGCGCAGAGAATCGAAAAACTAGAGCTTTTGAGCGTAATGATAATGGCGGAGAGGGTTTCGGGGTCGAGGTGCCAAAGAAGCCAAAAGGCCTCGATTAACCCTTGTGTAATAAAGTCCAACAGAGAATCCTGAGTGTTAATATTTGGTCAATTCTAATTTTACTTTAAGTGGTAAACGAGATACAATAGACGCTATTTCAAATTATCACAACGACGGGAGGATTATTGAATGTTTTCTGTAAAGAACGGCTTAAAAAGTAAATTCTTTATTGCCTTATTGGCGGCTGGCGTGAGCCTTGGGGCGGCCGAGCTTCGTATGGCGACCACCACAAGCACCGACAATACGGGTCTTTTGGATGTTTTGGCTCCAGCCTACAAGAAAGATACAGGCGTGGATCTCAAGTGGGTTGCCGTGGGCACGGGCAATGCGCTCAAGCTTGGTGAAAACTGCGATGTGGATGTGGTTTTTGTCCATGCGCCCAAAGTCGAGCTAGAGTATGTCGAAAAAGGCTTTGGAATCGATAGAACTCCTGTCATGTATAACGATTTTGTCATCATTGGAAACCCCTCCTTCAAGCAAAAATTCACAGGCATGAGCGTGGCGGAGGCCTTCAAACTGATTGAAAAAGAGCAGGTGAAATTTGTGAGCCGAGGGGATAAATCAGGAACGCACAGCAAAGAGCGAGAGGTTTGGAAAGAGGCGCTTGGCAAGATTCCCGAAAAAGAGTCTTGGTATATTGAGGCAGGTCAAGGGATGCTCGCGACCATCAATATCGCCGAGGAGCAAAAAGGCTTGACACTCACCGATCGTGGCACTTTTATCAAATACGAGTCCAACCACAAGGGCAAGCCCCCTATGGTGATCGTGCTAGAGGGCGACAACACGCTGAAAAACTTCTACTCCATCATGGCGGTCAATCCTAAGCGATGCGAAAAAGCGGATTACAAAGGCGCAAAGCAGTTCATCGACTGGATCGTCTCAGAGAAGATGCAAGCGGAGATTGCCAACTTCAAACTTCTTGACAAACAGCTTTTCACTCCTGATGCAAAAACACGAAAGTGATCGTTGAGGCGGGACGGATTCTCGCCTTGGGTATAGAAATTGCTTCTTTGAAGAAAGATTACTTTTCTTCAAAGGGGCTTACATGCAAGTGACTTCCACCTCCTACTACGATTCGGATATCCTCTCTAAATACTCCAGCGCGGCTACGACCAGCAAGACGCTCAGCGAAGCGGATAAAAAGACAATCCAAGAAGTTTCTGAAAAGTTTAATAACCGCTACGATTTCACCAATATGAGCGCTAGTGAGCTCAAGCAATTCACTTCTATCATGGTGCAAGTGGGTCAAATGAGCGAGAAAGAGGCCTCTTCGCTTCTTGAAGCCACGGGAGCGAGCAAGGCGAAGAGTGATGATGAGCGCACCAATGTGCTCTCCAAGGTCAAAAGCATGATGCAGACGCTTATGAGTAGTGGAGATGCAGGGGGTGCAGGCTTTTGGAGTAAGATGCTAGGGAAGCTTGAAGCCCTTCAAGGCACCGCCTCCTCAATCAATGTCAACGCCTAGCCTCCATTTTTGGCGGTTGATAGAATCTTCTCTTTGAGCGATTCTAGGGTCGCTAGTCTCTCTTGCATGGTTGTAAGACGCTCTTTGATGATGGTGTGTTTCTCTTCAAGGAGTTGATGAGAGCCTGCAAACATCTTTTGATAAGCTCGATCAGCGACCGTGCCTTCGCCCTCGATCTTGGGCAAATAGGTGTGAAGTGCAAACGATTCTTCAAGAAGCGTGCGAATCTCATCAAGGCTTGGATGATAGATCGAAAAATCCGCGGGGTTGTTGAGGTGTCGAAGAATCGAACTCTCCATGCGCTCTTCAAGTCGTAAAATTGCCAGCTCCAGCATCTTTTCGTGCGCTCCGCTAAAGAGTGCAAGCAGAGAACCAAGCTCCGCATGAACAAAAGTCGCCATCTCGTGCTGATGTTTAGTGAAATCTTTAAGAAGCATCTCATAGCTTTTGGCGGCAAATTTCCTGAGGTTGGAGTGGGCGCTGTCTGAGCCTAGAGGATGGCGCTTGCGTGCGAGCTCGTAGGGCTCTTGCCAAAGCTTGATCTCTTGCTCTAGGTGGCGCAATAGCCCTTCAAAAGAGCTCTCCATTTTTTCAGCAGCTCGCCTGATTTTAAATTGGAGCGCCTTGAAGAATCGCACATTTTTAGAATCTCCTAAAAAGAGCTCTTCGTTGATTCGATCCTTATCTAAGCGTGCGACTAGGAGAGTTCTTTGATGGATGGAGGCGATTCCAAAGAGCGCTTTGGAGCGCTTGGAGAGATGCAAGCGATCCTCTTTGCGGATATGCCGGAAGAGAATCTCCGCGATATTCTCCAGATGGTAGCGAATATCTTGGGCGATAAGATGGAGCTCTTGGCGATGGCTATTTTTGAGCTCTCTTAAGGAGCTTTCGAGATTCTCTTCGTAGCTTTTAAAGACGCCTTCGAGCTTCTCATAGATTCCATGGAAATTTTCATATTGGATTCTAAGAATCTCGATGGTCTTAAGGAGCTCTCGTTTGAGTGCAAACTCTTTGGCGCTCAGGGCTTGAGGGCGGATGGAGTGGTGGATGAAGGAGAGAACGGGCTTGAAGTTGGATTCTTCATAAAGACGCATCGCCTTTTGAGAATCCTCCACGCAAAAGCCCTCCACGCGCCTCTCATGCTCCATGATCAATCCTAGAATCTTCTCCTTGTTGAACTCTTTAGTGCTAGAGAGTTGGATCAACTCCCTAGAGAGCTGCCAAAGCTCCTCTTGGGCGATCTCGCCCTTGTCAAAGCCCTTGGCTTGGAGGGCGAGCTTGGAAGAGACAGGAATCACCTCGGCGAAAAACTCCCCAAAGCGATTCTTGACATAAGAGACGGTGTTTTCGATCTCTTCGGGTGAATCGAACTTATCTTTTTGGTTGAGCACGCAGAGGCTCTTGGTGGCGTATTTGGAGAGATGATTTTGGAGAATCTCTAGCTCGCTCTGTTTGCCTGCATTATCAATGAGGGTGAGCCAGATGATGCCATCGACCTCTTCGAGCACCTCGGAGGTGACTTTGGTGTCGCGCTCGTTTTGGGAGTTGAATCCCGGCGTGTCTAGGAAAGTGACCTCTTTGAGAAGCTCCACGGGCGCATAGACGGTGAGTTGCTTGATCTTGCGGGTGTGGTCCTCTTCGATGGTTTTGAGATTCTCGATTTTGTGAAACTCCGTGCGCCCATCTTCTAAAATCACCTCTAAGGAAAACTCCTCGCCATAGCGCAGATGGCAGATTTTGGAGGTGACGGGCGTGATGCCCGTGGGGAGGATGGGCTTGGAGAGAATCGCATTTAAAAAGGTTGATTTGCCCGCAGAAAACTGACCGATGATGGCGACTTTCATAGGCTCTAGGGCTCGTTGGCGCAGACCCTCTAGTGATTCTTTGAGCTCCTTGGAGGGGAGGAATTTTTCATTGCTCAGGGTGTAGCGACAGAGATCAAGAAGACCTAGGAGATTCTCATCAAAAGTGGGCTGAATGACCTCGCTTCCCTCTTTGTAGGCTTGGATGAATTGTTCTAGCAGCGTCATGCGACCTCCTTGAGAAGCTTTTCGATCTCCTCTTGGGCGTTGAGGAGCACCTCCTCTTGGAAGAGAAGCTCTTTTTCTTGTTGCTCTCTTTTGCCCTCACTCTGCTCTTTTTGGAGAATCTCTTGCGCCAAGAGTGCTCGGTTGCGTTCTAGCACGCTTTGCGCCTCTTTGTAGAGCTTGGCGATGATGGCATCAAAGCGCTCTAAAAGTCGAATATTGAGCTCCTCGGTCTTTTGGTGGGCGCTCTGGATGAGCGAGCGAAAAGAGAACTCAAAAGCCCCTCTTAGCTCTTGCTCTAGCTTCTCGTCGTTGGGCTTGGAGTATTTAGCGACACTGCTAGCCACGCTCTTTTTGAGAATCGAGCCGCTCTCAATGAAGCGCCCCTCTTTGAGATCATCGCCTAGGATTCCATTGAAGCTTCGGAGGGTCTCTTCGAGGAATTCTAGGGGGAGGAGATCGGAGAGCTTGGCGAACTCCGCCTCCATCTCTTGGGTGAGGAAGTGGAGCTTTTTGGCGAATTTGTGGCGATAGTCTCGTGCGGTGTCGGCGATTCCATCTCTAATCCCAAGCTCGATCATATTTTCTAAGCGCGCGCTGGTGGGTTTACGCTCCTTGCCAAACTCATAATTGACATCATCCATGACGCGCTCTTGGAGGATATTGCGCGTCTCTAGGAGTTTGAATTCCACGCTGGAGTTGAGGCTTTGGGTGTATTCGATGAGGTTTTGGCGCGCCTCTTGCATTGCCTTTTGAATCTCTTGGATGACTCCTTGAATGTGGCGCTCTCTTTGGCTTAGGGTCTCTAGGCGCTCTTTGAGGCTCTCTAGCGATTCGGCTAGGAAATGTTTTTGCAATTCGATCTCTTTAAAGAGTGTCTCAAAGAGGCGAAGCATCTCTTTGCACGCTCCATAGAGGAGGGTTCTAGGCTTTTGGGCTTTGGGGCCAAAGAGCATCTCCCTGAGATAAGATTCGACTTTGAGAATACCCGTGTCTTCTAGCTCATAGCCTTTCTCTAGCGCTTCTTCTCCTTTGCCTGTGCGGTGGAGGAGGGCGAGTTTGGCGGCGATAGGGAGGAAGTCAAGGCGCTCGGTGATCTCTTCAAAGCTCGCCTTTTGGTTATAGACCCACAATCGCTCTCTGATGCTGGAGATGGTGTAGTTCATCGACTGCTGGAGTTCTTGAGGGGTGAGCGAGTCAGCTCTTGTGAGAATCACAAGGAGTCGAGAGACATTTTGATAGATGAGCGCATCGATGATAAAATCGACATCTTTTTGGGTTGCGGGCTGGGCGGCATTCATGAGATGGAGCATCACATCACACCTAGCGAGATACTCTTTGGTGATCTCTTCGCGCTGGGTGAGGGGGTCATCAAGCCCCGGGGTGTCCACGATCTCCACCCCATCATCCAAAAACTCTAGCGGCGTGAAAATCTCCACTGATTTGACGAGATTACAGAGCTTGGAGGGGTGCTTGGCGGAGGTGTAGGTGGAGAGCTCCTCTAACGGAATCTCATAGGTGCGCCCCTCTTGGGTGATATATTCGTGGAGCACCGTCCCAAAAACAGTGAGCGATTCTTTCATGAAGTAGTCGATTCCCTCGTCAAACTGGGCACTTTGAGCGATCATCTCCCACTCGTGGCGATTCCAAAAGCGGACAATGGCGCGTTCATTTTGGTCGAATCGAAGAATCGTGAGATTGGCCGTCTCAGGAATCACCGAAGTCCCAAGAATCTCTCGCTGTAAAATCGCGTTTAGCATCGTGCTTTTGCCTGCGCTCATGACACCCGTGACTCCGATGGAGAACTTCTGGCTCTCTAGCTCTCCTCGCACGCGCTCTAGCTCTCCTGTGGCGCGATGTTCTGGGAAAGAGCGGTGAAACGCCTCAATCACGCGATCGATTCTTTGGAGGCCACTTTTAAGGAAGCTCTCCTCAAAAATATCACCTGAGGATTCAAACGCCAAAGTGCTTGAACTATTTTGGCTCTCAGCGTGGGCAGGGATGAGCTGATGCATGATCGCGCGGATTCTCTGCTCCTCTTCATAAAGGAGCACCCCCTCTTTTTTGAGGCGTGCGAGGCGATCTAGAATCTCTTGAAAGATTCTTGAGGAGGGGAATTCGACTAAAAGCGTGAGCGTGGCGAGCTGGAGGAGCTTGATTCCTTCTAGGCTGAGATTCTCTCCTAGCCAAGCTTGACTCTTTTCTTGCAAGAACTCTATCTTGGCATAGACTTCAAAATTGCGAGCGTTGCAGGCTAACAAAACCGTGTAGAGATCGATCCCCTCCTCTTGGAGAGAGTCGATGAGACCTTGAGGGAGCACAGGCGAGAGAGGCTCCCAATCCTCGTTGTGAACGAGGATAAAGAAGTCTTTAAAAGATTGAATCATGCAAATATCACCTAAAGAGTTTTCGATAGCAGAAGAATAGAGAGGCGCTAAAAAGCAGCATCCCTCCGACAAAGAGCGCAAAAGCACTCCACCCGAAATGTTTATAAATCACTCCGGGGGCGATGGAGCCTATAGTCCCTCCTGCGTAATAAAACGCTAAATATAGGCCATTGACGATCCCCTTTTTTTCTGGAGAGATCGAGTTGGTCAAGCTCGAAAGAATCGAATGAGCGATAAACATCCCTGCGCAAAGCACGAAGATTGAGCCGATGAGCCACGCAAATTGGGAGCTCAGGGTCAAGGTCGTGCTCAGGGCAAAGATAGAGAGTCCAAAGACAATCGCGATCTCTTTGGAGCCCAGCCACTTGGTGATGCGACCCGCTAAAAGCGAGACAACCACTCCAATAGCATACCCCATGTAAAGAAGCCCAATCATGCTCTCTTTGATCTCAGGATTGAGCTCTTTGGCGCGAAAAGGAAGGAAGTTGAGAATCGCTTGAAAAGAGAAAAAGAGAATAAAGACGGTGAAAAAGAGCAGAGCGTAGCGTCTATCTTGGAGGTGATCAAGAATGTCTCTAGGCGTGAGTTTGATGAGGTTGGCGCGCGGAGAGCTCTCTAGGCGACTCACGAGATAGGCGCCAAGAAGCACGAGAATCCCAAGAATCAAAAAGGCGCTCTGCCAAGAGTAGACAGTGGCAAAATAGCCACCAAATAGCCGCCCAGCCAATCCACCCACTACGCCGCTAGCGACATAGATGCTCACATATTTTTGGATGTTTTGCTGATCGATTCTTGTGAGGACGGTGAGGATAGTGGTGAGGACGGCGGGGATGAAGAGCGCCTGAAGGAATCGAACCCCCAAAAAGAGCTCATAGGTCTCCACCAAAGAGATGAGAATCTGAAGGATTCCTAGGCAGGAGAGAGAGAAGATGAGAATCTTTTTGGGAGAGCTCTTTTCTAATAGGTAGCCATAAAATATAGGGGCGAGGGCGAGGGGGAGCAGGATGATCGAGGTGAGAAATGAGGCCTTGGCGATGGGGACATCAAACTCTTTGGAAAAGAGCGGCTGTAAGGGTTGGGTGATATACATGAGCGAGAGTGTGATGATGGTGATGTAGATGATGACCGACAAGGTAAAGTTTTTCATGACCGCCCCCGAATCGAAAATGGAAAGTTAGCAGGTTTTGCTATAAAGAGAGCTGAATAGAAGGGGTGGGGACGACGGGGAGCGTTCAAAAATCTGTGCCAGCGTCCAGTTATAATGCCCCCAAAATCCCAAACACCCATTCACCCAAATTGATTTTCCAACCAGATACAATAGATACAATAAACCAAGGAATGGAGAGTCAAACCATGGAGCGTACATCATGAGCCGTAAAAAAGGAGTGAGCTATACCTCCGAGCAGAAGACTAGGATTGTTTTGGAGATGCTCAAAGAGGAGGAGACCCTAGCCCAGATTGCCAGTCGTTATCAGGTCACCAGCCAGACGCTAAACAGCTGGAAGCGACAGTTTTTAGCCAACGCTTCCCTGGCCTTTGAGCCAGCTAAGGCTTTGCAGGAATACAAAGACCAGATACAAAGCAAAGAGCAGGAGATCGAAGAGCTACAAAAACAGCTGGGCAAATCGGTCGCCGAGAAGGAGTGGCTAGCAAAAAAGCTCGAGGGCTTGGACTTATCGAATAAAAAAGCTCTTGTCGAGTCCAAGCCCGAAACCATCAGTATCGCAAGGCAGTGTGAACTTCTGGGCATCAGCCGATCGGCCTACTACTATAAACCGATCTCCCTAAGTAGAGCCAACCTGCAGATCATGCACGCCATCGGCGAGATCGCCACCGATAACGCCGAGTATGGCTACCGCTTTATCCATCAGCAGCTTTTAGAAGATGGATATCGCATCGGCAAAGAGCGGGTGCTCAAATACATGCGGGTGATGAATTTGCGAGCTCTCTACCCGAAAAAGCGAAAGCACACCAGCATCCACAACCTGGAGTACAAACGCTACCCCTATCTGCTCAGCCAGTACCACAACAGCAAGAAGCAGGTAGTGGTGGATAGGCCCGGCGAGGTGTGGAGTGGTGATATCACCTACATCCGCATGAACGGTGGTTTCATGTATTTATGCGCCATCATCGACTGGCACTCCAAGGCGATACTCGCCTACAAGATCAGCAATACAATGGATGCCTCACTGGCCGTTGATACGCTCAAAGAGGCCCTGCAGACCCACCCAGCTCCCAGGATTTTTAACTCTGACCAGGGTAGCCAGTACACCAGTGAAGAGCATACCCGGCTGCTAGAGGAGCACCAGATCGCCATCTCCATGAATGGCAAGGGGCGGTCAATCGATAACATCGCTATTGAGCGGTTCTTTAGAACCCTCAAGCACAGTAGCATCTATATCAATGATTACAGAACCATCAAAGAGCTCAAGGAGGGCATCAAGAACTATATCCACAAATACAACTTCAAGCGATTTCACTCATCGATCGAATACCGAAAACCGATGAATGTCTACCTTGAAGCACAGACAGTAGCGTGAGAGGTGAAAATAAAAAGTTGGAGAGTGGTGTGTTGATTTTTAGGGGCATTATATTGGATACATTAAAAAAGAAATGTTTATCTTACTGTGAGATTTGTGAAATCAATCCAAATGATAAAGATGGTAAGTTTATTGGATACTCTAAAATCAAAAGTCGTTCATCTAATAAGAAAAATTCTCTGAATGGGAAGTTAAAAGAGATGGGAGAGTAAATGATTGATGTAAACATAAAAAAATCAACAATAAGAGAAGTTAGTGATGGAATTCAATTTAGAGTTATAGTGACAGATGATGGTGTTATCACTTCAACATTAAATGTATTAATAAAGAAAGAATTTCTGTATGAAATATCTGAAATTAAAGATTTAAAAAAAATACTGAATGAAAATTATTGGACAATTGAAATATTTATTGAGAATAAATTTATGGAAGACAAATTAAAAAATCAGATTACTATTGATATAAATGATACAACTAAGTATAAGGAATTATCTCAGTAGTTTCATTTTTATTTTATAAAAACATAAAAATAATTTTAGTTTTTTTATTTGTAACTTATTTAAAAAATTTGAGATTTTAGTATCATTTTTTTAGAATGAAATGGTACTCTCCATCGACCATATGACTGATAAAAATATGTAAATCAAAATCTAAATCCAATAACTCTCTAAAAGCCAATTCAATAATTTTAAAATCAACACTATTATGGAATGGAATTGCCCAAGATAGACAACCAATAAAATTTTGATATTCAGAAGATTTTTTAATTAGATTTGTAATATGTCTATCTTTCCCAATGAATAACTTTTTAATCATTCGTTTAGCATGAATTAAGTCTTCCAATTCATCAGAGATGATGAATTTACTTATATACAGAGAATTGGTATGAATATCTCTATTTAATTGGTTTCTCTTTTTTGAGTTAAAAATTTGTAGATAATTTCCATTATATACATCATATTGTAATTGAAAAAAGTCTCTAATCTCAGCTATGATTTCAGTTTTGTACTTATTGATATTTTCCACTTTTAAATTAATTTCTAAAAATAAATCTCTTACAAATCCATTTTTATTCAATAAACTAAATCCATCAATAATATCAAATAATCTTGAAATTGATATGTCATCATTTTCTTTGAATTTAACTTCAATATTAAAAGTTTCATTATTCTTATTCATAACCAAATCACAAGATCCATTATCTCTATTGAATGTATTGATAACATATCCAAACTCATAAAATTTTTGATATGTCATAAATTCAATAAAGATGGAATGTAACTTCTTACTAAATTCTAATCCGCTCATACCATTCAATTCATTCATTGCATTTTCAATAAGATTAATTGGTAAATCATTATAATTTAGTAAAAAGTCATTGTTAAATATTACATACTTAATGAATACAACAGAAAGTGAATCACTAAGAGAATTTTCTTTTTCAGTAATAATATAGCCTTTGATATATTTTGAAATTGTTTTCTGGCTGTCAGAGAGAGAAGATTTGTCTATATCAAAATCTTTTACTCTTTTCAACCAATCATTTGGAAGTAATTTAGATTGAATTTTTCTCATACTCATGTACCCCTCCCCAATTTTTAGACTATACTGCCACCATTTGTCAAGACAACTTTTTGAGAATTCATCTTCCAGCCTCTAGCCTTTAATTTAAGCAACGTTTTTCAACCCTTCTAGATAAACATTCATGGGCTTTTGATAATTTAGTGCTGAATGAAATCTATTGTGATTGTAAAAATTGATATATCTTGAAACCTTAAATCTGAGATCTGAAATAGAGCTATACTCATTGATATAGATTTCATCATATTTTAAAGTCCTAAAAAATCTCTCAATGGCAATATTATCAATGGATCTGCCTTTACCGTTCATAGAGATTTGAATGTTGTGTTTCTTGAGAAGTTCTGTATGTTCATGGCTGGTATATTGGCTACCTTGGTCGGAGTTGAATATTACAGGAATGTCATATTTTTCAATGGCTTCTTTTAAAACATCTGTTACAAGAGATGTATCCATAGTTGTTGATATTTTCCATGAGAGTATCGTTTTACTGTGCCAATCAATAATGGCGCACAAATACACGAAACCACCCTTGATTGGGATATAGGTAATATCTCCACTCCAAACCTGATTGGCTCTGTTAATTTCAAGCTCTCGTAGTAGATATGGATAGATTTTATGTTTATAGTTTTTAATGGATGTGTGTCGTTTCTTTTTTGGAAAGATTGCCTGTATCCCCATAGTGTTCATTAGCTTATTGACTTTATTTACACCAATTGAAAATCCATCTTCCAAAAGCTGCCTATGCATAAACCGATAGCCATAGGTTGAGGATATATCAGTATATATCTCATCTATCCTTTTCATGATTTTTAAATCATTGTCTGATATGGGTTTAGGTTCATAATAAAGGGTTGAGCGATTTAAATCTATTATTTCACATTGTCTTGCCATGGAGAGATTCTTTAGCTTGGGTGTGACAAGATCTTTTTTATTTGATAAGCCCAAGCTCTTTAGCTTTCCCACTGCCCAATCCCTCTCTATGGTTGTTTTTCCTAATTTCTTTGCTAGAGCATCATTCTCTGTTTTTAGCTCTTCTATCTCATCTTTATAGGCTTTAGTAGCCGAACCTACATCAAATACTAGTGATGCATTCTCTAAAAACTGCTTTTTCCAATCAATGAGACTTTTTGGTGTAATCTCATATTTACTGGCAATCTGTGCTACAGTCTCTTCGCCACCTAGTAATTCTAAGACAACTCTAGTTTTAAATTCTGCACTATAGCTTTTTCTTTTTCTACTCATTTTTTCCTCTCCTAAATCTTTAGAAAATTCTACCATTTAGGAAGATAAACCTTTCAATTTATTGTCTTGAATTTTAGTGGCAGTATAATACTCGTTTATGATTCCAATCATATCCTGCATTACGAATTCGAAGATAGAGCTTTTTAAAACCATTACGGATGTGCTTAGTAGCAAAGTGATTGAGCGCATCAATCACCTCTCTATCCTCTTTTGGTGTAGCTTGATAATAAAAACTGCTACGATTTAGTCCAACTATTTTACATGCCTGACGAAGAGAAAGCTCATGTTCTTTATGAAGATGCTCTACAGCTTCTCGTTTACCGTCAGGCGTTAGAGCTTTTTTTCTAAAAGATCCTTTAGTGCGTGATTTTCAAGTGCCATATCTGCAAACATCTTTTTAAGCTTAGCGTTCTCATTCTCTAGCTCTTTGAGACGTTTTATGTCCGAGACGCTCATACCTCCATACTTACTTTTCTACACATAAAAGGTTTGATTACTAACACCATGTTTACGACACACATCAGAAACTCTCATCCCAGCTTCTACTTCATTTAAAATGCCCACAATTTGGCTCTCTGTAAATCTACTCTTCTTCATTCCTAACTCCTGCAATTATTTTAGCAGAAGTTATCAACTCATATTCGGTCTAGTTTTTGGGGAGGGGTACAGGGTTTGTATCGTTGTGAAAAGGTCACGAGAGAGTCTGGGGCTAGCCACCATAGAATAAAATATATATAATGCAAAGCACTCTAGAAATATGAAAAAGGCAAAACGATGGACAAATTTTTAGAAGCAGCCCTAGAAGAAGCCCAAAAAGGGCTAGATGAGGGTGGCATACCCATTGGTTCGGTGTTGGTGATAGATGGCAAAATAGTGGGGCGCGGTCACAACCAAAGAGTGCAAAAAGGAAGCTCTATCTTGCACGCAGAAATGGACTGTTTGGAAAATGCGGGGCGACTGAGTGCTAGTGATTATCGCAAAGCCACGCTCTACTCGACGCTATCGCCTTGCGATATGTGCAGCGGCGCCATTTTGCTTTATGGTATTCCCAAGTTAGTGATTGGCGAAAATCAAACCTTTCGTGGTCCAGAAGCGTATGTCAAATCAAGAGGTGTTGAAGTCAAAGTGATCAATGACCCAAAATGTCGCGAGCTGATGGAGGCTTTTATCCAAAAGAATCCCGAATTATGGAATGAAGACATCGGAGTGTGACCAATCCACACCAAGCATCATCAAAGGCGCTAGGGCGCACTCACTTCTTCTTCATCTCCTCTAGCGCCCGCTTCTTGCTCTGCTCTGTGCGGTGCTTGAGCTTCTCTTTTTCGATTTCGACGATTCGCTCTTTGTTGTATTGGTAGCGCTTATCCACTGCCTCGCCGAGAGTCATTTTTTTGATGTTGAGGGGATTGATGAGCAACACCAAAAAGACCACGAGCGCTAGCGCCAAGGCTTCGTAGTTGTTGCCGCCGAGCATGATCCATGCGACATAGATAAAGAGCGAGAAGAGGATAAAGAGGAGAGCTTTCCAGATGGTCAAGGGGGCTCCTTGGTTTTGGAGGTTTGGGATGATTATAGCCCATTTTCCTTGTCGAATCGTTTCACATAGCCACAGCGCTGACAAAAGGGCTCGATTCGCCTTCCCGCGAGAAACCCCTCTTTGATTTTTGTGGCCCTAGGAGAGTGGAGTGCCTCATCAAGCGAGCCTTCTTGGATCTTTCCAAGGGCTAGCTCGCCTAGGGCATCTAAGCAACAGGGGACAATCGTTCCATCAGAGAGAATACCCAGATGGGTCTGGAGTGCGAGACAGTAGCCTTGGGTTTGAGCGGGAGCTTGGGGGTTGGGCCATTCAAAAAGCTCATCTAGATCGAGGATGAGCTTGGGGGCGAGCCGCTGGCGCTTCTTGGAGAGGTCGAGCTTGCATCCAAAGTGCGATTCGATTCTTTGGAAGAGCTCCTCTTGGCGCGGTTCGCTATGGAGATTCCAAAGGCGGAGGTTGAGGTATTCTGGAGAGCCTCGATTCTCTCGCTCTTTTAGAAGCGCTAAGATATTGCTCCAATACTCCGCTAGCCCAAGGCGCTTGGCGTTGGAGAAGTAGCTCGTGAGCGAGAGATTCACCTGTTTGATGGCGGGGTGGGCGAGGGCGGATCGCTCTCTCTCGCCTAGAAAAAAGCCCGAAGTCGTCACCTCAGCGCGCAGAGAGTGGCGCTCTAATGCGTCTAGGTAGCTTGGGAGTGAGGGGAGCGTGAGAGGATCGCCCAGCAGATGGAGGGCGATGAGATCGGTGTGGGGAGCGCACTTCAGGAGGGAGCGCTCAAAGAGCTCTAGGCTCATCACCCCTCGATGATTCTTCCTAGGAGAGCAGAAGTGGCAGGAGAGCCCACAAAAATCGGTGATCTCGATATGAATCTTGTAAAAGGGTTTAGACATTGAAGCGGAAGTGCATCACATCGCCATCTTGGACGATGTACTCTTTCCCTTCGACGCGGAGCGCCCCTGCTTCTTTGGCTTTTTGCTCTCCGCCATGTTTGATGAAATCTTCATAGGCGATGGTTTCAGCACGGATGAATCCTCGCTCAAAGTCTTTGTGAATCACTGCGGCGGCTTGGGGGGCGGTGGAGCCTTTGCGAATCGTCCATGCGCGCACCTCTTTGACTCCAGCGGTGAAGTAGCTGATGAGTCCAAGCTTTTCAAAGCCCTTTTTGATGATCTGATCCAGTCCCGATTCGCTAGCTCCGAGTGATTCTAAAAACTCCTGCTTCTCGTTTGGCTCTAGGCTCACCATCTCCTCTTCGATCTTGGCGCAGAGCTTGATCACTTCGCAGCCATTTTTTTGGGCGTAATCTTTGACGATCAAGACAAAGGCATTGTCCTCGCCAAGCCCCTCCTCGTCTACATTGGCACCATAGATGATCTCTTTATTGGTGAGGAATCGAAGCTCTTTGTTGAGCTCTTTGAAGCTTTCGTGCTCTTTTTGGGGGAAGATTCGGACGGCATTTCCTGATTCGATGTGTGCCATGAGCGCTTGGGCGATTTCTAGGGCGTCTTTGGCGTCTTTGTCGGTTTTGGCAGTGCGCTCTAGGCGCTCGATGCGTTTCTCTAGGGTCTGCATATCCGCTAGCAAAAGCTCTGTTTCGATGATCTCAATATCGCGCAGAGGATCAACACTTCCCTCTACATGGGTGATGTTGCCATCTTCAAAGCAGCGAACGATATGCAAAATCGCCTCCGTCTCTTTGATATTGGCGAGGAACTGATTCCCCAGCCCCTCCCCCTTGCTTGCACCCTTGACCAATCCAGCGATATCGACAAACTCCACGACAGAGTATTGGATTTTTTGAGGATTGACGATTTTAGCGAGTGCCTCAAGGCGCGAGTCAGGCACGGGCACGATCGCTTTGTTGGGCTCAATAGTGCAAAAGGGGTAGTTGGCCGCTTCCGCATTCTGCGCTTTGGTGAGGGCGTTGAAAGTGGTGGATTTGCCGACATTGGGGAGACCTACGATTCCGATGCTAAGTGCCATATTTTATGATTCCTTTGTGAGTTGTTCTAAAAATTGTAAGACCATGCGCACACCCGCGCCACTTGCGCCATGAGGGTTGACATCCCACTCTTTTTCCACATAGGCAGGCCCAGCGATATCGAGGTGGAGCCACTTCTCTTTGTAAGATTCTTCGATGAATTCAGAGAGGAAGAGTCCCGCAGTGATGGAGCCACCATAGCGTGTGGAGCTCACATTGCAGACATCCGCGACTTTGGATTCGATGAGTTTTTTGAGATGGCGATTGAAGGGGAGGTCAGCGGTCAGCTCACCGCTTTGGGTGGCGCACTCGATGAAGCGGTGCTTGAGCTCTTGACTGTGTCCTAGCACGCCTGAGGTGTATTCACCAAGCCCCACTACGCAAGCCCCCGTGAGGGTGGCGAGGTCGATGATGTAGTCAGGTTTGAGCTCTTGGGCATAGACGAGGCAGTCAGCCAATACCAATCGCCCCTCGGCGTCTGTATTGCGGATCTCGATGGTTTTGCCATTTTTGGCACGCAAAACATCATCGGGCTTGTAGGCGTTGCCTCCGATCATATTCTCCGTGGCTCCTACGATTCCATGAAGCTCCAGCTCCAATCCTAGCTCTTTGGCGGCTTGGAGAATGGCGATGACGGCGCAACCTCCGCCTTTGTCAGCTTTCATGGTCACCATGAAATCCGCAGGCTTGAGGCTCAGACCGCCACTATCATAGGTGAGACCCTTGCCAACGAGAGCGACTTTGAGCTTGGGCTTTGGACTTTGGTGGGTGAGATGGATAAGTCTAGGGCGGTGGATGCTCGCTCTAGAGACCGCGAGGAAAGCGCCCATCTGCTCCTTTTCCAAAAACTTCTCATCTTCGATTCGACACTCTAGCTGATGCTCTTGAGCGACCTTTTGGGCGGCTTGAGCAATCTTTTGAGGGGTCGCATCCTCAGGTGGAGTGTTGACTAGCTCTCTAGCGAGATTGACTGCTCTAGCGATCGCACTCTGGCGAGCCAAAATCGTCTCAAAGCTCTTAGAATCGATCTGGCGACCTAGATGGGTTTGGAGTGAGATGAGGATTTGGGTGAGTTTGCTTTCACTTTTTTGAGATTTATAGGTCTCAAAGTTGTAATCTCCGAGTAAAAATCCCGCCGCCATCGCCTCTAGGCACTCTAGTGACTCTTGAGTGTAGATTCCGACTTTGAAGGAGGAGAAGGGGTATTTTTTGAGAGCCCTTAGGGCTTTGGCGCTTGATTCGCGGATGGAATCAGGCGTGAGGGAATCGAGGGCATAATAGAGGGTTTTGCTCTGAGGAATAAAGAGCGTCTGCCCCTCTTTGCCTTCAAAGCCGACACTCCCAAACAGCTCAGAATCGGCAATCCATTCGTGAGAAAACTCTTTATTGATGACAAAAATAAGTGAAGCTTCGGCTTTGATTTCATGCAAAGGAGCCGAGTGACATAAAATTTCCATCGATTTTTATCCTTTTATTTACGGGTCTGATAGTGAAAATACCAAGCAATTCCCCCGCCTAAAAGAAGCGCTAGGGGGATGGCGAGATAAAAGTGATCTTTGATCCAGTGAACAATAGCGAGGAGCTCCTCGCCCAAAATATAGGCGAGCGATATGGTGAATGCAGCCCAAACAATGGCGCTACAGAAATTGATGAGAGCGAACATCTTCGCGCTATAACGGGTCACGCCAATGGACATGGGAATCACCGTGCGCATTCCATAGAGGTAACGCTGGATGAAGATGATAGGCCAGCCATATTTTTGGAGCAGAAGATGGGCGAGGGCGAACTTGCGGCGCTGGGTCTTGAGCCGCCTGTAGATGAACTGTTTGTTGTAGCGCCCAATATAAAAATAGATCTGATCGCCGACAAAGCCTCCAAGCCCTGCCACGACAATGGCGATGAGAATCTGCATATGGCCTGTGTGGCTCATGATGCCTGCCATGATGAGCCCCATCTCGCCTTCCATCATGCTCCAGATAAAGAGAATCGTGTAACCGTAATCTCTCAACCAGCCAAGAAATAGCTCTTCCACGTCGTTTGCCTCGTGTTGATTTTTTGAGATGAATTAGTGGAAGTTGAGAAGATTCTTTGCTTGAATCATATCCTTGTCCCCTCGACCTGAAAGCGAGACAATCACCACTTTATCTTTGAAGCGCTCGCGCGCTTTTTTGAGGTAGGCGATGGCGTGAGCACTCTCAAAAGCAGGGATGATTCCCTCTTTTTGGCTTAGCCACACAAACGCCTCCAAAGCCTCCGCATCGGTCACATGATCATACTCCGCCGCGCCACTTTCAAAGAGGTAGGCATGTTCAGGGCCAATCCCTGGATAATCAAGTCCTGCCGAGATAGAATAGGCCTCCTCGATCTGCCCCTCGCTATCTTGAAGGAGGTAGCTCATCTGTCCATGAAGAATCCCAGGTGATCCCTTGGCGAGACTGGCGCCATGGTGATGACTCTCTATGCCAAGCCCCCCTGCTTCAATGCCGATGCATCTCACGCTCTCCTCATCAAGAAATCGAGCAAACATCCCTGCGGCATTACTCCCTCCGCCGATGCAAGCGATGACATAATCGGGCAGTCGCTCCTCTTTCTCTAAAATCTGCTTTTTAGCTTCAAAGCTGATGACACTCTGAAAATCCCTCACCATCATGGGATAGGGATGGGGGCCTGCCACGGTGCCAATGATATAGAAGGTGTCTCGCGCGTGAGTGACCCAATGTCTGATGGCTTCATTCATCGCATCTTTGAGTGTCTTTGAGCCCGATTCCACGCTTTGCACTTTGGAGCTAAGGAGCTTCATGCGAAAGACATTAAGCTCTTGCCTGGCGGTGTCTTTGGAGCCCATAAAGACCTCGCACTCTAGACCCAAAAGCGCGGCGATGGTCGCGGTCGCGACTCCATGTTGCCCTGCGCCTGTCTCGGCGATGATCTTCTTCTTGCCAAGGCGTTTGGCGAGTAGTCCTTGGATGACAGTGTTATTGATTTTGTGAGCGCCCGTGTGGTTGAGGTCTTCGCGCTTGAGGTAGATTTTGGCTCCTAACTCATCGCTCAAACGCTCCGCATAATAGAGGGGGCTGGGGCGACCCACATACTCTTTGAGGTAGTAGTCCACCTCGCTCCAAAACTCTCGATCAAAGCGTAATTCATTGTAGGCACTCTCTAGCTCTAAGAGCGCAGGCATCAGTGTCTCAGGGACAAATCTCCCGCCAAATTTTCCAAAATGGCCTCTCTCATCGGGGTCAAATTGACTAGGGGTGGGCATAAACATGGTCAAATATCCAATAGAGTGTAGAGTGGAGCGAGATTGGAGACCTTTTTGGCCCCTCCCAGCTCTTCTAAATTCAGGAGGAAGCAAGCCTCCACACAGTGACCTTTGGCGGATTGGATCAGCTTCACTGCCGCCTCAGCCGTCCCGCCTGTAGCGATGAGATCATCGATGAGGAGGACTCGGCTTCCCTCTTTTTCTCTAAAAGCATCGATATGAATCTCCACCTCATCAAAGCCGTACTCCAGCGAGTATTTCTCGGCGATAGTGGTGGAGGGGAGCTTCCCTTTTTTCCGAATAGGGACGAAGCCGACTTCGAGCTTGGCGGCAAGAGCGGCGCCAAAGATGAACCCGCGCGATTCGATACCCGCGACGTAATCAAGCTCAAAACGGGCGTAACGATCGGTTAAAAAATCGATCAAAAAGCCAAACGCCTTGGGATCATTGAGGAGGGTGGTGATATCTTTGAATTGGATTCCGGGCTTGGGAAAGTCAGGAATGTTACGGATAGAGTCAAGCAAAAACTGCTTTTGATTCTCATCGAGGACGGACATAAAAACTCCTTAAGGCCAGATGCAATTCTAGAGGAGAGCTTCGATTTTCTGCTCTAGATCTTTGATGCGGCTTTTGTATTTTTCACTCTCGATTCGGTATTGGGAGTTGCGCTGCTTGAGCAGTTTAACTTCGTTGCGTAACGAGGTGATTTCATCGGTTAGAATATCAATGTTTCCAAGGGCTCGCTGGAGCTGGAGCTGATGCTTTCGGATGAGAATCTCTGCCTCTTGTAGAGTGAGTTTCATCACGGCGCTACTCTTCTCCTCCTTTTGGGCGACACTCTTATAGAAAAAGGTTTTAATCAGCATGAAAAGGACAAAGAGGATAAGACTGGAGACGACGAACCACTCAAGAAACATAGAATCCTACTCTTGTTCGATTTTGCCGATGCGGCAGGCGTGACGACCCCCCTCAAACGGGGTGCTAAGAAAAGCCTCTAGAATCGAATCGACCACGCCCAGCCCGACCACACGCTCTCCCATGCAGAGGACATTGGCGTCATTGTGCATTCGGGTGAGGGTGGCGGTGTAGGCATCATGACACAAGGCGGCACGGATTCCTTTGTGGCGGTTGGCGGTGATACTCATGCCAATCCCTGTCCCACAGATTAAGATCCCTGCGCTCTCTCTGTTCTCTAAAACCTTTTGGCAGAGCTCGTGGGCGTAGTCAGGATAGTCAACTCTATCGGCGCTCGCAGGTCCTAGGTCGATCACCTCGTGGCCTTTTTGGCGGATGAACTCTTTGACATGATCTTTAATGGAGAATCCAGCGTGATCAGTGGCGATGAAGTAGGTCAAAACTCAATCCTTCGTGTCGTTAAAGTCGGGTCAATTATAGCAAAAAACCATAAATTAGCCTCACGGGGTAGAAGAACCATTGGGAGAGCGGGGTGGCCAAAATGGCCACTAGGATGATCATCCCATAGGGTTCTAGCTGGCCAAAAAGGCGGGGAAGGCTCATGAAGCGATACTTGAGACATCCGTAAGCAAGGGCTCTAGAGCCATCAAGCGGAGGGATAGGCCAAAGGTTGAAGACTCCCAAGACAACATTATAGAGGGTGAGCTGGAGCAAAAAGAGGGCAACGATCGCGCCAAAGAACTCTTCGGTATTGACGATCCCAAGAAGCAAGACCGAGAGAATCGCTAGGGCAAAGTTATAGGCTATGCCTGCAAGAGAGACGGCGATTCCTGCGTTGTATCCTCCATTTTTGAGCACCACATAAGAGTCCACAGGCACAGGCTTGGCCCAGCCAAAGAGAAAAGGAGCGCCTGATATATAGAGGAGTCCGGGCACCAAAATCGAGCCAATGGGATCAATGTGAACCAAGGGATTGATGCTCAATCGACCTGCATTTTTGGCGGTGAAATCCCCATAGCGATAGGCGACATAGCCGTGCATGATCTCATGCCCAATAATCGCTACCAAGAGGGCGAGGATGAGGGTGATGATCTGATAGAGGGGGTCGATTCCTTTGATCTCTATCACAAGGCCTCCTTGGCTTTAGCGTCTCGTAGCTCGTCTTCTAAAGTTTCGATGCTTTTGCCGATTCGATTCCAGCGGATTTTGTAATCTTCATCCCAGCTAAAATAGACAAACCAAGGCTTGCCGACGACATTTTTATAGGGCACGCTTCCCCAGAATCGGGAATCGTTGGAGTTGTCTCGATTGTCTCCCATCATAAAGAAGTGATCTTTTTCGACTTTGTGATAGAAAAATATCTCTCCTTCTGCGCTTCTGTGGGCGCTCATGAAGAGTTGATTGGCGCTAGCGTAGTGGAGCATTTGGGCGAAGGCGTTCATTGTTTTTTTCTCATAGTGGACGCCCGAATGTTCGCTCAAATAGGGATCATAGACGAAGAGCTTCCCAAAGAAATGGCGCGTTTTGACTCCTTTGTAGCGCTCATGGATATAGGCGTCTCCCTCGATGGGGCGAAAATAGAACCCTTCCTCGGCGTAGATCACCTCATCTCCCTCTTTGGCTACGCAGCGCTTCACATAGTGAATCGTGTCTTGCAAGGGGAATCGAAAGATGACAATATCGCCTCTTTTGGGTCGATCGCCCTCGATGAGGTGGCCGTTGTCGTTAAAATCGGGAAGCACCTTCCACTCTAGCCAAGGGAGTCTTGGGGTGGGGGTGCCATAGGCGAATTTTTTCACAAAGAGATTGTCCCCGATGAGCATGGTGCCAATCATGCTTCCGCTTGGAATCACAAAGGCTTGGGCGACAAAGAAGATGATTCCAAGGACGATAATAAGGGTTCCCGTCCAGCTGTTGGCAAAGTCGTAGAGTTTTTTGAACCATTTCATGATTGGGGTGTTTCCTGTCGAGTTTTGGCGGCTTTGAGCGTATTTTCTAAAAGAGAAGCGATGGTCATGGGGCCCACGCCTCCGGGAACGGGGGTGATGTAGGAGCATTTAGGCGCGACGGAGGCAAAATCCACATCACCCACGAGGGAGCCATCCTCAAGACGATTGATACCAATATCGATCACCACCGCCCCCTTTTTCACCATCGATTCGGTGATGAGGTTGGGTTTGCCCACGCCCACGCAGAGGATATCGGCGTTTTGGGTGTGAGAGGCGAGGTCTTTGGTGTAGATGTGGCAGAGGGTGGTGGTGGCGTTGGCGTTGAGCAGGAGTGAGGCCATGGGTTTGCCCACGATATTGCTTGCGCCCACGATCACAGCGTTTTTACCTTGGGGGTCAATCCCATATTTTTGGAGCAGTCGCATCACTCCCATGGGGGTAGCAGGGGCGAATCCGCCAAGATTGGAGGTGAGCCTGCCCACATTTTGGGGATGGAATCCATCGACATCTTTGTGGGGGGCGATCGCCTCAAGCACTTTGGCGGTGTTGATGTGTTTGGGTAGGGGGAGCTGGACTAAGATTCCATCAATATTGGGGTCATTGTTGAGAATCGAAATGGCATTGAGGAGCTGTGATTCGGTGGTGCTCTCTGGCATCTCGTGTGTGATGGAGTAGATTCCTGCGCGTTTGCAGGCTTTGGCTTTCATGTTCACATAGGCTTGGCTGGCCGGATCGCTGCCGACTAGGATCACCGCCAATCCCGGAGTAACTCCTCTAGAGGAGGTGAGAATCATGACCTCTTCTTTGACTTTGGCTTCAATCTCCAAAGAGAGGGCTTTGCCATCGAGCAGTTGCATTTATCGCCTTTAAAAGTGAAGTCGGGTATTATAGGGGAAACTCTATTTTTTTTACTTTAAGGGTGGGCATGAGGCTTGCGTGGTGGTGGCTCTTTCCTGTGATGTTGAGTGCGGAGAGCAGTTTTATCACACCCTTTGAATATGGCAAGATGCTCTATGAAAACCCTAGGGGAATTGGCTGTGTTCATTGTCACGGCAAAGAGGGCGAGGGCTCCATCATCGCCCAATACCAGCATAAAGGCAAGCTCAAACCGCTCATCGCTCCCCCTATTAATGAGCTCTCCTATGAGCGATTCTCCCAAGCGACCCTCAAAGAGAACAAGGTGATGCCAAAGTATCATCTCGAAGATTCGGAACTGCAGGCGATCTATCGCTATTTGCAAGAGATGAAGCGCTACAAAAGCACCCCTCCTCTCCCCAAAAAGCAGAAATAGACAACACTCCCTAGCTGATTTTGCGCTTTTCGCTCCAAACATAGATGAATTTGATCAGCATCGTGAAGAGGATTCCCTCCATGAGAGCGGCGATCACAAAGGCGTAATACTCCATTTGAGTGATGGCTCCTAGCTGGATTCCAAGCGTGGCAGTGGCGACAAGGAAGGTGAGTGGCATGGAGTCGCTTAGGGCAAAGAGCAGGGTGTTTCGCGCGCTTTTAAAGTAATTTCCATAAGCGATGGAGGCGGCGATGAGTCGAATCGTGATCATGGAGAGCGTCACAAAGAGCGCGTGGCTTAGGAGCTGAGGGTTTTGGATGATAAGATGAATGTCAAGCGTGGAGCCGACATAGACGAAAAAGAGGGGGACAAGAAAGCCAAATCCAAAATCGTGAAGCTTCTCAGGAAGCTCTTTTTTGTATTGAAAAAAGGTCGCCAAGAACATTCCCGCCAAAAAGGCGCCAAGCACCACATCAAGCTCTAAGTACAAGACGATTCCAATCATCACGAAAAAGAGCATCATACTGAATCGAATGTCTTGATTCATTGAATTTTCATGAGGCACCAAAAGAAGCTTGAGCGAAGGAAACCACCAAAAGATGATCTTGGCGAATCGAAAGAGGATGATGATCACAAGCAAAAAGATGAGGAGCACGGCGAGAGTCTTGTAGAGGTCAATGGTCATGCCAAAAGAGTAGGCACCATTGATAATCACGAGGGCAGCGATGCTGATAAGCTCTCCGATGATTCCTATTTTTAGCGCCAGATTGAGCCAAGGTTGTTGCTTTCCATAGTCTTGGATGAGCGCCATGATCATGCCAAGCGACATGACGGGAAAAGCGACAATGTAGATCGCGGGAAGCTCCATGTAAAAGACGAGGGTGAGGGTGAGGGTGTAGAGCACGCCAAAGTAGATGGCGGCCTTTTTGAGTAGTTCCTTCCCGAGGGTGAGAAAACTTTTGAGGTCCACCTCCATTCCTGCCAAAAACATAAGGTATAAAAAACCAATTTTCGCTACAATCTTTAGAGCATCAGAATGTTCAATGACACCCATGTAGAAAGCCGCCATTCCAAGCAGTATCTCCACGACCACTAGCGGAATTCTGGAGAGAGCACTGACAAAGGGAGAGATGACTATGAGGACAGAGATGATTCCAAAAACGATTAGATTTTCCATGGATAAAGCGACCACCCCTTGGAGCAAAACTTCAAAAGAGGAGTTTACCAAAGTTCCTCTTTTGACTTCTTTGGATTGCTCCTATAGGGGGAAAACCCTATGGTAAAGGAGAATCGATGGCTCTTTGTGCTGGCTTTTTGGGGTTATACGATGGGGATTTTGATCTACATGGCCTTCTCCTACCAGAGCACCAAAGAGAGCATTTTAGAAGGAATCGATCGCAATCTTCACACGGCTGCGAGCGCGATTCCCAAAATTTTGGCGGAAGATTTTCATGATCGTGCTTACGGGGCAGGGTCGATTTCAGCCGAAGAGGATGAGCGTAATATCGTTCGATTGACGCAATATGCGCGTGCCAATGGACTTCATTTCCTCTACACCGTGATCAAAGAGGGAGAGGATTATTACCTCACCACGAGCAGTCGCTCCCAAGAAGAGGAGCGACTGGGTAATTATGTGCAATATTTTGAGCTCTACAATGACGCCAGCTCCAAGCTCAAAGCCGCTTTAGGGAATCGGGAGCGAGGAGTGGATGAGTATGAGGATCGATGGGGAAGCTTCAGGACGATTTTTATCCCCCAAGTGAGTCCTGGAGGGCGCGTCTATCTGGCCTGCGCTGAGGTGGATGTAGCCTATGTGAAAAAGGCGCTCTCCCACCAGCTCTACAGAGTTTTTGGCGAAGGGGGATTTTTGATCCTCATTGCGCTTTGGGTTTTTCGAATTTTTCATGGAGAGAGCGATCGTCAAAATAAAATCATCAAAAACTTGATTGATACGACCGATGATTTGATCTTTTATAAAGGGGTTGATGGGCGCTATTTGGGGGCAAATAAGGCCTTTTGCGACTTTTTTGGCAAGGAGAGCATGGAGGGGCTGAGCGATGCAGATATTTTGGATGCAGAGCAGCTACGACTCACTCAAAAGAGCGACGAAGAGGTGGTGCGCTTCAGAAAAAATATCCGTTTGGAGTATGGCGGAGGGCATCCTTTGAGGGGAAGATTCTTCTTCTCTATCACCAAGAGCCCCATTCTTTTGCGAGGCAAGGTGGTGGGAATCTTAGGAATTGCTAGGGATTTCACTAGAGAGAAACTTCTAGAGGAGAATCGTCTAGAGCTCAACCGCCATCTAGAGAGCCGTGTGCAAGAGGAGATTCGCAAGAATCTTGAAAACGAGCAGATGCTCATCCAGCAGAGCAAGATGGCGGCGATGGGCGAAATGGTGGGCAATATTGCTCATCAGTGGCGCCAACCCCTCAATGTGCTAGGGATGATTCTCTATCAGCTAAAAGAAGAATCAAATGAGGGAAAACTCACTCAAAGCTCGGTTGAGGGGGTTTATCAGGAGAGTCGGCGTATTATTCAGCTGATGTCTAAGACAATTGATGATTTTCGGGATTTTTTCCGTCCTCAGCGCCAGCGCAAAAGGCGCTCAATTAAAGAGATGGTCACTTCGACGATTCGCATTTTGGACGCCTCTTTGGCCTATCATGGAATTGAGTGCAAGGTGGAGATCCCGCCTCATTTGGAGATCTCTTGCGTGGAGGGAGATTTCACCCAAGTGATTCTCAATCTCATTGGCAATGCTAGAGACGCGATTCAATCCAACTGTCCGCCTCAAAAAATTATCCACATCCAAGGCTATGAATCAGAAGGAGCGATCTGTTTGGAGGTGAGCGATAGCGGGGGAGGGATTCCTTTGGAGGTCGCTAAGAGAGTTTTTGAGCCCTACTTCACCACCAAAAAAGAGGGAACGGGTGTGGGGCTTTATATGAGTCAAGTCATTTTGAAAAAGCATCTTCAAGGGGAGATTGAGCTGGTTGATCCAGAGTGTGCGAAGTTTCGCTTGAAATTTTTTCCTTCTAAGGAGGCATGAAAATGGAGAGAGAGGTAGCCCTAAAGATTTTGATTGTTGAAGATGATACGGATGCGAGAGAGTGGCTTAGCACGATCATCTCGAACCATTTTCCTGAAGTCTGGAGCGCGGGGGATGGCGAAGAGGGAGAGAGGCTTTTTGGGTTGCACGCCCCTGATGTGATCATCACTGATATTCGAATGCCAAAGCTTGGGGGGCTGGAGATGCTAGATCGCATCAAAGCCGGTGGAGCCAAGCCTTATGTCATCGTCATTAGCGCTTTTAGTGAGATGAAATACTTCATTAAAGCCATCGAGCTTGGGGTTCATCTCTTCCTTCCTAAACCCATTGAACCTGGACGGCTGATGGAGACTCTAGAGGATTTCAGGCATATCAAGCTTGCCAAGCTCAAAAAAGAGGAGGCAGAGCAAGAGAGAATCCGTTCGCTTCTCTTTGAATCCAAAAAAGAGCTTATTCGCCTTATCGCTCATCATTGGCGCCAACCTCTCAATGTCATTAGTATCACCGCCGAAAATATTAAGCTCAATTTGGATGAGAGGGGTATTGAGGGGCATGAAGACACCCATCATCTTGCGGATAAAATCGTGACCGAATCGCTCCGCCTCTCTCGTGTCATCTCTCGATTCTCAGATACATTTTTTGCCAAAGAGGAGGTGGGGCGTCACTTTGGGCTTCACACGGTTTTAAAAGATGCCTTTGAGATTGCGGAACCTTTGGCGCAGGAGGCGAGATGTCTCTTAGAAATCGAAGGGAATGATGAGGTGATTTTTGGGCTCAAAGGGATGCTGGTGCAGATATTGCTGGAGGTCTTTAAGGCCATCATGGCGTTGTGCGATCAGGTGAATCGAGGAGAGCTATTGGTGCGGGTGGTTTGCGAGAGTTTTGAGGGCGAGGTGAAGATTTGGATGGCGGATGTGGCTTGTGCGGGGAGGTGCTGGAGTGAGGTGATGTTCGAGCCTTTTGCGGGAGGCTTTGAGGAGAAGCGCCGCGATATGGAGCTTTTTGTGGCTCAGCATCTTTTGCGGCGCTACTTTGATGGGATGATCAAGATCGTGGACCGAGGGGAGATTCGGGGTTTGGAGATTACGCTGAGCAGGAATCCCAAAAAATTCAACTCGCCGTTAGCTTGAAAGCCCTACAATCGCGCCAATCTATTTAGGGTTTAAAAAATATATAAAAAATAAAATTCAGCACAAGGAAAGTCAATGAATAGACCCATTCCTAATGATCATGAGCGGGTTTTTGAAGCGAGTGAGATTGTTGTATCCAAAACCGACACCAAAGGGCGAATCACCTATGGGAACGACCTCTTTATCGAGCTCTCCGGATATAAAGAGCTAGAGCTTTTGGGGGCGCATCACAATATCGTGCGTCATCCTGATATGCCTAGAGTCATTTTTAAATTTTTATGGGATTACATCAAAAAAGGCGAAGAGATCAACGCTTACGTGAAGAATCTATCCAAAGATGGCTCCTATTACTGGGTGCTTGCCAATGTCACCCCCTCTTTTGATCACAAGAATCAAGTGGTGGGATACTACTCCGTGCGGCGCAAGCCAAAGGTTGAAGCCTTGGGGGTAATCAAGCCTCTTTACAAACAGCTCCTTGAGATCGAGAAGAGCCAAGGGATGGAGGGCTCTGAGCGCCATTTGCAAGAGATTTTAAAACAACAAGGGAAAAGTTATGAAGAATACATCCTATCTCTCTAATGCTCTAGGGCTTGGTTGGCTCCTCATTGCTCTCTTGGTGATTGGCGATGTGGTGCAGGCGTGGTTGATAGGATTCCATTGGATCGCTTTCACAGGATTTTTGGTCTCTATCATAGCGGTGGGATTGCTACTCTATCAGTTGCAAAGAATGCGCTTCTGTATCGAGAAGGTCAAGGCGGTGATGGATGAAGCGGCCAAGGGGAATTTTGAGCCGCGAGTCACGCACATCAAAGATTTCGGAACCGTAGGCAGTATCGCTCGAAGCTCTAACAACCTTTTGGATCAGGTGGAGACCTTCATCAGGGAGAGCGACACGGCCATTCGTTACGCTAGCCAGAATCGATTCTTTCGAAAGTTTATGGTCGAAGGGATGAACCCGACCTTTGCTAGAGAGGGGAGTAAGACCAACCAAACCGTTGAGGTGATGCGCCAAAACCACCTTAATGCCCTCAAAGAAGGGGTTGCCTCGGAGCTTTATGAGGTTAATCAGAACAAAGAGCAGCTAGGGCATCTCCAAAAAAGCTTCATGAGAAGCGTGGACAAGCTTGAAGAGATCGCCAAGGGCGTGGAGGGGGCCGCTAAAGAATCAGGCGGAAGAATCGGTGAGATTCAGCAGGTGGTCGATAGTCTCCACTCCCTCACTGAGCTCATCGCCTCCAATAAAGAGGCGACCAAAATGCTTCTCAATCGCTCCTCGGAGATCAACTCTATCATCAATCTCATCAACGACATTTCCGAGCAGACCAACCTCCTCGCTCTCAATGCTGCCATTGAGGCCGCTAGGGCGGGAGAGCATGGAAGAGGATTTGCCGTGGTGGCTGAAGAGGTGAGAAAGCTGGCCGAAAAGACCCAAAAGGCCACGGGAGAGATTCGCGCCTCCATTCAGATTCTTCAGCAAGATAGCGGAGATATTCACACCAATTCTGAAGAGATGAATGAGGTGATTGAGCGCTTCAATGTGATCATGCGAGATTTTGAACAGACGCTTCGAGGTCTCAACGATACGACCGTGGATGTCAATCACTCCATCCAAGATATTAAGAGTCGAATCTTTCTTAATCTCGTCATGGTCGATCATGTTGTCTTTAAAGATAATGCCTATCATGCCGCCACGACAGGTAATCTTGAGGGGGTTTTGGTCAACCATCATGAGTGTCGATTTGGGCATTGGTATGATGAAGAGGGCAAGGGGCTTTATGGCGATACGCCAAGCTATCCCCTCATCAAAGAGCCGCACAAGATCGTCCATCAGAGGGCGATTGAGGCGGTGGAGTGCGTGACGAAAAAGGTATGCGATTCTCTCTCGATGGTCAATAAGTTCAAGGAGGTAGAAGCTGCCAGTGCACAACTCTTTGATCTCATGGAGAAGATGATTGATGAGAAGGCGCAAAGGCGCTAAGGCTCAAATTCAGTCATGAATCTTCGATAGGAGAGGGGAAGAAGAGAGCGCTGGAGATTCTCGTTTCTCCTCTCTGGAATCGTGGCGCTCTCCAAGAAAAGCCTCCAGCGCTCTTCCCATGTTCCTTTCTTCTCTTCATTCTCCTTTTTGGTAACGCTCACCCCTGTTTTGATCGTCCTCCTTCCTTGTGAGTAGAAAAAAGCACTTCCCCTAGCCTCATCATGAAGGATGAACGATTCTTGACCCATTCTTTGAGCGAAGTGATCCCCTAGGGGCTCTAAGATTAGATATTGAGGGGCAAAAGCGGCATAGAGCCATCCCGCCTCCTTCTCTTTAAAACGCAAAAAACCTATGTAGCGATGGATTTCTCGATGGATGGCCCTGTGAAGGCGCTCTAGATTTCTCACGCAAGGGATATTTGGATTTTGGAGGAATTTGGGCTCTTTAAAGCCTAAAATCACAAAAGAGAGCATCTCTAAAAAGGGGGGTGAGGGGGCGAGAAAAGCGTCTCTAAGGAGGGAGATGCTCTTTGAATCAAAGCGCGCTAGAATCGCTTTCCACACCTTTTGCGCCACCTCCTCCTCTCCTATGATCTCCCGCTCACCCCATAAAGAGCCTTCTATTTTGCCTCTCCTCTCTTTGAGGGTGTGAATCGCCTCAGGCATGAGGGCGTGTCGATAGAGGTGATCAATTAAGGTCAAAAAACTCACCTCATCCCCTTGGATTCTAAAGATCATAACTCACCACTTAGCGCAGGATTGAGATGGTAAAAATCAAAAAGAGTGGGGCGCACCAAAGGGGTCTTGGAGAGAGAGCGCAACTCTTGGCGAAGGCGAGATTCTTCAAGCTTGAAAGGAGAGAGAGGTTTGCCTTGGAGGGCTAGGAAATAGCGCGCCTTTTTGAGAGAGATTCCTAGGCGCTTCAGATCGCTCTCATAAAGTCGGCCAAAACGCCTCGCTCTAAGTAGGGCGAGTGTGCTTTTCACGCCAATTCCCGGAACTCGCAAGAGCATCTCCTTGGGGGCGTAGTGTGGATCAAGAGGGAAGAGGTGGAGGTTTTCAAGTGCCCAAAGGGTCTTTGGGTCAAAATCAAGACCGAGATTGAGGCGGGTTGTGGAGAAGAGCTCCCTAGCGTTAAATCCATAGAATCGCAGAAGCCAATCCGCTTGATAGAGTCGATGTTCGCGCTGAAGGAGAGTTTGGGGAGAGGTGATGAGGGGGAGACGCGAATCGTGGGTGGTGGGGGTGAAGGCGGAGTAGTAGACGCGCGAAAGAAGCCTTCTTGAGTAGAGTGCTTCTGAGGTCGCAAGAATCTCCGCGTCGCTCTCAGGACTAGCGCCAATGATCATCTGGGTGCTCGCCTTGGGGGTGGAGAGTGATTGGTTTTTTTGAAGCAATAAAAAGGGGGAGAGGACATCGCTCTTCTCTTTTTGGGGGGCGAGAAGGGCGAGAGAGCGACTAGTAGGAAGCTCGATATTGGAACTCACTCGATCCGCGAGTCTGTAGAGCTTGTGGATGAGTTCGCTAGAGCTACCAGGGATAATTTTGGCGTGGATGTAGCCCTTGAATTGATGGGTGTGGCGCAGAAGCTCTAGGGTAAGGATGATCTCTTGCATGGTTTCATCAGGACTTTTAAAAATTCCAGAACTTAGAAAAAGCCCCTCAATATAGTTACGACGATAGAACTCTATCGTGAGAGAGGCAATCTCTTCGGGAGAGAATTTGGCCTTGGGGCGATCCATCGAGGCGCGATTGATGCAGTAGGCACAATCATAGATGCAGTGATTGGTGAGAAGAATCTTTAATAACGAGACGCAGCGCCCATCGCTAGTGAAGCTGTGGCAGACACCAGCGGGCAAGCTAGAGGGGCTTTTGCCTCCAGAGCTAGCGCACGAGACGTCATATTTGGCCGAATCAGATAGGAGGGCGAGTTTCTCTTCTAGGGTCATGGAGGGATTCTATCCCTCTAGGCTAGAGCCTCTCTATAATATTGCAAAATGCAATCTATAAAACTACTTCTCTAAAAAGCGGAATCGCTTGAGTTCATCAAGTGAAGAGATGGCCAGCTGGCTCACCTCTGTCGCTATCCCATCCGTCTTATCCGCCACACTGGCATTTTGTTGAGTTACGGTATCAAGTTGGGCAATAGCCTCATTGATCTGAGTGATTCCTTGGGCTTGCTCTTTAATGCTCTCTCCCATCTCATTAATCGATTGAACTAGAACATTGGTATTAGCCTCTATCTCTCCTAAAGACTTCTGAGTCCTCTCCGCTAGCTTTCTCACTTCATCGGCAACGACTGCAAATCCTCTTCCATGCTCTCCTGCTCTTGCAGCTTCAATGGCAGCATTTAGAGCCAGTAGGTTGGTTTGATCGGCAATGTCTCTAATGATTCCAATCACCCCTTTAATCTCTTCAGACTGTTTGATCACCTCAGAGGTTCTATCATTGACACTATGCATAGAGCTACTCATCTCTTCAATAGCGGCGGCACTCTGCTGAAGGCTAGCTGCCTGTTCATTGCTACCTTGAGAGAGGGTTTGCATTGATTCTTTAAGGAGTTTGGCTTTTTGGTCGAGGAGCTTGGAGGAGGCGATATTCTCTTCTAGCAAGGAAGAGATCTCTCTAGCGATCTTTTCAATGCTCTTCTCCATTTCGCTTTGGGCCTCAGGTGGAAATACGGAGAAGTCATAGCGAGAGAAGGCATGGAGGTTTTCTAGCAGCACTCGTGCATCGGCGCCGATTTTTTGACGAAGGGTGGCGACCATCTCATTGAGCAGCGCTTTAAGCTCTAAGAGTTGAGGATGGCTGGGGGTGGCCTTGATCTCTCCTGTGAGACGCCCCTCTTTGATCTCTTGAACCATCAAAATTGCATCTTTGACGCAAGAGCGATCCTGGGAGAGGTTTTTAAGGGTGGTCTCTACATTCTCGTTAATGAGACGCGCCATCACCCCAAATTCATCCTCTCCTTTGATGGAGAGAGGAGGGCAGGTGTCGCTTTTGTGATGGAGCAGGTCAAAGAATCGTTGCAATCCGCCCTGAAGCGCTCCAATGGGGCTCAGCATCCTTCCTAGAAGCCAGTAGAGGGCAGCTATTCCAAACAGGATAAACAAGACACCCATGACGATAGAGTTTTGAAGTTGTCGGTCGAGATGTTTAGCGTGTTCATCTAGGGGTAAAGAAGAGCAAAAGAGCCAGCCTTGAGAGCCAAGGGGGGCACAAGAGGCAATGCGCTCCACTCCTTTATCGTTGTAGTGCCACGGGGTTTGAGGGTGAGCGCTTAGGTGGGCAGGAAGCTCATTGTAGGGGGCGAGAGACTGCATGAGGAGAGCGCTGTCGGGGTGAACAAGGAGACGATTCTCTTGATCGAGAACAAAAGAGTAGTGTGAAGGGGAACCTTGAAGTTTTAGAATCTCTTTTTGGAGATTTTCCAAAGAGAGATCTGAGGCCACCACCCCAAGAAGGGCGTTGTCTTGATAGAGGGGGGTGAAAAAGGAGATGGCCATTTTGTTCCCCGTGGAGGTGATATAGGCCTTGGTGATTCCAGCGCTTTTACGCTCTTTGGCCTCCTTGTACCATGAACGAGTGCGGGGATCGTATCCATCTTTGGGAAGCTGGTGGCGACCATTGGATCGAATCATTCGTCCATCCTCTTCAAATCCAACAAAGACAAGGTCAAAACCGCCACTTTTTTCGATGGTCTTAAGGGTTTCATGGATTCTTGCCTCATCGCTTCTGGATTGAGGATGGATGAAACCCGCTAGACCTTGGACGACACGAAGCTTTTCTTGGAAGTAGTTTTCAATAAAGAGCGCTCCGCTCTTGGCGCTTTGATTTTGAGCGGAGTGATTGAGTTCGTTGATGGTTTGAGAGGCTTGGAAGTGGTTGGCGCCTGAGAAGAGCAAGGCACACAAAACCAGTAAGTATAGAGAGAATTAGCGTGACCTTGGAGCCTACACCAAGTGAAGCAAATCGTTTCATCAGCAAGCCTTTGGAGGAGTTTTTGAAGTTATAAGCGATTTGTATGACAAAAAAATGACAAGCTAAGGGTGCGCCAAGAGAAGTCTTGGCACAGAGGCGTTAGGCTTTAAGGTCTAAAACGGTGCCAAGCACATCATGGTAGGTTTTGATGGTCTGGGCGTTAGCCTCGATTCCCCGTTCGGCGATCATTTGTTCAGGGAGCTCTTTGGCAAGATCGGTAGCTCCCTCGCCTTTGGAGCTATTGGCGGTGATTCCTTGAGTGGGGCTCTCCTCTAAATTGGTTTGGAGCGCCCCAAACCCTTGGGTGTTGACATTGGCAACATTGTGAGAAGAGTTGTTCATCCAAGAGCTATGGGCTTGGATAGAAGAGGCGTTGATTTGCATGGCGTCCTCCTTTTTGGGTGGGCTTTTTAAAGAGCCTTTGGGGTATCATAGCACTTTTTCGTCAGTTTATTATAAAGAAAATCTCTTTATCAAGGATAGAGTTTGCTTGGTTCGCTTTTGCAAGGAATTTTGCTAGGATTGGGGGCGGCGGTGCCTCTTGGCCCCATCAATGTTCTTATTATGAACACCGCCCTAAGTAGCGCTAGAAGTGCTTTTGGAGTTGGATTTGGTGCGATGTTGGCCGATCTCACCTATTTAGGAGTGACTCTTCTTGGATTCCATCTCTTTTTGGAATCGCTCCTCATTCAAGAGATTCTATCCCTTCTTGGAGGGGCATTTCTCCTTTATCTTTCGCTGCTGCTTTATAAGGGACGAAATCAGAGCATCCAAGAGCGATCACAAAAGCATCACCCTTTCTTCAAAAGTCTAGCCAAGGGCTATCTCCTCACTCTCTCTAATCCCTACACGATCGCTTTTTGGCTCTCTGTCGCCTCTTTGACCGCTTCACCCAAATATCAAGGGCAGTGGCTGATTGTAGGATTAGTGATAGCGATTTTGTGCTGGATCACCTTTTTGCCCTTTTTGATTTACAAAACCAAACACCTCATCTCTCCTCGAATTTCGGCCTTTTTTAGCCTTTTTTCAGCGGGAGTGATGGCTTGGTTTGGTTTGACGCTTTGGGTGGGGGTGCTAAGCCGGTGGCTTTAAGAGGGAAAACCCCTCTTATTTGCAACGATAGGTGACTTGGGCGCTAATGGGGAGATCCTCCTCTTGCACTAGAGGCACTCCGGGCTCAATGGCAGAGCTCTCCATTGAATCGCCACTTTTGAGTCTAGCGCTCATGACTCTTGGGGTCATTGAGGGAGTCGAATCAAACTCAACCCCGATGAGCGAACACTTTTTGAGGGCAATTTGGGAATATTCCTTGGCCTTATCAAGTGCCAAAGCCAAGATCTTCTCATAGGCCGCCTCTTTGGCCATGGCTATATCTTCAGAGCTCAAGGTGGCGCTTAGTGAGGGGACAGAAAAGAGAAGGAATCCGCTGCCTGAGGCCATCTTGTCGATGTCATTGATGAGCGCGTTAAAGCGAGCGATCTCTTCGTTTTTAAGGGTGCAAGAGAGATTTAAAAAGAGCTGGTGTCCGATGAGCTTTTGACGACCCTCGTTGAACTCATAAAGAGGGTCAATGGAGTAGCTGCCCCCTTTGCAAAACTTCTCTTTAGAGACGCGATCAAGAATCTGATTGAGTGCTTGGGTGATTTGAGCTTTTTCAGCCGAAGTGAGGTCGGGCTTGTTTCGCAGGTATTCGCTCGCTCTGAGGCTTGGGCTAGAGAGATAGCGACTAGGGGTGACCTTCTCTTGGAGGGAGATTTCTCGTGAGAGAGTGAAGCCCTCAAGGCTCTCTTCGGATTTAGCCAACGAGAAAGAGAAAAAGAGGAGAAGGGAGAGGAGGATGATTCGCATAGGAGCTCCTTTGGAACTTTATTTTTTCCTAGTATAGCACAATCAAAAAATTCGATAGAATATCAACTTTGCTCGCTAAAACTATAAAAATTATAAACAAAAAATAACGATTATCAAATGAGAACCTTGCTGTGAAACTTCTATCTTCTCTTCCTTCAATCTTGAAAACCTTTCTTTGGAGTGCCTTGGTGGGCGCCTCGCTAGCGCTTCTTGTCTATCTCTATCTGCAACAAGAGCGCTCCAGAGCGTTTGATTTAGCGGTTCAAAAAGAGATAGAGCTTCAGCAGCTCTCCTTGGAAACGATGGTGGAGTTTCATCGTCAAATGAGCGAGAGCTACTTCAAGGCATTCATTGAGCCCCAAGCTTATCTGAGCCGTTTTCCTGAGCTTCTCTCCTTGGATGAGAGAAAATCTCTTTCGGCTAGATTGGCATTGAGCCAAGAGATCACCCCGCTTTATGAGCTGCTTCAAGGAAGAGGAATCGATAATGTTGGGTTCTTTTCGCCCGATAATCGCATCATTTTTCGCGCGCATCTTCCTGAGATTGCAGGAGAGAGGATTCCTCAAGCCTCTATTTTGGGCGAGCTCAATCAAACCCTTCTTCCGCAACATAGCTTTGTGGTCGGCACCACCACGGTGGGGTACAAGAGTCTTTTCCCTTTGATGGAAGGGGAAAAGCACATAGGAAGCGTGGAGCTCGGGCTCTCTTTTAAATCAATCCTTCGCAAGCTTGCCGCTACTCAGGCGGACAAGGAGCTCTTCGTCATCTTTAAGCGAGGCGAGAGGATGGAGAGATTGCTTAAAAATACCCGCTACAAGAGCTTTGGGAGTGCTTTTGGTTCTGAGTGGTTTTTGCTAGAGGAGTTTGGAGAGGCGAATCGGCTGGGAGAGTATATTGAGATGACTGAGCGTCTCAAAAGCCCCAATCCTACCCCTATTTTGCTTAGCCAAGAGCTCTCCGTGGGGCAGGTGATGGAAGATGAATCGGGCTTTTTGGTGGTGGTCGCTACGCCCATCAAGGAGTATTCAGGAGAGGTGTTTGCTCAGCTTGTGACAATCGCTAAGGCGCCTAGTTTGGCAGTTCTGGATGAGTATTATCGTCATCTTTTAAGAGCGGTGCAGGCGGTTCTCCTTCTTTTGGTCTTGGGAGCGGTTTGGTTTTTTCACTCAAAGAATCAGGAAAAAAGGCGCCAGAGGCGCTGGGAGCTTGTCTCTTCCAAGATGACAGAGGGGCTTTTGTTGCTTGATGCCCAAGGTTCAACCACCTATGCCAACCCCAAGGCATGCGAGATGCTCGGCTACACCAAAGAGGAGCTTGTAGGAGAGAATTCTCATGAGCTTTTCCACTCTCATCAGGGAAATCGCTATTTAAGAGGTGCGGACTGCCCTATCCTTCGCACGATCAAAAAGGGAATCTCCTATGAGGGCAGGGAGATGTTTAGGCGAAAAAATGGAGTTTTGTTTGTCGTTTCTGTTTCAAGCTACCTCTTGGAGGAGTGCGAAGGTGAAAAGAGTGCGGTGGTGATCTTTAAGGATATCACTGAAAAGGTGAGGGTTGAAAACCTCATGACACTCCAGCAGAATCTCTCCAAGCGCCTAGAAAAGATCGCTAATAACCTTTTGGGGTTCTTCTTTGAATATCTCTTTTTGGATAGAGGAGGCGAGAGCTTTCCCTATGTGAGTGCGGGATCAGAGAGGCTTTTGGGTTTGAGGGCTCACGAGCTAGAGCAAAATTCCCTTCTTTTTTGGGAGAGAATCGAGGAGGGGGACAGGGAGAGGCTGCGCGAGATATTCAGTCATGCCGCTCAAAATCTCACCGCGCCGCATAATCGGTTTCGTATTTGGGGGGTAGGGGGAGAGTATCGATGGATCGAGGTGAATGCTGCCCCTCAGAAAGAGGAGGGAGCAGTGAGGTGGTATGGCTATGTGAGGGATATCACCGAGCGTCATCTCATTGAAGAATCGCTCAAAGAGAGCCAGCAGAGATGGGAGTTTGCACTGGAGGGTTCAGGGGATGGAATCTGGGATTGGGGGGTGATGGAGGATAGACTCTTCTTGTCCGCTCGATTGCAAGAGATGTTTGGCTATGCTCGGGGCGAGATGGGCGAGAGTATGGAGCAGGCCTCCAGTTTTATCCTCAAAGAGGATAGAGCGCGTGTCTTATCGACCCTCTATCGATTCCTCAAAGAGGGAGAGGGGCAATACGCGGATGAGTTTCGCGTGAATTGTAAGGAGGGAGGTTATCGCTGGATTTTCTCCAGGGGCATGGTGGTGAAGCGAAATGCCCAAGGGGAAGCGGCTCGCATGATTGGAATCTTTACGGATATCACCGAGCACAAGCAGATGGAGGAGGCGCTGAGTGATTTCAATCAGATTCTTGGGCAAGAGGTCGAATATGAGCTAGGCAAGCGCTTAGAGAGCGAGAAGAGCTTCAGGATTCTCTTTGAGAAGAGTCCTGAAGGATTCTTGATTCTTGATGGGGGTGGAAATATCCTAGAGGCCAATCCTGCAGCCCTAGGGATGCTTGGTGAAGAGATGGAAGCACTGCAGGGGAGAGGGGTTTTTGAACTTCTCCAAGGTGAAAAAATTCCTCTCAAAGAGGAGGAGATGAATCAAAAGATTGAGAGAATCTATGAGAATCGCCTAGGGCAAGAGGTGCTCTTGGAGACGATTCTTATCCCTGCGCAAGTTGAGGGCAAAGCAAGGATTTTTGCAATTTGGCGCGATGTGACGGAGGTGAGAAGTCTGGAGCGCGCAAGGGAGAGAGAGCAGGCTTACCTTATTCAGCAGTCCAAACAAGCGGAGCTTGGTAGCATGATCGGAGCCATCACGCATCAATGGAAACAGCCACTCAATGTCCTCTCGATTCTGATTCAGAGCCTTGAGTTGGATGCCAAGGAGGAGGCGCTCCAGAAGGAGTTGGTGCTCAAGGATTGCCAAAAGATGGTCGAGATGGTCAATTTCATGGCCACCACTATGGAGGATTTTAAAAACTTCTTTAAGCCGTCCAAAGAGAAAGAGTTTTTTCTCCTCTCCAAAGCCATTGGTTCGGTGGGGAATCTTGTTCATGGGGAGTTTGCCAAAGCGGGCATTGAGTTTAAAATCAAAGGAGAGCTAGGGGTGATCGCCTTTGGTTATAGCGGAGAGTTTAAGCAAGTGGTGCTCAACATCCTCAATAATGCCAGGGATGTCTTTTTGGAGCGTCAAACCCAAGAGCCGCGCCTTTGGGTGGAGATCACCAAAGGATCCAAGGAGGTGGTGGCGTGCTTTAGGGATAACGGAGGAGGCATTGCGCCTGAGTTGCTTCCAGAGAAGATTTTTGAGCCCTTTAGTTCGACCAAGGGGGCACGCGGGATGGGCATAGGACTCTCGCTCTCTAGGGTGATTATCGAGGAGAAGATGGGTGGGGTGCTTAAAGCCTACAATGACGATGAGGGTGCGGTTTTTGAGATTGTTTTACCCATGGGTGAGGCGATTGCCTAAGGGGCGCCTTTTTAAGCCTCTTTAGGTAAAATATTCCTTTCCCGTGGCTCTCGGTTGGGGGCTAAACCTATCGGGAATGGAGTTAAAAAATGAGAAAGATCATCGGAACGATTGCCCTAGCATTCGTCGCTGTGGTTGCCTTTTCAGGTTTTGGAATTTTTGGTGGCAAATATAACATGATTAGCGCCGAAGAGACGGCTACGCTCATTCGTGAGAGCAAGCCTGTGAGCCTTGTGGACATTCAAGTGGAAAAAGAGTTTGACGCTGAGCACCTCAAAGGCGCGATTCCCACTTATGCCTATCCCGTCAAAAGTGATGAGGAGAGAGCCAAGCTAGATAGTGCTATTGCAAAACTTGGAAAAGATGAGCCTATTGTCATTGTCTGCCCTAGAGGCGGTGGGGGCGCAGAGAAAGCCTACGATTATATGATGAGTAAGGGAATCGCCAAAGAGCGACTCTTTATCCTCACTAAAGGACAACAAGGCTGGCCACGCGATAAAATCACCGATGTTCTTGTAAAGCCCTAGTTTTCGGCAATCACTACGACATCGTAAGAGCGCGTATAGAGATCAAAGCAGACCTCTATACGACAGCTCTCTTTCAAGCTTTTTTTCCAACCATCAAAGATGCAGTGAATCTTCATAATCTGCTCTCTAGAAATATCCGCTGTATTAACCCCAAGCCCCTCTAGCACCTCATAAAATCTCGCCGTCAAGAGCTTTGAGCGCTCTTCCTGTGCCTCAATCTGATCGCTTTGCGTCTCCATTCTTTGCCCTTTTTGGATGCAAAATCACTCTCCTATCATAGCAGAAACCAGAGACGATCAAGAGGGGGTGAATTCAAAGAGTGTGATCTCAGCCCTAGAGAGGAATCGCATGGGAGGGCCCCAAAAGCCTGTGCCTGGATTGACATAGAGTCTAGTTTGGGGCGAGAGCTCATAGAGCCCTTGGAGATAGGTTTGATCCAGCCTCACCAAAAGCCCAAAAGGGGCGATTTGGCCCCCATGGGTGTGGCCTGAGAGGATGAGATCGACAGGATAGCCTAGGGCTTCTTTGGCAAATTTGGGTTGATGAGCGAGGAGAATCGTGGGAAGCGAGGGGTCGATTCCATAGAGGGCTTGTTCTAAATCAGGTTCCAAAAAGCCGATTCTTCGTCCAAAGAGGTCATGCACACCAGCAATATTGACCAGCCCCTCAATCGTGCGAGAATCGTTTTCTAAGACAACAATTCCCATCTCCCTTAGGAAATCCATTGTTTTTTGGATGCCGTGGAAAAATTCATGATTCCCGCTCACAAAATAGATTCCTAGGGGCGCTTGAAGGGCTTTGAGCTTTTCTAGGGGTGTGCGAATCTGTTCGCACGAGGCATCAGTAATATCACCCGTGAGAAAGATCATGTCGGGCTTGAGGGCGTTGATTCTCTCTCCAAGTGCCTCCATGTAGTGCTCTTCGATCAATCCTCCAATATGCAGATCGCTAAGCTGGATGGCTCGAAAGGATTGAGGCAGGCGAGGGAGCTTTAAGGAGAGCTTCACCACCTCTGGAGGCAACCTTCCCTCGATGAGCGAAGCGGTGCTATATCCTGTCAAAAAGAGTCCACTAGCGTATCCCAAGCTTTTTTTGAGTGCGAGGCGTCTAGAGGGTTTTAAGGGCAAAAAGAGCAAAGGAGTGAAGAGGAGCCAAAGCAAAAGAGTCACCAAAAGAATGAAGCCAAGCCCTATGGAGAGTGAAAAGATAAAGTAGAGCGCGGGTGGAGTCGTGATAAAATAGCGCGATAAAAGATACCCAAGGACGCAGAGGAGATTGAACCCAAGGATGATTCTGGCCACTTGGCGGCTTCTTGGATGTTCAAAGAGGAGGCGTGACCCTACCTTGTAGGCCAAATAGTGGATGAGCGTAAAGCTCCCTAGAAGCAAAAGAGGAAAGAGTATTTTGATCATTGAGCAACAGGCCTTGGGTTAAAAGTCGATCCATTGTATCTTATTTAAGGAGTCTTTTTTGAGTGTTCGTTCGATTCTTTTTGTCTGTCTGGGAAATATCTGCCGCTCTCCGCTAGCCGAAGGGATCGCTAGAAATCTAGCGGAATATGAGGGGGTGGAGCTAGAGCTTGATTCGGCAGGCACGGGTGCGTGGCATAGGGGGGAGCTTCCTTGTGAGGGCTCGGTGCGGATTGCTCAAAAAAGAGGAGTGGATATCTCGATGCTTAGAGCAAGGCAGGTGAGGGAAGAGGATGCGAGCCGTTTTGATCTTATCATTGCGATGGATCAAAACAATCTTTCCGATTTGAAGCGATTTGGCTTTCCTCAGGAGAAACTCTTTTTGTTAGGAGAGTTTGGATTGGCAGGGCAGGATATTCCCGACCCCTACCACTACCGCGGAGAAGAGGGGTTTGAGAAGGTTTTTGAGATGATTGAGGAGGGGGTGAAAACTCTTTTAAAGAATCATGGACTGCTTCGCCTATAGCGAGGGGATGGCTTGACGAATCGCCTCGATTCGCTTGGAATCGCTAGGGTGGGTGGAGAGGAAATCGCTCCCCTTGCCTCCCCCTTGATTTGCCCGCATCTTCTCCCAAAAGGTGAGGGCAGCGCTTGGATTGTAGCCTGCGCGCTTCATGAGGAGGAGACCGATTCTATCCGCCTCTAGCTCTTGGGTGCGGCTATAGGGAAGCATCACTCCGACATTCATACCCACTCCATAGGCGGTGTCAAAGAGCTTTTTGCTCTGAGGTTGCTTCATGTCTAGAGCGATTCCGATGAGATTCCGCCCTAGCTCGCTCGCCATTGAGACGCTAAGCCGCTCCGCCCCGTGACGAGCGATAGCGTGTGCGATCTCATGCCCCATGACCACAGCAAGCTCATCATCGCTCTCTACTAGGGTGAGGATTCCCGTATAGACAAAGACTTTGCCCCCGGGGAGGCAAAAGGCATTGATGCTTGGATCTTCGATGAGGTGAAATTCCCACGCAAAGTCACTCTGCTCGGCAACTCTAGCGATTTTGGTTCCCACCTCCATCACACGCCTGGTGGCTTGCATATTAGAGCTTTTTTTGGAATTTTTGAGAATCTCTTCGCTCGCCTCCCTTCCCATTTTGAGCTCCTCTTTTTTGTCGATGAGCATGAGCTGAGAACGCGAAGTGTAGGGGTTGGAGGTGACACAACCGCCAAGAAGAAGGAGTAGGAGAGAAGAGAGGAGGAGGGCTCTCACAAGGAAATCCTTTTAGAGGAAAAGTTTCCAGTAGCTTAGCGCAATGGCACTGACAATCAAGACGCCTGCGATGTTGAGCAAGAATCCAAATCTTGCCATTTCAGAGACCTTGAGGTCGCCCCCAGAGATGGCGATGGCGTTGGGGGGAGTGGCGATGGGGAGCATGAAGGCATAGCTGGTGCAGATGGTCGCGGTGATCATGATGAGCTCCTCTTCCAGGGGGAAATCAAGTGTGTGTACCGCCGCATAGACAATAGGAAGGAGAATCGAGATGAGGGCGGTGTTGCTTAGTATCTCGGTAGCAAAAATAGCAAACGTTGCCACCGCCAAGACGATGAGAATAATGGGCAGGGCACTGACATGCTCTAGGGCTTTAGAAACACTCTGGGCGAGCCCTGTGTCAGAGAAGGCGCTTGCAATACAGAATCCTGCCCCAAAGAGGAACATGATCTCATAGGGAATCTTTTTGCTGTCCTTCCACTCCAAAAAGCCAATTTTGGGGACAAACATCAGCATCCCAAATCCTAGCAAAATAGCGTTTTCATTGAGTCCTAATCCTGAGTAGAAGGGCTTGATGGGGGAATTGACAAAGAGTAGCGTGACAAGAATGCCTAAAATCCAAGTGAGTCTTTTTTGGTGGCGATCAAAGTGAACCTCATGAAATGCCTCAGCATTGAGCGTGTGGTCACCGCTCCTAAAGGAGAGGACATTCACCATGATATAGAGCATCATCATCGTCACGGGGAGCATCATCGCTACCCATGCGGCAAATCCGATAGGATCCATTCCCTGCTTGTCTAGGAAGCCTAAGAGGATGAGGTTGGGTGGGCTTCCAATGGGCGTGGTGATCCCTCCGATGCTAGCGCCAAAAGCCACCGCCAAGAGGAAACGAATCTTTAAGAATCGATCCTCAGAGATAGAGAGGGCTACAGGCAAGAGGAGCAGGGCGGTGGTGGTGTTGGAGAGAATCATACTAAGGCAAGAGGCGGTGATTCCCAAAGAGGCGATGATTCCCCTAGGAGTGTTGGGAAAAGCTTGTAAAAGGCGCTTGGCGATAATCTTGTGCAGTCCTGTCTTCTCTGTGGCTACCGCCAGCATGAATCCCCCCAAGAAGAGATAGATGATGGGATTGGCGTAGTTGGCGGTGGTTTTTTGGATCGAGAGAATCTCAAAAGCGGGAAAGAGGACAATGGGTAAAAGTGAAACGATTCCAAGGGGGAGAGCTTCATTAGTCCAGAGCACGACCATGAAAGCCACCAAAGCCACCAAGAGGGATTGAGCTAGAGGCAAGGAAGCATACTCTGATACCGCAAAAAAAGCCACTATCGCCACAGCCATCCCAATCAGAATCCCTCTCCACTCCCCCATAAAATTCCTTTCCCTATGTTCAGGTTTTGATCCCACCCCCTAGGGGCGTGTTACCCTATTCTACAAAAACCAAGTTTAAACGAGGTTAGGATAAGATTCATTAATATTATTTTCATAAGGTTGTCTTAATTTGCTTTCAAAGCTATTCCTCAAGACGCTCCCCGTTTTAATGGGCTACATCCCGCTGGGGATGGCTTTTGGACTGCTCTATACCCAGCTGGGAACTCCTTGGTATTATGGTCTTTTGATGTCTCTTATTGTCTATGCGGGATCGGGGCAGTTTCTCCTCGTGGCATTGCTTGCCGCTCATGCGGGTTATGCTGAGATCGCCATAGCCACTTTTTTGCTCAACCTCCGCCACCTTTTTTATGGGCTTTCGATCATGGAGGAGACCAAAGGTTTTGGCTGGCGTCGCCACTATATCCGATTCGCCCTCACGGATGAGACTTTCGCGCTTTTAAAGGGGGTGGAGATAGCCCCAAATGAGCGAGAAGAGAGCTTTTTTCTCATGGCGCTTTTGCACCACTTTTATTGGTGTCTTGGGAGTGTCATGGGGATAGCTCTAGGAGAGAGCTCGGGCTTTTCATGGGAAGGAATCGAATTTTCACTCACCGCACTTTTTGTGGTGCTTACCCTTGAGCTTTTTTTGAAAAATCCTTCTAAAAAGCCTTTTTATTTAGCGCTTTTGGTGGGGGTAGGGGGGCTTTTCTTTTTTCCTAGCGCGCATATGCTCATCCTCTCGATTCTCACGGTGGTGGGGTTGCTTTATGGGGGGTATCTTTTGGAGCGACGATCATGAATCATGAATATCTCCTGCTGGCCATTTTAGTGGCGGCTTTAGCAACTTATGTGACGAGAATCCTGGCTTTTTGGCTTTTTGGGCGCTCCAAGCCTTCGTCTTGGCTCCTTTTTTTGCAACAAAATATGCCTTTGGCGATCATGACGATTCTTGTCTTTTATGCGCTCAAAGAGGTCTCATGGAGTGAGAGCTATGGCTGGAGGGAGCTTGGCGGAATCGCTTTGAGTGTGGTGACTCATTTATGGTTTCGCAATGCACTTTTGAGTATATTTTCAGGAGTGCTTTTCTATATGACGGTTCTACATTTATTTTAAGGTATTTTTTGATGAAAATTTATGGCATTAAGAGTTGCGGGAGCGTGAAGAAGGCTTTGAGTTTTTTGGAATCACGAAAGATTCCCTATGAGTTTGTCGATCTGAAGCTCTTCCATCCCACTAGACCTGATATTGAGCGGTGGCTTAAGAGCCTCACAATCAGCAAAATCTTCAACTCTCAAAGCGCTACCTATAGGAATCTTGGACTCAAAGAGCTGGCTTTGGATGAGGAGGGGAAGATTGAGTGGCTCACCAAGGAGCCCCTTTTGATCAAAAGACCTATCATAGAGCTTGGCTCTGGCGAAGTGATGGTGGGATTTGACCTCAAAGAGTATGAAAGCCGCTTTGATGACTAAGGGGTTCATTGTAACTTTGGCACTCGCGGGGGGACTACTCCTCTCAGGCTGCTCCTTTAAGACGCCAGCCCCCAAGCCGCTCTCCTCCTTCTCGCAAGATCCCGCTCTCTATCTCGCCTCCTCTTATGCCCTCGATCAAGAGAGAGAGCAAGCCTTAGCCAAGGATTATCTCACACGCCACCTCTCTCCGTGGAGCTCCACCGCCCCTAGGGAGAATCGCCTCTCGACCTTTTGGGGTTTAAGAAGCGCGAAGAGCCATCCAGGCTATGGAGAGAATCGACTCCCTAATTCTAAAGAGTGGATAGAGAGGCTAGAGTATGAGATGAACGAAGAGGGCTATCCAAGCCTGCTTGAGCCAGGAATCATCACTCAAGATACTGATGCACGCGTGATGCCCACCCACAAGCCTCGATTCTATGATTTTAAAAAGGCGGGAGAGGGTTACCCTTTTGATTATTGGCAAAACTCCTACCTCTTTTCTGGCACGCCCGTGCTCATCACACACGCCACGCGCGATAGGGAATGGTTCTATGTGGAAGCCTCTTTTGTGAGCGGATGGGTGCGATCTTTGGCTGTGGCGAGGGCTTCTTCTGCGTTTAAAGGGGAAGTGGAGGGAGTTTTGGGCTGGGCGATTCCTTTAAATGATTCGATTCCTCTTTATGACTCACAAGGGGAGTTTTTGGATCGCGCACGCCTTGGCAAGCTCTATCCTATTCATGCATTAGAGGGTGAAACACTCACGCTCAAAGTCCCCAAGCGAGGAGCTAGCGGAGAAGCGATATGGCAAGAGAGCCAAGTGAGTCGAAGCGACTTTGCCCCTTTCCCCCTCTCCTTTACTCCAGAAAATGGAGCGAGACTCGCTGCCAAGCTCATGGGTGAAAAATATGGCTGGGGAGGGATGTATGGGAATCGTGACTGCTCCGCTATGGTGCGTGATCTAGTGGGTAGTATGGGGGTTTGGCTTCCCCGAAACTCGGCGGCGCAAGCCAAATTTCAAGGGGGTTTTGTCGATCTCTCCGCCCTAGAGCCTAAGGAGAAGGAGAGCAGAATCCTAGCTGAAGCGATTCCTTGGGCGAGCCTCCTCTATCTCAAAGGGCACATCATGCTCTATATTGGCGAGCACAAAGGGCGCGCTATGGTTTTGCATGACGCTTGGGGGATTAGGACAGAGGGGAGTGAAGGCGAGGGTCGATTGATCCTTGGCGGAGTGGTGATCACCGACTTAAGCGTGGGCGAGGGAGTGGAGGGAGTCAAGGAGAAGAGCCTCCTTCTTCATCGCTTGGAGGGTTTTAGGAATCTCCTCTCGCCGCTAGAGATCAAGAAGCCCTAAATGACTCCTCCTCTGCTCTCCTGCGAGGGAATTGGCTTTGGCTATGGCAAAGAAAGGGTGATTGAGGGGGTGAATCTAGAGCTTCATCAAGGCGAGCTGTGCGCCATCATCGGCCCTAATGGCGGAGGGAAAAGCACCTTTGGGAAGATTGTCGTGGGTCTTTTGGAGCCCCAAGAGGGAAGAGTGCTTCATGAGGGGAAAAAGAGAATGGGCATGGAGGGGGTGGGGTATGTGCCTCAGGACACCTCGCTGAACAAGGATTTTCCTATTCGCGCGATTGATGTGGTGCTGATGGGTTTTCTGAAGCCCAAAGGCTTTGGGATGCACGCCCCAAGCCAAGAGGAACAAAAGCGGGCGATGGAGCTACTAGAGAGCCTTGGGATGAGAGGGTTTGCCCGCCGAAGAATCGGAGATTTGAGCGGAGGGCAACGCCAAAGAGTTTTAATCGCGAGGGCTTTGGCGGGCGATCCAAAGCTTTTGGTGCTGGATGAACCCACTGCAAGCATTGATGCACGTGGACAAAGGGAGATTTACGCTTTTTTAAAGGAGCTAAGCCAAGAGAGGGGCGTGATAGTGATTAGCCATGACGTCTCTTTGCTCAAAGGGTACGCTAGCAAGGCGCTCTATATCAATCATGAGGCGGTGATGCACACGCTAGAAGAGATTCATCGAGTCCTTCCTGTTGCTGATGAGCATCTCTGCGAGGTGGAATTTTTGCAGGCATTTGAACACAGAGAAGAGGAGAAGCGAAGGAGTGAGCGTGAGTGAATTGCTTGGTTATGAGTTCATTCAAAACGCTCTTTGGGCCTCGATTCTCATTAGTATTTGCAGTGGAATCATCGGCTCACTCTGTGTGGCGAACAAGACTGTCTTTTTGGCGGGCGGGCTGGCGCATGGAGCCTATGGCGGAATAGGAATCGCGGTCTTTTTTGGATTCTCAGTGATGCTGGGTGCCTCTCTTTTTGTCCTCTTCTTGGCGCTTCTCTTGGCCTACCTCTTGCTTCATGCCAAAGAGAGAATCGATGCCATTATTGGCGTGATTTGGGCAGTGGGGATGGCGCTTGGAATCATCTTTATTGATCTTACGCCGGGCTATAGTGCGGATTTCATGAGCTATCTTTTTGGAAGCATTATGGCGATTTCCAAAGAAGATCTCTATATCGCGCTTGGCTATGATCTCCTGTTGGTGGGTTTTATCGCTCTTTTTTATCGGGCGATTCTTGGATTCTCTTATGACGCCGATTTTGCAAGACTCAAAGGAATCAATACGCCTTGGCTCTCTTCGCTGATTCTCCTTTTCATGGCGCTTGGCGTGGTGATCAGCATGAGGGCAGTGGGGCTTATCCTTGTGATTGCTCTTTTGAGTATTCCCGCCTATATGGCTGAGCGTCTCTCCTCTTCTCTTCACCAGATGATGGTGATCGCTTCGCTCCTCTCTTGGTTTTTTATTGTGGCGGGATTGGTACTCTCCTATCTTTATGATCTCACTAGTGGAGCGGTGATCATCGTGGTGGCGGCCTTCTCTTTCTCTCTTTTGCTCCTAGGACAAATCTTATACAAAGGAAACCAGCGATGAATAATCACGAAAAAATCGCTCTCAAAGCGGTCAAAATCTCACTGTTGGCGTTGCTTGTGCTACTTATTCTAGGGAGTGGGTGTGGGTGGATGTTGCTCAATCAAACCGCCGCCGTGGCGAAAATGAGTCATGAGCAAAAGGAGTTGGAGCGGCGGGTGGAGAGCCTTGAGGCTCAGCTCACCGCAATCCTCTCCAAGGAGTGAGGGAGGGGTTAGAGAACAACGTTCTCAATACCCAAGCAAGCCTTGATGGCTCGAAGTTCTTCGATCACCTCTTTTTTGACATCATCGTCCACGATAATCACCGCAAGTGCTTGATTGTGGTTGTTGCGTCCGAGTCTGAAGTCAGCGATGTTGATTTGATGCTTGGCTAGCGTGGTGCCAATCATGCCAATGACACCGGGAACATCGGTGTTTTTAAAGAGAATCATTCGTCCTTTGGGCTCAATATCTAGTCCAAAGCCATTGATTTCAACGATTCTTTGGACGTTTTCATCAAAGACGGTTCCGCTAAGCGTCATAATATCTTTTTCGGTGGTGAGCTTCACGGTGATCTTGTTTTTGTAGCCCCCTTGAGCACTTTTGGATTCGCTCTTTAGCTCAATCCCTCTCTCGGTTGCGACATAGGGAGCGTTGACATAGTTGACCTTGTCTCCTAGGCTTGCATTGAGCGCGCCAACGAGTCCAAAGGTGGAGAGAGAATCGATGTATTGGCTAATCTCGCCCTCGGCGATGATTTTAAAGGAGTGAATGGGGGCTTTGTTGGCTTGAGTGGCAAAGAATCCCATCTTTTGAACCAACTCGAGATAGGGCTTCACAAAAAGTGGTAGCTCGCTCTCTTTGATAGGAAGATTGAGGGCGTTGGGATAGTTAGAGCCTCTCGCGGCCTCAATGGCAGCCTCAGCGGCTTGAATGGCAATCTTTTCTTGAGATTCTAGAGTGTTCGCGCCAATATGGGGCGTGACATAGACATTGGGAAGGTCAAGTAAAGGGTTGTTGGTGGCGGGTTCTTTATTGAATACATCTAGCCCCGCCCATCGAATCTTGCCGCTTTGAAGCCCCTCATAAAGAGCCTCTTCGTTATAGAGATTTCCTCTGGCACAGTTGATAAGAATCACCCCATCCTTCATCTTGGCGATCTCTTCTTTGCCAATTAGGTTGATGGTCTCTTTGTTTTTAGGGGTGTGGATGGTGATCATGTCGCACGCTAAAATATCATCAAAATTAGAGGTGTAAGCAATGCCTAGATCCGTTGCTTTGGAGGGCTTGATGTAAGGGTCATAAGCAATGACGTTCATCTCAAAGGCTTTAGCTCTAAGCGCTACACGACTTCCGATGTTTCCAAAGCCGATCACGCCTAGTTTTTTATCCTTGAGTTCTGTTCCATACCAATCTTCGCGCTTCCAAAGGCGAGCGTTTTTGAGTTGGTCGTTCGCCCCAGGGAAGTTGCGGCAAGCGCTTAGCATATGGGCAAGTGTCAGCTCCACCGCGGCAATGGTATTAGCGGTGGGAACGTTCATGACGACAATCCCCTTACGACTGCAACCATCAATATCCACATTGTCCACGCCCACACCTGCTCGAACCACAGCTCGAATCTTTTTGGTCGCCTCTAAAAAAGCAGAATCCACATCTGTGGAGCTTCGGGTGATGGCGATATCAGCATCTTGCAATAGGGGCAAAAGCTCGCTTTTGGGAACAGAAGAAGCATTGAGAAGTTCAATATCAGCCTCTTTAGCTAAAAGGTCTAATCCCTTTTGGTGAATATGGTCACATACAACGATTTTATGTTTAGCCATGATCTATCCTCGGTTGTTAAGATTGATGAAGTTCGTAAGTGATTTCGTACCGTTGAAGCTCTTTGAGAACGCTTCGCAGGTAGGCTTCGTCTTTGGTGGTGACGATGAGGCGAATATCGCCTCCAGCCTTGTAGTAGGCGTAATCGATTCCATGAGCCAAAAGCACTTGATTAAGACAGAAGAATCGATAAGGATCCAGCTCGCCCACCACCACGCGAAAGGTTTTGAGGGCGGCAAGAGAATCCTTGGGGAAGTCAAGCTTGACATGGAGTTCAGGGGCAGGGTAGAGATAGGCAGGTGTCTCTTTTCCTGAAAATTTGCTTGTCCAAGAGAGAGGAGAGAATCGCCCCTCTCTCTTGGGGGCTTCTGCCTCCATGGGGCTTTCAAAGGAGAGCTTGGCGGTATCGCTCAAGGTTTGAAAATAGACAAATGCCATCGCCCCCGCCACACCCAAGGTCGAGAGGGTCAAAGCGATGATGAGGGGTCGATGCTGCATAGAAGATCGTTAGATTTGATCTTTAAGGATATCTCCGAGAGTCATTTTGTCATCGGAGTTGAAGGCCTTCATGCTCTCCTTCTCTTTTTTGCGCTCCAATCGTCTTACAGAGACTCGGATTTTGTTGTTCTCTTTGTCGATCAAAGAGATGACTCCTTCAATCTCGTCGCCGATATTGAGCTCCTCTTTTTTGAGAGGCGCGAGGTCTTCGATTCGGATGAGGGCATCGATTCCATCTTCTAGGTTGATAAAGACGCCAAAATCTTTAATGTCGCGGATTTTTCCAATCACGCTATCATCGATTTGGTGATTTTTGGCGAAATCCTCCGCAGGGGAGGCGATAAGGCTTTTTCGGCTTAAGGAGACACGCTCTTTATCTTTGTCAATTTTGACGATTTTAACCTCAACCTCGTCCCCCTCTTTCATCACCTCTTTGCATTTGCCATTCTTCTCCCAAAAGGCATCTTCGTTATGGAGAAGTCCATCAATAGCCCCAATTCGGATAAAGGCACCAAAATCGGTCAAAGTGGCCACAGCGCCCTTGATCACATCGCCCTCTTTGTGGGTTTTCATGAATTGCTCAAAAGGCTTCTCTAGAAGTTTCTTGAGGGAGACGCGAAGTCGGCGTTTTTTGGTGTCGATCTCGATCACTTCCACATCAATCTCTTGGCCTGATTTGAGGTACTCTCCAGGGTGCTTGATGTTTTTATCCCATGAGATCTCAGAGATATGGAGGAAGCCCTCAATGTCATTGCCTAGATCCACGAATGCACCATAGGGCTCTACATTGCTTACGGTGACATTGATCGCATCGCCCACTTCAAGTTCATTCTCAATCTCTCTCCAAGGATCATCCACGGTAGCCTTGATGGAGAGGGAGAGGCGCTTTTTCTCTTCGTCATAAGCGATCGCTTTCACGCTCACCTGATCACCCTCTTGGTAGATCTTGGAGGGGTTGACGGGACCTTTGTAGCTGATCTCGGTGTAGTGCACCAAGCCCTCTACGCCATCCACTTCGACAAACATTCCAAAGCTGGTGATCTTTTTGACCACTCCAGGAAGGGGTTCAGTTGCCTCAAGAAGCTTGGCGGCACCCTCTTTTTTGACCTTGTTGTCTAGCTCAAAGAATCGCTTACGAGAAACGACAATCGTGTCATCTTCGGGCTTGATGTTAATGATGCAAGCTTTGATGGTTTTGCCAAGATTCTTGGCATCCTCTTTGAGGGCAGACATGAACTTGGGCATGAAATACTCCAAGCCCTCTGATTCGATCACATATCCGCCTCGATTTTTCTTGGTGATCACCCCCTCGACAACCACATCTCGGTAGTCTTCGCCAAACGCAGCGATCTTCTCTTTGAGTTTCTCGCGTCGGATCGCTTTTTGGTGAGAGATCATAGGGCGCTCGTTGCGATTGCCTGTGATGATGATAGGGAGCTCGTCACCCGCTTTGTACTTGGGCTTGCCCTCTTCGTCCAAAATCTCAGCAATGTTGATGCGTCCCTCAATTTTTTCGCCTACATCCACTAGCACAGTGTCATCATTGATGGCGACGATAGTTCCTTTGGTGATGGTTTCGTTTTCGCTCTTTTCCCAAGACTCCTCTAGCATAGAGGCGAAGTCTTCATCTTCGCCTAGGTGTTCGTTGTTAAACTTCTGATTCTCGACCATTGTAACCCTTTGTCAGTATTTGTTGTTAGATTCTTTCGCGTCTTAAGCAAATTATACTTAATCATTCCTTTGCTCGCTATAAATTAGCCCTTATACCCTTCGATAGTTCGCACGACTCTTTCAATGATCCACTCGGGTGTAGAGGCGCCTGCCGTCACTCCGCAGGTCTTCTTGTTCGTAAACCATTGAGGATCAAGTTCGCTCTCATCTTCAATGAGATAGCTATCCTGGCAGTGCTCTAAACAGATGGAGAGGAGCTGCTTGGTGTTGGAGGAGTTTTTTCCTCCAGCAATGATCATGATATCGACCTCTTGACTGAGGTGGCGTGCCGCCTCTTGGTTGTCAAAAGTGGCATTGCAGATGGTGTTGAATATCCTCACCTCGGCACATCTTTGAACCAAAAAACTGGCTACACCCAAGAAATCTTCGATTTTTTTAGTGGTTTGAGAAACCAACGCCACCTTCTCTTTGAGCTTGGCCCCAAAGAGCTCTTTGGGGCTCATCACCACGATGGGTTCGCTGGAGGAGTAGCTCATCACCCCTTGGACTTCAGGGTGGTTGATGTCACCAAAAATGATGATTTGGTACCCCTCTTGACTCATGATTTCACAAATTTTTTGCGGTTTGGTGACAAAAGGGCAAGTGGCATCAATAATCTTCTCGGCACTTTGAGTGAGCTTGGCCAAATCGTCTTTTGGAATTCCATGGGTGCGGATGATCACTTCAGAGCCTCGAGGAAGATTTTCGACGCTCTCTTCGACCGTCACACCAAAATCATTTTTGAGGCGTTCGATCTCTTTTTTGTTGTGAATAAGAGGCCCTAGAGTGATTCCTCCTTGGTGTGATTCAGCGAGTTTGATCGCCCGCTTCACCCCAAAGCAAAACCCATGTTTATCGGCTAGTTTGACTTTCATGGATTACCTTTGCGATGGAGGAGAGGATTTCAAGGAAGTTGGGGAAGGAGACATCAATGCAAGCCGAATCGTTAATGGTTAGAGGCACTACCAAACCCGCTAGAGCAAAACTCATAGCGATTCGATGGTCTCCATGGCTATCGATAGTGACTCCGCCTTGAAGCGTTCCGCCCGTGATCTCATAGCCATCTTCAAACTCCTCCACTTCAACTCCAAGGAGACGAAGATTGTTCACTACGACGCTGATACGATCGCTCTCTTTGACGCGAAGCTCTTTAGCGTTTTGGACGCGACTTTTGCCTTGGGCGAGTGCCATGGCGATGGCTAGAGCAGGGAGCTCGTCGATAAGCCAAGAGATTCTTTCGCTCACGGTGATCCCTTGGAGGGTGTGGTGGGAAACCTCAATATCGCCGATAGTTTCGTAGGTTTCAGAGGTGATGGAGTAGTGGAGGCGAGCTCCCATTGATTCTAGAACCTTGAAAGCCTCGATACGGGTGGGATTGAGGAGGACATTTTGGAGTTTCACCCTAGCACCAGGGATAATCGCAGCGGCGACTGCAAAGAAAAAGGCACTAGAGGGATCGGCAGGGATTGTCATTTCTAAAGGGTCAAGGCGTTTTCCAAGAAGAGGAAAAAGAGTCAGTCTGCCTTCTTGGTCTTCATCAATTCTTGCCCCCATGCCGCGCAACATTCTTTCAGTGTGATCTCGGCTTCTCTCGGGTTCACTAAAAAAAGAGGCCTCTTCGCCCTGCAAAGCGGCAAGAATCATGGCGCTTTTGACCTGCGCTGAGGCGATGGGGCTTTGATAATCAAAAGCCGCCAAAGGACGCCCAAGAATCGTTAATGGAGCGAGATTTCCCTCATCTCGTCCAAAAATCTGAGCCCCCACGCTTTGAAGGGGTTTGACGACACGATTCATGGGGCGTCGCCTCAAATAGGCGTCTCCGTTGAGAACAAAATAGCCCTTGGAGGCGGCAAGCAATCCCACATATAGGCGTATCGCCGTCCCAGCATTCCCGCAATCAAGCACATCAAAGGGTTCTTTGATTCCTGAAGGAGGCGGGGTGAAGACCATCCCCTCTCCCTCTTTTGTCACTTCGAGTCCAAGCTGCTGAGCGATTTGGAGCGTATGGAGCGTGTCTTCACCTTGCAAATAGCGGTGAATGCGAGCGGGACTAGAGGAGAGAAGGGAGAAGATCGCGCTTCGATGGGAGATCGACTTATCGGAGGCGATGTTGGGAATCTCTATCTCAAAACCCTCTTTAAGGGGAGTGACTTGGGTGATTCTCATCGGAGTTTAGCTCCAAAGCGGTGGTTTAAAAGATCCAAAACTTTCTGCGTGATGGAGACAATCTCCTCCTCTTCAAGCGTCTTGGAATCAGATTGGATAAGCAGGCGAATCGTGAGACTGATTTGCTCCTCATCAATCTTTTCATCGGTGTAGATATCTAGCGGGAATAGCTCCTTGATCTCGATGATTCCCAGCTTTTTGATCTCTTGGCGTAGAGCGCTAAAGGGGTGATTCTTGCCAATGAGCACCGTGAGGTCTCGCTGCAATTTGGGGAACTTGGAGAAGCTTTGGGCTTGGATCAGGCTTGGCTTTAGAGCTTCAAGATCGATCTCGGCCACAAAGGTCTCCTCTAGGTCAAACGCCTCTTGGGCGAGGGGATGGAGTTTGGCGATCGTCCCGATTCGCTCCCCTTTTTGGATGATGTAGGCGCACTGGGCGGGATGAAAGAGTTTTTCGCTTTGAGGGGCGCGCTGCTCTAGGGAAAACTCTCCAATCACCGAAGCAATCTCTTCGGCAAAACCAAAGAGACTCCACTTTTCTCCCTTGGGATAGGGATAGATCGCCTCTTTTTTAAGTCCGCTAGCCACAAACGCTAAACTAAAACGCTCTTGACGTGCGGCGGTGTAGGTTGAGCCCATCTCAAAGAGGGCGATTTGAGAGTAGCCTAAATTCTTGTTGCGAACCACCGAATCGAGCAGCGAGAGCAAAAGGGTGGGGCGTAGAGTGTCTAGCTCGCTCGTAATAGGATTGAGCAGATCCACGCTCTCATCTATCGTCGTGTAGCCCCACTCTTTAAGGCGGCTTTTTTGATTAAAAACAAAGTGAATCGTTTCATTGAACCCCGCTACCATGGCGCGTTTCGCAAGAGAACGGTGGTGTTTGTAGAGGATATACTCCTCATCGGTGCGTCGTTTTTCGGCGAAATAAAGGGGCTTGGCAAGAATCGTGTCAATTCCCAAAAGCCGTACAATCTCCTCGGCAATATCTTGTTTGTTATGAATGTCATGCCTAAAAAGAGGGGGGCGAATCGCCAAAAAGGAGTCATCTGAAGCCAAATCGACTTCAAATTTAAGGCTTTTAAGCAAGGAGACCACTTTGGTTTTGGGCACCTCTTGGCCGATGAAGGCGGAGAGTGAGTGGAGATCGACCGTAATGGTGGCAGGCTTATAGTTTTGGGTGATCTCATGGGTGCCTGAATAAATGAGGGCTCCACCCATTTTGTGAAGCGCGGAACAAAGAAGCGTGATTCCTGAAGGAAGATGGGGGTTGCTTCCTCTGGAGGCTCGATAGAAGAATCGCGTCTCTTTCTCGACTTTAGAGCGGGCGACCCCCTCAGAGATGATCGCAGGAGGGGTGTAGCTTGCTTCCAAAATTACCACCTCAGGCGCATCAAGGGGCATGGTCTCTCTGTTTTGTGAGACGCCAATGGTTGAGAGTTTCTTCTCTCCTGCGTAGACCGATTCTAGTCCGTTTTCATCTTTTTTGATCATGATGGAAGCCTTGAGGGGCTTCTCGTCAGAGGTGGAGGCAGGGAGGCAGGCATCATGGCGATAAGCCTTGATGGAAACCCCGCTTACTAGCGTGGCGTATTGGATGAAGTTTTGCAACACGCTTTCGCCAAGGAGGTCGTTGTAGGCCAGGGTGAGAGCGATAGAGAGGGGAAGCTTGAGCTCGTTAAGCTGAACGGTTTTATAAAGGAGAGAGGAATCAAGCTTGCCCTCATGAGAGACTTGGAGGAGGCGACCGATTCCTAGGACATTGTCCTCTTCCTGCTCTTTGGGGTACTCGCTAAAATCAAGATCATACGCCGCCGCGAGCTCTCTAGCGACTCCATAGAGGCTTAGACAGTCACCTCGGTTGGGGGTGATATCGATCTCAAAAATATCATCGCTAAAAAGGGGGTATTCGTGGAGAGGCTTGCCAAGTTTGAGTTCTCCAATAGAGGAATCAAGAATCATGATTCCCTCATTGAGCTTTGGAAATCCAAGCTCGCTAGAGGAGCAGATCATCCCTTGGCTCTCGATTCCTCGGAGTTTTGCCTTTTTGATGGTGAGAGTGTCGCTGATCTTAGCCCCTTCTAAAGCCACGGCTACCCACTGCCCTGCGGCAACATTTTTGGCGCCGCAGACAATCTGGCGCCGCTCCTCGCCAATATCGACTTGGCAGACATTGAGCTTGTCAGCATCGGGATGCTTTTCGCACTCGAGCACTTTTCCAACAACCACCCTATCGGGAGCGCGGAGTGAGTGGAAAGAATCGACCTCAAGCCCGATATCGTTTAAGGTCTTGTAGATTCTTTGGGTGGGGATGGCTGAGAGATGAACAAAGGGGTTGATAAGGGATTTGGTGAAAATCATCGAAACTGCTCCAATACTCTTAAGTCGCTCTCAAAAAAAGCGCGAAGGTCTGAGACGGCGTGAATGAGCATGGCAAAACGCTCCACGCCCAGACCAAAGGCGTATCCGCTTACATTTTTGTAACCTACGGCTTTGAAGACATTTTCATCCACCAAGCCGCATCCAAGCACCTCAAGCCAGCCTGTGTGAGAACAGACGCGACACCCTTCGCCATGGCAGAAGATGCAGCTGATATCCACCTCAGCACTTGGCTCTGTGAAGGGAAAGAAGCTTGTTCTAAAGCGCACCTGCACCTCGCCAAACATAAAGCGGAGGAAATCTTCCAAGATGTACTTGAGGTTGGCAAAGGAGACCTTCCCCTCTTCTTCGACCACGAGCCCCTCCACTTGGTGGAACATTGGGGTGTGGGTGAGGTCATAGTCTCTCCTAAAGACGGCTCCAGGGCAGATCATGCGAATGGGGGGAGTCTCTTTCTCCATAGTGCGAATCTGCACGGGTGAGGTGTGGGTTCTAAGAAGCATCCCGTCTTTAAAATAAAAGGTGTCTTGCATATCCCTTGCAGGATGATATTTTGGTAGGTTGAGAGCTTCAAAATTGTGAAAATCATCCTCGATGAGAGGACCGCTTTTGATGGCAAAGTTGAGAGAGACAAAATAGTCAACAATTCTCTCCATGGTGATCATGACAGGGTGGGCGGAACCAACTCCTTTGGAGGGGGCAAAAAGAGTCATATCAACCTTCTCTTCAAGAAGCTTTTTGTGCAGCTCCTCGGTGGCGATGATCTCTTTTTTGAGCGTCCACTCTCGCTCAAACTCCCCTTTGAGTTGATTGAGTTCTTTGGCCTTCTCCTTCTTCTCTTCTTCGTCGAGATTCTTAAGGAGGGCAAACTGAGCCGTCAAGATTCCTTTCTTGCCCAGCGCCTTGATACGGAGTTCCTCTAATTCAGCAGAGCTTTGAGCGCTCTTGATCTCATTGATTAAGCTATCCAACGTCGGTGTTCCTATTGAGTTGTTCAATTTGGCGATATTTTAGTTAAAAATAGTTTACATAGAGATAACTTTTCTAGTGACCCCAAAAATCGCTATAATTGCCCTCTGTATAACGATTGAAGAAGCCTGAAAAAAGGAGAGAAGATGACTCTATTTGAACGAATTGTCGCGGGAGAGATTCCTTGCAATAAAGTGCATGAAAACAGTGATTTCCTAGCTTTTCACGACATCAATCCCAAGGCCCCCATCCATGTGCTCGCGATTCCTAAAAAGTGCGCTAGAAGTTTTCAAGAGGTGGATCCCTCTTGGATGGGGGGGATGACCTCTTTTATCCAAGAGGTGGCCAGAAAACTGGGGCTAGATGAGGCGGGCTATCGTGTGATCACCAATATCGGGTATGACGGCGGACAAGAGGTTCCTCATCTCCATTTTCATATCCTTGGGGGGACTAGACTTGCTTGGGTGGATCTAAGGGAGAATGAAAATCAGGCCAAAAAGAGTCTTTGAGGGGGGGGGTTAATCCCCTTCAAAGCGAACGATGACAGAGGAGAGGTAGGGGCTGTTTTTGTAGCCTTGCGGATCTCCTTTTTGGGTCACCTCATCTAGCGATTTTTTAAGCCCGCTCCCTTCGCATATCTTCATCAGCTCATCATCTTTGCTAAAACGCTCTACATAGATTTCAATCGATTTTTTCCAATCAATCTCTTCGGATGAAGATTTGGCGGCTACCCCCTTGATCTCATAGAGATAGGCAATTTTCATTGTGGAGGCGATTTTGTCCTGCCAGTAAGGAATCTCTAAATAATCCTCTAAGACCAAAAGTGTATCAGCGCTAAGCCCCTTGGAGGCGAGGCTATAGGCGCGTTCATTGAGCATGGAGAACTGCTCCATGAGTTGAATATATTCAGGAAGGGCTTTGAGATTCTCCTCTTGTTCAATGAGTGTGTAGGCTTTTTTAAGGTCTTTGGCGCTGTGAGCCTCCAAGAAGGCGCGCTTCTTCTCGATGAGCTTGATTCGCTCACTCGCTAGATTTTTAAAAGGAAAGAGGCCGCCAAGGAATTTAGAGATCTCGATGGCTTTATCGAAATCTTTGGCGTTTTCTAAAAGAGCGATTCGATCCACGAGTTGCTGACCCAGCAGGTAAGTTTTTTTATAGGTCTCTGTCTCTTTAAGGAAAGGGAATTTTTCCGCCAGTCGGAAGTAGTCGGCGTAGTTTCGCTCTTTGATTGCATTGTCGGCGGCGACATATTTATCGGAATTGTGAAGGAGTGTGTAAACGCTCTCTTTTTTCTCTTTGATGGAGGCAAAGGGTTTGAGCAACTCCTGTGCCCTTGGAAGATTGGTCGCGGCGTGGGCGGCGAGGAGCTTTTTGCACGCCTCAAAGATTTTACGCCAATACTCTTCGAGTTTTTCAAAGGCGGAAAGTTTGCGAATATCAGGATGTGCTTCAGCGATTCTATAGGCTTCGGCGATATCGTTTTTCTCAAAGGCGTCAAGGAATTTGGAGACAAACTCTTTTTGGGCGGTGTATTCGCTAAATTCCTCTTTTTTGCTAGGGTCTTCCATGAAGGGGGCCACAAGAGCAAGTGCCTCTTGGAACTTATCCTTTGCCAATAGATCAATCGCCTCCTTGAGCACCTCTTTCCATTTTTCATCAAGCTTTTGGAGGTAGAGAGGAGAGGTTTTGAGGAAGATATTTTTCTCTTCGGCAAGCATTTTGGCCTTCATGAGGTCGTTGATTTTGAGGTGAGTTTCAAACTCCTCGATTCCTCGATCCAGCTCCAAAACCTCCATATAGCCATCTACATAGCCTATAAAGAGGCGATTTCCCTCCAGATGAAGCGAGGCGATTCCAATGTGCTCCGTCTGAACCGAGGCGATGGGCTGATTGTCTTTGGTGCGAATGAGATGGAGGAGATTCTCGCGCGTGCCAATATAGGCATAGTTGCCATCCTCGGTGGTGCAGAGGCGAGTGAGCCACTGAGAGAATCGTTTCTCTTCAGAGATAATCTCTTTTTTGGCCACATCAAAGATGCCCGTGGTGCCATCTTTGCAGACAAAAAGAAGATTTTTATTTTGGTTGAAAAAGCCAATATCCTCCACCACCTCCGCCGTCTCAAATGTAGCGATTTCAAGGTTACGCTCTAGGCTAAAAAGAAGTGTGGAGCGATCAAAGCAGCTCACTGCCAGAAGTGAAGATTCGGGGGAGAAAGCGATTCCGCAGATATAGTCAGGTCTTGGCAGAAGGGTAGCAAGAAGATTGAAGCTTGGAATTTGATAGATGAGCGTTCGACCATCCTCGCCACCTGTGGCGAGATATTTGCCATCTTTGGAAAAAATAGAGTTGGAGATGTCTGCCTTGTGCCAAGCAAGGGAGGTAATCTTCTCTAGGTTGTGTTCCACCTTAAGCACGATTCCTTTAGTGCTTTTATTGAGGGCAAAAACCGTGTATCCTCCCTTGGAAGCGGCAAGACTTTTGCTAAATTTATGGTGAACTTCGTGGGTTTTGGTGATTTGCACGCTTTTTTGAAATTGAAAAGTGGAGCGATTAATCTCGTAGAGATTATAAAAATTATCCAAAATGATAATACTCTCAGGGGTGATTCCAAACTCCAAAACACTCCCATTGAGTTTGAGGCGGTTGAGAACGGGAATCATGAAGCCTCCTCGGGATTAAACGGGGTTAGGGTGAGAAGGAGTCGCTCTTTAGTCTCCCCTTGAAGTCTGGAGAGCCCTAGGATATAGCGACTAGAGGGTGAAGGGATGGCAAGCAAGAGCTTTTTAGATTCTTGGGGCTCTAGCTCCAAAATCAGATGCTTCCAGTCGATAGGAGAGAGAAAGAGCGATTCTTCACTATCGGCAAGTTCTTTGAAGTCTAAAGAGCCTTTTTTGAGTTTCTCTAGCCACCCTTTGTGACCATAAAGATCAAAAAGTGCCTCGGAATGATGATTGAAAGCGATGATGGTGTCTTCGGAATCGATGATGAAAGAGGGGTGGGGCAGGGCAGAGAGGAGGGTTTCTAGGCGCAATTCGGAGGCTTTTTGAACGCTTTGGGTGAGCTGTTTGACTCTATAGCGTTCCATCTCCTTTTGAATCTCCAAAAGCTCGGTGATATCGTAGCGAATCGCGATAAATTCGACAATCTCACCCTTGGCATCAAGGATGGGAACGATGGTCGCCTCTACGGTGTAGTGACTGCCATCTTTCTTCTTGTTTTGGACGGTGCCTTTCCATATCTTGCCCGCTAAAATAGTCTCCCACATCTCTTTGAAGACCTGTTTGGGGGTGACAGGGTGACGCACGATATTATGGGGCTTGCCAAGAAGCTCTTCTTGGCTGTAGCCCGATATGTGGCAAAAGGCTTCATTGACATAGGTGATGATTCCGCGCTTGTTAGTCTTGGAGACGATGGCACTAGAATCAACGGCTTTTTTGTATTCATTCAAAAGTTGGTTGACATTTTTGAAATCTTGACGCTTATTGACCGTCTGAACAAGCTCATAGATTGATTCTTCGAGCTTTTCGGCATCAATGGGTTTGAGGATGAAGCGATTGATTCCTAGATTGACTGCATCTAGAAAGTGTTCTACATCGGTGAAAGCGGTCGTGATGACGATGAGAGCGTCAGGGTCGATGGCGCGAATGCGGCGACTCATCTCGATTCCACTCATTTCAGGCATTCTAATGTCAGTGATAACGATATCAGGCTTATTTTCCATGTAGCGCTCTAGCCCCTCAAGACCGTTAGAGGCGGTCACCACCTCTTTGAACTTGCGGAGCAGAATCTTGGCTAGAACCTGCCTAATATTCTCCTCGTCCTCCACATAGAGGATCGAAACGTTGAGTCTCTCTTTGCCTGATGGTGATGAATCGTGCATGACATCCCCCTGCCTCGAAAATGGGCAACCCCAAAAGTTGAAGCGCCCAAATAGCGATATTTGCGACACTTTTAAAGATTATACTTCATCTATTCTTTGATGAATCTTGCCCCTTGTTAGTTTCAGCCAAGTGGAAAATCAATCCAAACTTTTGTATGATTATCCCTTTTAAAGCCTCATGGTAAGGGAGCGCTCTATTTTGCAAGAGAGAGTGAAAACAAAAAAGATATTTGTTGGTGATGTTGCGATTGGGGGTGATGCGCCCATTTCGGTGCAGTCAATGACCTTTAGTAAAACAGCGGATATTGGAGCGACCAAGGCACAAATTGATCGTCTTGCGTTGGCGGGATGCGATATTGTGCGCGTAGCCGTAAGCGACCATGAGGATGCCAACGCGCTTAAGGAGCTTAAGCGTCTGAGTCCTCTGCCTTTAGTGGCGGATATTCACTTTCGTTATAAGCTCGCCCTCATCGCTGCTCAAAGCGTGGATTGTATCCGCATCAACCCTGGAAATATTGGCTCTAAAGAGAAGATCAAAGCGGTGGCGGATGCGTGTGCTGAGCGAGGGATTCCTATTCGAATCGGAGTGAATGGGGGAAGCTTGGAGGAGATGTTTGAGCAAAAATATGGTGCCACTCCCAGGGGAATGGTGGAATCAGCGCTCTATAATATTAAACTTTTAGAGGATTTTGGATTCGCCAATATTAAAGTTTCACTTAAAGCGAGTGATGTGGAGCGCACGGTTTTAGCTTATCGCGAGCTGCGTCCTTTGGTGGAATATCCCTTCCATTTGGGGGTGACGGAGGCGGGCACGCTTTTTCATTCAATGATCAAGAGTTCTATGGCGCTAGGGGGGCTTCTTTTAGAGGGAATCGGCGATACGATGCGTGTCTCTATCACGGGTGAGTTAGAGCAAGAGGTCGAGGTGGCGCGGGCGATTCTTAAATATTCGGGGCGACAGAAAGAGGGGGTCTATCTCATCTCTTGCCCTACTTGCGGAAGAATTGAAGCCGATCTAGTGAGCGCGGTGAAGCGCGTGGAGGAGCGCGTGAAGCATATTAGAGCGCCGCTTCAAATCTCTGTCATGGGGTGTGCGGTGAATGCGCTTGGAGAGGCCAAGCACGCTGACATCGCCATCGCCTTTGGGCGTGGAGATGGGCTTATTATCAAAAAAGGGGAGATACTCTGCAAACTCCCTGAAGAAGAGCTAGTCGATCGGCTTGTGGAAGAGGCGGAGAAGCTAGAGCGCGAATATTTGGAAGATTCATTTAAAAATTAAGGAGGGTTAAGGAGTATGGAAATCTTGGAGAATCTGGTCTCATCGATTGCCTCATTTGTTTGGGGTGTGCCGATGTTGGTTTTGTTGGTGGGGACAGGAATCTATCTCACGATTCTGCTTAGAGGGGTGCAGTTTAGAGCTTTGGGGCACGCCTTTAGGCTTATTTTTCATAAAGAGCCTCACTCTGAAGGAGAGATCAGCCACTTCTCTGCGCTCACCACGGCGCTTGCTGCGACGGTGGGAATCGGGAATATCGTAGGCGTGGCTACAGCCATCAGCATGGGGGGACCAGGAGCGGTCTTTTGGATGTGGGTGACAGGGCTAGTCGGGATGGCGACCAAATACGCCGAGGCGGTCTTGGCAGTGAAGTATCGCCAAAGTGGAGCGATGGGCTTTAAGGGAGGGCCGATGTATTACATCACCGAGGGATTGAAGCTCAAATGGCTAGGCGTTCTCTTTGCGGTGTTCACGGTTTTTGCCTCTTTTGGGATTGGCAATATGACTCAAGCCAATGCCGTCTCTTCAGTGCTTTTCTCTAGTATGGAGATTCCCGCTTGGGTCTCAGGCTTTGTGATGTTAGTCCTCACTGCGCTTGTGATTCTTGGCGGAATCAAGAGCATTGGTAAATTCACTGCCTTTTTGGTGCCCTTCATGATTGTGGTTTACACCACAACAGCCATCGCTATTTTGGTGATGCACGCGGATAAGATTCTCCCTGTGTTTGGCGACATATTTTATTATGCTTTCAACCCTCACGCTGCCTCAGGAGGCTTTGTTGGAGCGATGGTGGCTAGCGCGATTCGTTATGGTTTGGCGCGCGGGGTTTTCTCTAACGAATCAGGTCTAGGTTCTGCGCCCATTGCAGCAGCGGCGGCCAAGACCAATGACCCTGTGAAGCAGGCACTCGTCTCTATGACTCAGACCTTTATTGACACGCTGGTGGTCTGCACCATGACCGCGGTGGTGATTTTGAGTGCTCCCCAGTGGCTAGAAGGGGTGAGTGCGGGCGAGCTGACCCTAAGGAGCTTTGAGCACTATCTTGGAGGATTTGGCGCCAGCGTGGTGATTCTTGCGACCGTGCTTTTTGGCTACTCGACCATTCTTGGCTGGAGCTACTACGGAGAGAAGGCGTTTGAGTTTCTCTTTGGACATAAAAAAATCAAGCTCTTCAGGGCGATTTTTGTCTCCTTTATCATTGTGGGAGCGATGGTGAAGCTGGAGTTTGTCTGGAATTTCTCCGACATGGCCAATGGCCTCATGGCGATTCCTAACCTCATCGCGCTCTTGCTCCTCTCCAAGGTGATCAAAGCCGAGACGGATCGCTATTTTTCGACCAAGGCATAAAGAAAGGATTCTCTCATGGAAGCGTTTTTGCAGAAGGCCAAACAGGCTTCAAGAGCGATTGCCACCCTCTTGCCCCAGAGACGCAATGAGATTTTAAGGGCGATGGCAGGAGCAATTAGGGAATCGCAGGAGATGATTTTAAATGTCAATGCACTTGATCTCAAGGAGGCGCAAGCCTCAGGGCTTAAAGGCTCTATGCTAGAGCGTCTGGCTCTGGATGGCCCAAAGATTGCAGGAATGGCAAGAGCGATTGAAGAGATCGCAATGCTAAGGAATCCCCTGGGGAGAATCGTCGATGGATGGGTGGTGGAGAATGGCCTAAGAATCGAGAAGGTGAGCACTCCTATTGGTGTGGTGGGAATCATCTATGAATCACGCCCCAATGTCACGAGCGACACCGCTGCACTCTGCTTTAAGAGCGGGAATGTCTGCGTGCTCAAAGGCGGCAAAGAGGCCAAGCGAAGCAATGAGGCGATCGCTTCGGTGATGCAGGCGGTTCTTAAGGCAAACAACCTACCCATAGAGGCGATTTCACTCCTTCCCGATGCCTCGCGCGAGGGGGTGGCAAAATTGGTCAAAATGGATCAATATGTGGACTTGATCGTCCCTCGTGGAGGGAACGCGCTCATCTCTTTTGTAAGTGAGAATGCGACTATTCCTGTGATTAAGCACGACAAAGGGCTTTGTCATCTCTATATCCATGAAGAGGCCGATTTTGCCAAGGCGCTCCCCATCGTCATCAACGCCAAAACCCAGCGTCCAAGCGTCTGCAATGCCATTGAGACGCTTCTAGTGGATGAGACGATTCATGAGCGATTCCTTCTGGAGCTTCGACCCCTATTGGAGGAGAAGGGAACAGAGATTCGAGGGTGCGAGAAGAGCTTGAAGATTCTTGGAGGCAAGAGGGCAAGCGAGGAGGATTTCCACACCGAGTATGGCGAAAATATTCTCAATGTGCGGGTGGTGAAAGGCTTTGAGGAGGCGCTAGAACATATCGCCATCTATGGCTCGCAACACTCCGAATCGATCATCACGCAAAATCACTCCATTGCCGAACGATTCCTAGAAGAGGTGGATGCCTCTAGCGTCTATGTCAATGCCTCCACGCGATTCACGGATGGGGGAGAGTTTGGCTTTGGAGCGGAGGTGGGAATCTCCACCAGCAAACTCCACGCGCGCGGCCCCATGGGAATCAACGAACTCACCACCTATAAATTCAAAATCTATGGAGAGGGTCAGATTCGAAAGTAGAGAGCCCCAAGAACGGGCTCTCTGTTAGGAGATGGCGATTCTTTTGGCGTCTTTGGGGGCGGTTTTGGGGATGAAGATCTCTAGAACGCCATCTTTACTTTGGGCGGTAATGGCATCACTATCTACATTTTCGGGCAATGTAAAGCTCCGCTGGAACTTTCCAAAGAAGCTCTCAACTTTATAGTAGTTCTCCTCTTTGACCTCTTCTTTGAGCTTGCGCTCACCCGTAATAGAGAGGGTGTTCTCTTTCACATCAATATGAATATCCTCTTTTTGCACGCCAGGAAGATCCACTTCGATGAAGTAACCCTTCTCCTCTTCTCGAGTATTCACTACAGGGGCAAATCCTCTGAGGTTGGATTTTGCACCCCCTTCTCCTCCCTCACCAAAGGGGGTAAGAAAACGCCTCTCAATCTCTTTTAAATCCCTTAGGGGATCAAATCGAGTCAAAAACATGATAGAACCTCCTATTGATTTATTTATGACTACTAAGTCATTAAAGTTGATACACATACAATCAACTTTGGGAGAATTCTATCCCAATAGAGAGTAAATGTCAATATTTTTTAGCACTATTTGTATTTTAGTGCTAAATTCTCTCTTGCAATCGAAGGTGGAGGGCGTGGTGCTGGCGGAGGTAAATTTTTGATTCATGGAAAGAGGGAAGATGGGAGCGGACGAGACTCCAAAAAGCTTTGGAATGATTGGGGTGCTTGAGGTGGGCCAGTTCGTGCACGATCACATAATCAAGCACCTCTAAAGGGACAAAGAGAAGTTGGAGCGAGAAGGAGAGCGCCCCATTAGAGGAGCAGCTCCCTAGGCGATTTTTGGTTTTGCGGAGGGAGAATCGCTCTGGGTAGAGCCCCATTTGGTCGCTCCAAAACGCTAGGCGATCTTTGAGCCTCTCTTGAAAGAGTGTGCGCAGAGATTTGGGGCAGGGCCTAGGAAGAGAGGCGAGCGAGACCCACTCTCCAGCCAGAAGAATCTCTCCTTCGTGTGCGCTTAAAATCTCTTCTAGATTCTCTTTGGCTTTCGTGAGGCGCTCTAGGTGCAAAGTGATCCATTCATGCTGGGCATGGACAAACTCCAAGCAGCGATGTTTGGGGTAGCCCATGGGGGCGCTGAGTCGCAAAATGAGGTCAGCTCCTAGGGTGAGACGGACTCTTTTGGTTTGGGGGGAGCGGCGAATTTCAAGCGGACAGGGGAGGGTTTGCAAGGGGTTTTTTACCTTCTTTACATTAGGATTAGGGCAAAAATTCACCAAGGAAATCTTTTGGCCTCTGATTCTACCCAAAAAATCGACATGAACTCTCCTGAATTCTTGAGTGAGCTTCAGAAAACCAAGCAATTCACCGACAAGGTTATCCAGCAGTTTGGATTTTTCTATAATCCTGATTCTGAGGTGAATGAGTCAATTCAGCTAGGCTTGACACGCCACAAAATGCTCCATGGTAAGCGCTACTGCCCCTGTTTTTTTGTGACCCACACCAAGGAAGATCGCCTCTGTCCCTGCAAGCCAGCTCTTGCTCATGAAATCCCCCATGAGGGGCATTGTCACTGCGGAATCTACTGCTCCAAAGAGTTTATCGAAGCGAGTCTCTCTTCCAAAGCATAAAGTTTTTTTCGTTAAAATGGATAAAAATTAAAGGAGTTTTAACATGAAAGTATTATTGACCAAAGAGGTTAAAGGCCTAGGCAAAGCAGGCGAGATTCATGAAGTCAAAGATGGCTATGGACGAAACTTTCTCGTGGGCAAAGGCATGGCTGAAATAGCGACTAATGAAGTGATTAATCGATGGAAAGCGGAGCAAAAAAGACGCGCTGAAAAAGAGGCACAAGAGCTTGAGAGACTCAAAAATGTTGCCAAAGAGTTGGCGAGCGTGACGCTTAAAATCGTCCAAAAAGTGGGTGCCAATGGTTCACTTTATGGTGCGATCACCAAAGAAGACCTAAGTGCAGCCTTGATGGCGCAAAAAGGAATTGAAGTGGACAAGAAGAGTTTTGAGCTCAAAACCCCCATCAAAAGCACTGGAATTTATGAGATTGAGGTGAAGCTTGGGCATGGAATCCATGCCGAGCTCAAGATTGATGTCGAGGGAAGCAATGTTTGAAGCCACTACGATTCTCGCCTATAAAGGCGAGAATCACTCCGTGATTGGCGGAGATGGGCAGGTGACCTTTGGTAACTGCGTCCTAAAGGGCAATGCGACCAAGATTCGTATGCTCTATAATGGCAAGATTTTGAGCGGATTTGCGGGTAGCACGGCGGATGCATTCACGCTTTTTGAGATGTTTGAGCGGATTTTAGAGAATCGTAAGGGCGATTTGGTGAAGTCGGTGATCGATTTTTCTAAAGAGTGGCGCAAGGATAAATATCTAAGACGCCTTGAGGCGATGATGATTGTGATGGATAGAGAGCGTCTCTTTATCTTGAGCGGCACAGGGGATGTGGTGGAGCCTGAAGATGGCAAGATTGCAGCCATTGGAAGCGGGGGGAACTACGCTCTCTCAGCGGCTAGAGCACTGGATAAATTTGCCGATCTTCCCGAATCAGAGCTAGTGAGAGAATCGCTACTGATCGCGGGTGAACTCTGCATCTACACCAACACCAACATCAAACTTTTAGAACTTTAAGGAGCAGGCGTGAAGCAAGCAATGACGCCCAAGGAGATTGTTGCCTACTTAGATGAGTATATCATCGGGCAAAAAGAGGCAAAGAAGCGCGTAGCGATCGCGCTTAGGAATCGATACAGGCGCATGAAGCTATCCAAAGAGATGCAAGAGGAGGTGATTCCTAAAAACATCCTCATGATCGGCTCCACGGGCGTAGGAAAGACGGAGATTGCTAGGCGAATGGCGCGCATGATGGGTTTGCCTTTTATCAAAGTGGAGGCGAGCAAATACACCGAGGTGGGATTTGTCGGTCGTGATGTGGAGTCGATGGTTCGAGATCTTGTGGGTGCGGCGATTGCGCTGGTTAAAGAGGAGCACAAAGAGAAGAATCAAGAGGGGATTGACGCCTATGTGATCGAAAAGATCGTCCAAAAGCTCATTCCTCCGCTTCCCAAAGGGGCGAGCGAAGCAAAGATGCAGGAGTATGAATCCTCTTATGAGCGGATGAAGCAGCGCGTTATCAATGGCGAAGTGGATCATCTTAAAATCGAAATTCAACCCCCTAAAAAGAGCGTGGATTTTAGTGAGGGAAATGTTCCCCCTGAGATTGTCCGTATCCAAGAATCGCTAGCCAAAGCCTTTCTCAATTCCCAAAAAGAGGAGATGAAAAAGGAGGTCACCGTCAAAGAGGCCAAGGAGCTTCTAAAAATTGAAGCGAGCGAGGCACTTTTGGATATGGAGACGATCAAGGCGGAGGGCTTAAGAAGAGCAGAGGAGGAGGGAATTATCTTTATTGATGAGATGGATAAGATTGCCGTCTCTCAAGGCTCTTCTTCGCGTCAAGACCCAAGCAAAGAGGGGGTTCAGCGAGATCTGCTTCCTATCGTGGAGGGGAGCACGGTGAGCACCAAGCATGGGCAGATCAAGACCGACTACATCCTTTTTATCGCCGCAGGAGCTTTCCATCTAAGCAAGCCAAGCGATCTTATTCCTGAGCTTCAAGGTCGATTCCCGCTTCGAGTTGAGCTTGATTCTTTGGATGAGGAGACGCTCTATAAGATTCTCACGCAAACCAAAAATTCGATTCTCAAGCAATACATCGCTCTTTTGGAGACGGAGGGAGTGGAGCTTGTTTTTGAGGATGAGGCGATTAGGGCACTTGCGAAACTTTCGCAGAGAGCCAATGAAAAGACCGAAGATATTGGGGCGCGAAGGCTCCATACGGTGATTGAGAAGGTGCTAGAAGAGATCAGCTTTGAAGCAGAAGAGCATCAAGGCGAAAAAGTGGTGATCACCAAAGAGAGAGTGCATGAGCGACTCGATGATTTGGTGGAGAATGTCGATGTGGCGAGGTATATCCTGTGAGTGCGGAGACCTCTATCACCAAAGCGGGCTTTGTGGCGGTCGTGGGTCGCCCCAATGCGGGTAAGAGTACGCTTCTTAATTGGCTTGTGGGCGAAAAGCTCGCGATGGTCTCGCACAAGGCCAACGCAACACGCAAGCGGATGAAATTCATCATCCCCCATCAAGAGGCTCAGATCATCTTCGTGGACACCCCAGGACTCCATCATCAAGAGAAACTTCTCAATCAATTCATGCTCCAAGAGGCGCTCAAAGCGATTGGCGATTGCGATTTGATTCTTTTTCTGGCTCCCGTGAGCGATTCTATCTCGCATTATGAGGAATTTTTGCGCGTTTCAGAAGGAAAAAAACATCTCCTTCTGCTCTCTAAAATTGACACCGTGGACAATGGAAAACTACTCCAAAAGATAGCCCAATACGCTCCTTATGCGGAGTCTTATGAGGCGCTTATTCCTGTTTCGGTCAAAAAGGGAGTGGGCAAAGAGGCGATTTTAAGCGAGACAGCCAAGCAGATGCCTCCCTCTCCACCGCTTTTTGAGGAAGATATCTTGACCACTGAAAACTTTCGCCAACTCTATAAAGAGCTCATTCGAGAATCGATTTTCGAGAATGTGAGTGATGAGATTCCCTATGAGAGCGATGTGGTGATTGATAAATTTGAAGAAGAGGGGGGATTAGATAAAGTCAGCGCGACCATCGTCGTAGAGAAAGATAGTCAAAAAGGGGTGCTCATCGGAAAGGGGGGCGCGACACTTCAAAGAATCGGCAAAGAAGCGCGCCTTTTGATGGAGGAGATGAGTGGGAAAAAGGTTTTTTTGAAGCTCTTTGTCAAAGTCCAAAAGGGTTGGAGCAAGGACAAAAAGAGGCTGATGGATTTTGGATACGATTTTGAGGATTAAATCACGCATGGAGAGACAATGAGAATTGCATTAGTGCTGTTATGGATGTTGAGCTCGGTTTGGGCTTTTGAATTTGACTATGTGAAGGCCTATCGCCAAGGCGGCCTCAAAGCCGTTGAGGGCAAGCTCGAAGAGGCTTTGACAAGTCGAGAATATTGGAAAGAGAGTCTAGAAGGGGCGGATGCGCGCTTTGGCTATTATGAGAGCGTGAAGTATCTTTTCATCGCCGATAAAGCCCTCTCGGAGCTTTCGCTCTACCAACTTGGCGGTAAAAAGCCAGAACGACTGGCGCACACCAAAGCGCTCATGGGTTCAAAAAAGGGAGATAAACGCATAGAGGGCGATCTTAAAACCCCCATCGGCGTCTATGATCTCACCGCCAAACTCACTCGTTTAGATCAGCTCTATGGACCTCTAGCCTTTGTCACCTCCTACCCCAATCTCTATGATAGTTTGCAAAAAAAGAGTGGTTCGGGGATTTGGATTCACGGATTGCCCCTCAATGGCGACCGAGAGATCAACACCAAGGGCTGCATCGCGATTGATAACCAATTGCTCAAGACCATTGATGGCTCGATCAATCATAAAGAGAGTCTGCTTATTACGGGCGATGGGAATCTCTTTGAGGTTAAAAATGAGGAGCTGGTGATTCTTTTGAGTGACCTCTTTAGATGGAGAAACGCTTGGAAATTCAATGATTTGGAGAGCTATCTAGGCTACTATGACAAAGAGGACTTTTTGCGTTTTGATGGGATGAAGTTTGAGGCGTTTAGGGATTATAAGCGGCGTGTTTTTAACAAGGGCGAAAATAAGACCATCGTCTTTCAGAATATCAATGTCTCTCCCTATCCCAATGAGCGCGGAGAGCGATTCTTTCGAATCGGCTTTTATGAGATTTACAACGCTCCTAGCTACTCCTTCTCAGGAGAGAAAGAGCTCTATGTGAAGTTGGTGAAAGATAAAATGCAAATTGTGGCAGAGAAGTGATTCTCGGCCACAATGGGCTAGCTTTTTAGATTAGATCAAGATAAAAGAGAAAGATGATTCCAAGGATGATGCGGTAGATTCCAAAGGGAACGAAATTAAACCGCGAAATGAACTTCAAAAAGCCCTTCACGGCAATCATAGCAAAAATAAATGCCACCACAAACCCCACTCCTAGAGCGCTTAGATTCTCAATAGAGAGGGTGTGAGAGTTTTTGTAGAGATCATAGCCTGTAGCGATGAACATCGTAGGGAGCGCTAGGAGGAAAGAGAACTCCGCCGCTACTTTACGATTGAGCCCCAAAATAAGCCCGCCCACAATCGTCGATCCGCTTCTTGAAGTGCCAGGAATCATGGCGAGTGCCTGAAAAAAGCCAATCGCGAGCGCCTCTTTGTAGCCAATGGATTCCACGCTATTGATTTTATACTCTTTGTCCTTGTGGAGCCACTCTAGCACCAAAAAGACAATTCCGCCTAAAATAAGCGCATAGGCGACCGTGGAGGGGGCGAAGAGCGCCTTGACGTGCTTATAGAGGAGGAATCCTAGAGCGCCTGTAGGGATGAAGGCCACGGCGAGTTTGAGCCAAATATCAACCCCCGAGAAGAGTCTCTCTCTAAAGAGGGCAAGCACGGCGAGAATCGATCCTAGTTGGATGGAGATTTCAAAGGTTTTGTGGAAATCATCCTGCTTGATTCCTAATAGCTCGGAGACGAGGATGAGATGGCCAGTGGAAGAGACGGGGAGGAATTCGGTGAGTCCTTCGACGATTCCTAAGATGATGGCGTGGAATATGTCCATGAAAGTAGCCTTTTCGCAAAAATAGAAGCCTAAGAAGCGCGGAATTGTAACACATTAAGACTCTTTTTGTTAAAATCCAAGCTCTTGCGCCCGCGTTTTTGAGGGGCTAATTTGAGTTTTGAAGGGGTCTTATGTTCAAAAAGATTTTGATCGCCAATCGAGGAGAGATCGCCGTTAGAATTATTCGCGCCTGTAATGACCTAAACATTGAGAGCGTGGCTATCTACTCGCGAGCCGATCGCGATTCGATGCATGTGAAGATGGCGGATGAGACCCATGAAATCAGCGAAGATCCTATCAAGGGCTATCTCGACCCTGATCGTATTATCGAAGTCGCCAAGCTAAGCGGTGCGGAGGCCATTCACCCAGGGTATGGATTTTTGAGCGAAAATGCTCTTTTTGCCAAGAAAGTTGCCGAGGCGGGTTTGGTTTGGATTGGCCCCAATAGCGAAGTAATCGCCAAGATGGGTGATAAAAATGCGGCCAGAGAGATCATGCAGAGGCATGGAATCCCCGTGGTTCCCGGAACAGAACCGCTCAACAAGGAGAGCATGGAGAGTATCAAACGCCATGCCAGGCGTATCGGTTACCCCGTGATTCTTAAAGCAAGCAGCGGGGGAGGCGGAAGAGGGATTAGGGTCGTTCAAAAAGAGGAGGAGCTAGAGGATAGCTTCAACGCCTGCAAGCGCGAAGCGATGGCATTTTTCAAAAATGATGATGTATTCATGGAAAAATATGTCCAAAACCCCAAGCACATAGAGTTTCAAATCTTAGCCGATAATTATGGCAATGTGATTCATTTGATGGAGCGTGATTGTTCAATTCAGCGTCGCCATCAAAAACTCGTAGAGATCGCGCCCTCTCCTACTATGAGTGAAGATTTGCGTCGTCGCATGGGAGCGGTCGCGGTGGCGGCGGCCAAGGCGACAGGCTATTCAAACGCGGGAACAGTAGAGTTTTTGGTGGATGATTACAATAACTTCTACTTCATGGAGATGAACACGCGAATCCAAGTGGAGCATGGCGTCACTGAAGAGATCACTGGATTGGATCTGATCGGTCGTCAGATTCGGATTGCCAGCGGCGAGATTTTGGACATGAATCAAAACGATGTCCTCTGCCAAGGTTTTGCCATTGAGGTGCGCATCAATGCCGAGGATGTTAAAAATGACTTTGTCCCTTCCCCGGGTAAAATCACCTCCTACTACCCAGCTCTTGGACCTTTTGTGCGAGTGGATAGCTGTATCTACAAAGATTATACGATTCCCCCCTATTATGATTCGATGGTCGCCAAACTCATTGTGCGCGCTACTAGTTATGATTTGGCCGTTAACAAGATGAAGCGTGCCCTTGGGGAGTTTACCGTGAGGGGAATCAAGACCACCATCCCTTTTCTTATCAACATTTGTAAAGATCGTGACTTTCGCAAGGGCAACTTTGACACCTCCTATCTCGAGAAGAAGATGGGCGAGCTTATGCCCAAAGATATCGAAGAGCCTGCGGACATTGCAGCCGTGATCGCAGCGGCTATTGCGGCACGTGCGGGTCTTTAGAAGATTCATTGATAGAGATTTAAGTAAAATAAAGATAAAATCCACGACCAAAATTTTTTAAAATTCAAGAGAGGTTAACTTCAACATGAAAAGAACTTATCAACCCCACAATACTCCACGAAAAAGAACGCACGGTTTTCGACTTCGAATGAAGACTAAAAATGGACGAAAAGTGATCAATGCTAGACGAGCTAAAGGTAGAAAAAGGCTAGCCGTATAAAAGGTTTAGAGACCCTCAAGCGGAGCCGAGAGTTCGATTCCGCTTATAGTCATGGTTCGAAGTGGCATGCTTCGGCCTTTGTTCTTTTTTATCGTCCTTTCAAAGAAAAAAAAGTAGGCTTTACCGTCTCCAAAAAGGTCGGGAATGCCGTTAAAAGAAACTTCGCCAAAAGACGACTGAGGGCGCTTTATCAGCAATACTCCTCTTCTTTGAAAGAGGGAGTCTTGGTGATTGTTGCAAAGGCTCCTCTGCTAGAGTTGGAGTTTGACCTTTTGGAGAGGGATTTCATCCACGCAGCCAAAAAATTGAAGATCTTGAACGAAAAAGTCTAGTGAGTCCCTTGGGATGCGAACACTATTGATTGGGATGATTTGGGTTTATCAGAAGGTGATTTCACCTCTGAAGCGCCCCACCTGTCGATACTACCCCTCCTGCTCGGAATACGCTCTTTGGCTCTTTTCTTACTCCAATTTTTGGTATGCTCTTCTCTTCTCCTTGCGGAGGATTTTGCGTTGCAACTCTCTGTTTGAGGGAGGGATTGACTATCCAATCATCTCCAAAAGGATCACTCCGATTTTTGGTTCGCCCCGCTTGATTAAGGTTTGGCTAGTCCCCCTCTGCCCCCAGAAGGACTGGAGCGCGAAAGGGAAGTTTTATCTCATCAAATCAATGAAGGTAGTCCAGTGCTAGACAATTTTGACAAACTCAATCTACAGATGAGAATCCTCATCGCCACCGCCATTTCGCTACTGTTTTTTATTCCTTACTCCTATTTCTTTGCCCCCGTGAAAGAGGCTCCTCTAAAGGAGAGCACTTCAATGGAGAGAGCCGAGCAGCAGGCCGCACCTCAAACCTCTTCATCCCCCAAAGAGGGTCAAGTCTCATCAGTAGCTATGGCTGAGACCTCGCCTTCTAAAGATATCATCGCCACAGTGCAAGGGAGTCACTTTAGGCTAGAGATCGATTCTTTGGGAAGAATCGCTCAGGTTTACCTCAAGGACGCGAAGTTTCTTAAAGAACAAAAAGAGCTTCCCTTACTCGCCCCCCTCTCCTCTTTGCGTCCTCTAGAGGTTCGATTCTCTGATGCGACCACTAATAAAGAGGCTTTTGCTAAGAGTTATTACTCTGATCGTGATCTTGTTGAGATCAGGAATACCCCAGAGACTCTCACGCTCACTCAAGAGCTAGAGGGATTTAAACTTACCAAGAAGCTCACTTTCTATCCCGATGGAAATTACGATTTAGAGGTTGAGACCTCAGGCTCTCAAAAGCGCTTTTTTCTCTCTCCTGGGGCTAGACCTATCGCTGAAAGCGACAAGTTTGCCTTCAATGGAGTGGTGCTTAAAGAGAGCGGCGGAACTATCCATACCACTGAAGATGGTGATGCTAAAAAAGATGAGATCTTTGAAGGAGCTCGCTTTGTGGCGAGTGTCGATCGATACTACACTACCCTCTTTTTTGTGAAGGAACCTCAAGGGCTAAGAGTGGTGATTAGTAAAAATGCCGAGAAGAATCCTGAGCCTTTTGTAGAGGCGCTTGATCATCTGAAACTCTCAGGCTACATTGGCGCGAAAGATTTTAGACTTTTAGAGAGCATCTATCCTTCGCTCACGGACGTGGTGGAGTATGGTTTCATCACCTTCTTTGCCAAGCCCCTCTTTTTGCTTTTGGATTGGCTCTATAAATTCTGCGGCAACTGGGGATGGGCGATTGTTCTTCTCACTTTGGTGGTGAGAATCATCCTCTTTCCCCTCACTTATAAGGGGATGGTCTCCATGCAGAAGCTCAAAGATATCGCCCCTAAAATGAAAGAGATCCAAGAAAAGTACAAGGGTGACCCCCAAAAGCTTCAGGTGCATATGATGGAGCTCTACAAAAAGCATGGCGCCAACCCTATGGGAGGATGCCTTCCCCTGCTTTTGCAGATGCCTATCTTTTTTGCCATCTATCGAGTTCTCTACAACGCCATCGAGCTCAAAGGGGCGGATTGGATTCTTTGGATCAATGACCTTTCGGTGATGGATCCTTATTTTATTTTGCCTATCCTCATGGGGGCTTCGATGTTCTTGCAGCAACATCTCACTCCCACGACTTTCACCGACCCAATGCAAGAGAAGGTGTTTAAGTTCTTGCCACTGATTTTCACCTTCTTCTTTGTCACCTTCCCCTCAGGTCTAGTGCTCTATTGGTTTGTGAGCAACGTCTTCTCTATTGCTCAACAACTCTTCATCAATAAGACGCTAGAGGCTAAAAAGCGCGCGGCAGCTGCCAAGCCAAGTGGCTTAAGTGATTGAGGCTTTTATCTCGTGGTAAAGATTGAAGCGCCAACGCTAGAAGAAGCGCTCATTCTAGCCGCCAAGGAGCTCTCTTGCTCTGTGGCAGATGTGGAGTATGAGATTATTGAGCAGCCCAAAAAGGGCTTTTGGGGGATTGGTAAAAAAGCGGCTAAGATTGTTGCGACCATCGCTCCTGTGAGTGCAATTCCCGTAATCCCCGAGAGGGAGATTAGACGCCCTTTGCGAGAGCATCGCGAGAGGCAAGAGGTGATACGCCCCTCTTGTGAGACAAGAGCTGAGCCAAAGCGATTCCCTCTGGAGCGACGCCCCAAGGAGAGGGAGAATCCTAGGGAGAAGGAGCGCGATGCCCTAATGGCTTCTAGGGAAAGCTCTCTTGCTCCTAAGGAAATAGAGTCACCCCCGATGAGCACCCCATCGGCGAGCTTGGCGACTTCAAAGAGAGTGGATGCGCTCATTGATAGCAACTTCTTCAAGGAGAAGAATGATATTGATCGAATCGCCCAAGAGGTGGAAGACGAGATCAATCTTCTCTTTTTGAATCTCCCTTTCAAAATTGAGCGCATTCGTGTCAGACCTTTTGATGAAACCACTCTTTTTATTGAGTTCAAGGGTGAAGATTCGGCGCTTCTCATTGGAAAAGAGGGGTATCGATACAAAGCACTCTCCTATCTACTTTTTAACTGGGTGAATAGCAAGTATGGTTTCATGATTCGCTTAGAGATTGCAGAGTTTCTTAAGAATCAAGAGGAGATGATTCGCAATTATCTCTCTCCTGTGATTGAGAATATCAAAAAGTTTGGCCGAGGTCAGACGCGACCTCTTGATGGGGTGCTCGCCCATATCGCTCTCAAGCAGCTCCGAGAGGAGTTCCCCGACAAGTATGTCTCCTTCCGTCTCAATAGCGACAATGAGCGCTATGTGATTGTGAATGATTTCAACAAATAACTCCTCCACCCCAGAGACTATTATCGCCCTCTCGACTCCTTCAGGAGCGGGAGCCTTGGCAGTCGTGAAACTAAGCGGCTCTAGGGCGCTAGAGATAGCACTCAAACTCTCTAGACGCGATCACTTGCAGCCACGCCACGCCACCCTCGCCAATCTCTGGAATCGCGAAGATGAGATGATGGATGAGGCGATATTGATCTATTTCAAGGCGCCTCACAGCTATACCGCCGAAGAGGTGGTGGAGATCCAGTGCCATGGAGGGACGCTCATTGCGCGCAAGATCATTCAAGAGGCGCTCGCTTTGGGTGCTAGAGTGGCTAGAGCAGGGGAATTCACCTATCGGGCCTTTCTTAATGGACGCATTGACCTCTCCCAAGCCGAAGCCATTGGTAAGCTAATCGAAGCCAAGAGCGATGAGTCGTACAAGGTGCTCCTCAAGCAGCTCAAAGGGGAGCTGGGGCGCTATGTGGAGGGGGTGAGAGGCTCACTTGTGGAGATTCTCGCCTATGCTGAAGTGAGCATCGATTATGCCGAAGAGGATTTGCCAAGCGATCTAGAGGCAAGAATGGTCGAGAAGATCGAGCGTATTGCAGAGGATTTAGAGCGAATCTATCAAGGTTCCAAACGGCGCTCATCACTGGTGGAGGGCTACAAGCTAGCCATCATCGGTCGTCCCAATGTGGGTAAAAGTTCGCTTTTAAACGCCCTTCTTCTGTGGGAGAGGGCGATTGTGAGTGACATCCCCGGAACCACGCGCGATACGATTGAAGAGAGCCTGCACCTAGGGAATCACTGGGTGAGGATCGTGGATACCGCAGGAATTAGAGAGGCTCAAGATGCGATTGAGAAGATCGGCATAGAGCGCACTCTTTTGGCGCTCAAGGAGAGCGACATGGTGTTGGCTCTTTTTGATTCAAGTCAGTCTCTGAGTCCTGAAGATGAGCAGATCAAAGAGCTCTTGCGTGCTCATCAGGAGAATCGCCGCATCTTGGTGCTTTTCAACAAAAGCGACCTCTCAAGGGAGCTCCAAGATAGTGAGCTAGAAAGCTATCCTCATCGCTATATTTCAGCCAAAGAGGGAGGAGTGGAGGAGCTTTTATCCCTGCTTGCCTCTTGGCTAGATGAGCAAGGGGGAGGGGAGGAGCTCATGCTCACTTCAGAGCGACAGCTTCTCTGTGTCAAAAGTGCCCTAGGCGAGCTCAAAGAGGCAAGAGATAGGCTTATTGAGGGAGAGTTGGAGCTCTTTGCCTATCATATCCAAGGAGCACTCAAAGAGCTCTCTCTCATCACTCGCCCCTATGAGACGAGCGAGCTTTTGGATGTGATGTTTGGGCAGTTTTGCCTAGGAAAGTGACCGCTCTTTTTCGCTCAAGAGAAAGTGGGCAAGGCTTAGAATCTGAAAGATTGGAACAAAGAGATTGAGTAGAGGAATCACCCCTAAGAGATAGAGTCCAAGGAGGAATCGTTTCATTCTCCACCCAAGGCGAATCTCTAGGGCTATTCTCTCCTCTTTGGAAAAGATGACACCCGAGACATCGAGCATGAGGCTTTGATAAAAGAGATAGAAAAAAGGCCAAAGCCAAATCAGTGGCCCCACAAAGGGGATAAAAGAGAGCGGGAGCGAGAGGAGAAGAATCCCCAAAAAGCGAAAAAGCAAAGAGGTGAAATCGCCTATTCCCCCAAGAAGAGATTCTCCCTCTAGAAGTCTTAGAGAGGGATAGTGGCGTTTTTGGACATAAGCAACGATCCAGGGCGCATAGAAGATTCCCAAAAAGAGTTGCACGATCATCACCGCCATCACAAACCACAAAATCGCCCCCACCCCCAAGAGAATCCCCCAAAGAGCTTTGAGAATCGAATCGATCCAATAGGGGAGAACTCCTCCTTGAAGCCAATCAAGAATCAGAGCATGAAGCGGTTCGATGAGAAAATAAAAACTAAAATAGGCGATCACCGCTCCTGTAAAAAGAGGCAAGAGGGCAAGAAGAATCATGGGGCGACTGAGCGCATCTTGGAGGGCTTTAGAGTAGAGCTCCATCACACCCACTCTCCCAAAGGCCCCACCACAAGGAGCCAAAAGGCCACGCTAAGACCTAGATGGAGAAGGAGGCCTAATCCAAAAAAGAGATAAGCGAATATTCCTGCCAAAAGTGCACCAAGGCTGGTGCCACCCTCTTTTTGAAGGAATCGCTTCTGTTCTTCAAAGCTATCACTCAAAGCCTTGGCGTGGGCAAGCTTATTTTGGAATCGGCGATAGATGAGATAGGGGAGAACTCCTCCTCGAAGCACCATATAGAGGATGGTTCCAAAGGGAAGGGAGTGTAAAAATAGCCCCACAATAAAGAGCAAAATCGCTTCTATGTAGAGCTTGCGATAGAGCAAGAAGAGCGGTCCACCCCAAAAAGCCCACCAAGACCAGCACCACGCAAAGGAGTCAAAGCCCCTTAGGCGAAAGCGAGTGAAAGCGCTCTCATAGTAGAAAAGCGAAGCGGATGAGTTGATATAGGTGCGGATGAGCTCGCGCTCTGCTTGAGTGAAAACAGGAGGGGTCATAGGGAGCCTTAGCCTCTTTTTGAAGATACTCTTTAAGTCGTCTTGCATTATAATGAGCCATTGGATTTGATTGCCTTAAGCGACAATAGTCGTAAGTTTAAACGAAAAATTGGAGAAACAATGAGAAAGAGTTTAATCAGTAGTGTGGCGGCGATTCTGTTGCTAAGTGGCCTCTCTTTGAGTGCTAAAACATTGGCAAGCGTCGATGGAGATGAGATCACCGATAAAGACATTAGCGTCATGCTTCGAGCCATGCCTGGAGTGAGCTACGATCAGCTTCCTGAAGATATGCAAAAGAAGGTCTTAGAGCAAGCCATTGAGCGCAAATTGCTAGCCAAACAAGCCAAAAGCGAGGGGATTCAGAACTCCAAGGAGTTTAAAGACGCCCTAGAGGATGCGAAAGAGGATTTGACGCTTGAGGTTTGGATGCGACAGCAGATGAATAATGCTAAGGTCTCTGAAGGCGATATGCGAAAATTTTATGATGAGAATAAAGAGAAGTTTGTTCAGCCTGAGCTCGTGAAGGCAAAGCATATTTTGGTGCAAAACGAGAAAGAGGCCAAAGAGGTGATCGCCGAGATTGGCAAAGCAGGTGCCAAGGCGAGCGAGAAGTTTAGCGAGCTTGCTAAGAGCAAATCCATCGACCCTGCGGGGCAAAATGGAGGGGAGCTTGGATGGTTTAGTAAAGATCAGATGGTGCCTGAGTTTGCCAACGCAGCCTTTGCCCTTCAAAAAGGAAGCTATAGCAAGACCCCTGTGAAGACTCAATTTGGCTACCATGTTATCTATGCTGAAGATAAAAAAGCGCAGGCCGTACTCCCCTATGAGGATGTCAAGCCTCAAATCGAGCAGAATCTTAAAATCCAAAAATTCAGAGACAGCGTCTCCTCTACAGCGAAAAAGCTTCGAGAGAAGGCTCAAGTCACTTTTAAATAACTTCAACCAAGGAGTGGATGGATGCTAAGAAGCGGAAGCGAGATTCTTCAGAGAGCTCATAAAGAGGGTTATGGAGTCGGGGCGTTTAACTTTGTCAACTTTGAGATGCTGAGCGCGATTTTTGAGGCAGCCCATGAGGCCTCCTCTCCGATCATTGTTCAAGCCAGCGAAGGGGCGATTAAATATATGGGAATGGAAGTAACGGTGGGCTTGGTGAGACTCCTCTCCTCCCGTTATCCTCATATTCCTGTGGCGTTGCACCTAGATCATGGCACCACCTATGAGAGTTGTGCTAAGGCAATTAGAGCAGGATTCACCTCAGTGATGATTGATGCGAGCCACCATAAATTTGAAGAGAATCTTCATGAGACCCAAAGGGTTGTGGAGATGGCACACGCCTGCGGTGTGAGTGTGGAAGCAGAGCTTGGACGGCTCATGGGAATCGAAGATAACATTAGCGTGGATGAAAAAGATGCCGTGCTGGTCAATCCTGAAGAGGCGGAACTTTTTGTCAAAGAGAGTGGTGTGGATTTTCTTGCACCCGCCATTGGCACTAGCCATGGAGCTTTCAAGTTCAAAGGCGAGCCCAAGCTTGATTTTGAAAGACTTCAAGAGGTGAAGCGCCGCACCAATATTCCCCTTGTGCTCCATGGAGCAAGCGCGATTCCTGACTATGTCAAAGAGGCCTTTCTCTCTACGGGAGGCGACCTTAAGGGGAGCAAAGGGGTTCCTTTTGCCTTCTTGCAAGAGGCGGTTAAAGGGGGAATCAACAAGGTCAACACGGATACCGACCTAAGAATCGCTTTCATGGCAGAAGTTCGAAGAGTTGCCAATGAAGATAACACGCAGTTTGACCTCCGTAAGTTCTTTGCCCCTGGAATGAAGGCGATGAAAAAGGTGATGGTCGAGCGAATGCAGATTCTTGGCAGTGCTGGAAAAATCTAAAAATCAACTCAAATCTATAATTTTCTAAGGAGCGTGAATGGCTTACTCAATGAGCGATCTCAAAAAAGGTCTAAAAGTCGAGATAGAGGGCGTACCCTACAAAATCGTCGAATATCAACATGTCAAACCTGGCAAGGGTGCGGCGTTTGTGCGCGTGAAGATGAAATCATTCTTTGATGGCAGAGTGCTAGAGAAGACCTTCCACGCGGGCGATAAGTGCGAGGAGCCCAATCTTCAAGAGAAGAATATGCAATACCTCTATCACGACGGTGACCACTTTCAGTTCATGGATGTGGAGAGTTATGAACAGATCGCTTTGAGTGACGAGCAAGTGGGCGATGTGGCTAAATGGATGACTGATGGAATGACGGTTTCTATTCTTTTCCACAACAATAAAGCCATCTCCGTGGATGTTCCCCAGGTGGTTGAGCTCAAAATCACCGAGACCCCTCCTAACTTCAAAGGCGACACCTCTAGCGGCAGCAAAAAACCTGCGACCCTAGAGACGGGAGCGGTGATTCAGATTCCCTATCATGTGCTTGAGGGGGATGTGGTGCGAGTCAATACGGAGTTGGGTGAATATATCGAAAAGGTGAAGTGATGATGCAAAAGGTGGTGCTTGTTCCTCTAGCCAAAGGCTTTGAGGAGCTGGAGGCAGTGACGATTATTGATGTCTTGCGCCGTGCGGGCGCTAGGGTGGTGGTCGCTGGACTCGATAGCACCGACCTTGTTCAATCCCAAGGAGGAATCTTTATCCGTCCCGATAGCAAAATGGAGCTGATCGAGCCTCAAAATATCGATATGATCGTGCTTCCAGGAGGATGGGGTGGAACCGTGGCACTCGCCTCTCATCCTCTGGTGCGCTCCATGGTTGAGGCGCTTCATAAGCGTCAAAAGCCTATCGGTGCAATTTGTGCCGCTCCCTATGCGCTTAGCGAAATCGGAGTGATAGAGGGCCAATACACTTGCTATCCGGGCATCCAAGAGAAGATTCAAAGAGGTGAGTTCGTCGAATCTCTCGTTGTAGAATCAGACCATATATTCACCTCCCAAGGCCCTGCCACAGCGCTTCCTTTTGCTTTGGCGCTAGTGGAGAAGCTCTTTGGAAAAGCCCAAAGGGATGAGGTGGCTAGAGCGATGTTGGTGAGCGATTCGTAAGGTTTGATGCGTTTTATTCTTCCCGCACTCATTCTCCTTTTTCTTTTGGGCTGCTCGCTTAGCGATTATCAAAGCATCGCTAGGGCTGCACTCTCCAAAGACCCTTCAGCCGCCGCCTCGGCACTCGCTAGACAAAAATCACTCCAATACGCCAAGAATCCCAAGGCACTCGCGAGAGACCTTGAAAACATCAAAATCGATTTTGACAAAATTCGTGCCCTCTTTTTGGGTGAAGTCTCTAAAAAATGGGGCAAAGAGGAGACAAGGAGCGCGAGCCAAAAGGTCTATGTCAAATACACCGACCACTACAAAAGTCGAGCGGAAGTCGATTTTGAAAAAGGCGAGATTGTGGTGGAGACCATCGACTTGGAGAATTCGACCCAGTCGCTCAAAAAAGCGATCATTACAACCCTCCTTACTCCTCAAGACCCCGAAGGAGTGGATCTCTATTCCGACAAAGAGATAAAGTTTGAGGGGACTCCTTATCTGGCGGGCTTGGTGAAGGACCACGAAGAGAAGGTGATACTCTATGAGTGGCGTGCCTCACGATACGCGGACTACCTGCTGAAAAACTCCCTTAAAGAGCGCACCGCTAAGGGCGGGCAGAGGGTCTATTATGTGATGATTCCCATGACTCGGGATTATGTGAAGGTGCGAAGTGCTAAGTATGGCGATATTGTCAAAAAATACGCCAAACTTCACCATCTCAACGAAGCCTTGGTGTTGGCCATCATCCAAAGCGAAAGCAGTTTTAATCCCTATGCGGTGAGCCAAGCACCCGCCTATGGATTGATGCAGATCGTGCCTCAGAGCGCAGGTCGTGATGCACACAAAGAGATTCATGGAGTGGATGGATTCCCAACGCGCTCCATGCTTTTTGATCCAGAGACCAATATTCGCTATGGGACGACCTATTTGAGGATTCTCTTCACGCGCTATCTTGAGGGGGTCAAACACCCTCAGAGTCTTGAGTATTGCGTCATCTCCGCCTACAATACAGGGAGCGGGAATGTGCTTCGGACCTTTGATGGCAATCGCACCAAAGCCCTTGGCAAAATCAATGCCCAGACCCCTCAAGAGGTCTATCGAAAACTTCGCACCTCCTTGCCTTATGAGGAGACGAGAAACTATCTCAAAAAAGTGACTGAAGCCAAGCGAAGCTTCATTGTCTACGAAAAGCCCTAGATTCGCTTCGCTCTTTAGGGCTTTTTCTTAGGGGGAGTTCTTTCAATTTTTTTGGATAAAATTTCTACCATGCGAGAAAACATTATTGAATTCATTCCCAAAGAAAAACCTTGCAGCTACCTCAAAGAGGAGCGCTCCCTCTTTCGCTATTTTCATATTGAGGAGTGCTCTAGCGATCTCTACCAAGCCTTATTGGAGCGAGGCTGGAGGCGTTTTGGGAAATATTTTTTCGTGCCGATTTGCAAAAATTGCAAAGCGTGCCTCTCGGTGAGAAAACCTCTAGCGAATCTGGAGTTTTCGCGCTCTTTTAAAAGGGTATTGTCCAAGAATCGCCAAACGGGTCTAGTGATCCAGCGCCCTATGATCACCGAGGCACACCTCAAGCTTTATGATCGCTACCATCGCCGCATGAGCGAAAAAAAGGGGTGGGAGTATAGCCCTATCACGATGGAGAGCTACTATGAGATGTTCGTGGAGGGGTCGGGTGAATTTGGCTATGAGTTTGCCTACTATCGTGATGAAAGGCTCGTAGGAATCGCGCTTGTCGATATTTTGGAGCGCTCCCTTTCGGCGGTTTACTGCTTTTATGACCATGACTACAGCGACTTCTCCTTGGGAATCTTCTCGATTCTCAAGCAGTTGGAGCTAGCTAAGCGACTAAAGATTGACTATTTCTATCCGGGCTATTGGATCAAGAATCATCCCAGTATGGGGTATAAAGAGCGTTTCGCTCCTTATGAGATTCTGCGTAATGAACCCGATATTGACGCACTTCCTGAGTGGAGCCTACAAGGAGAAAATGAATGAATTGGAGCAACCGCCTCTCTAGAGTTTTTGGGGCTTTTGCCTCATACCCTTTCCCGCGCCGCTTGCAGATTCTAATCAACGAATTTTATGTGAAGCTTTTTGGCATCTCTATGGAGGAGTTTGACACGATCGATTCCTACCCTACGCTAAGCGCACTCTTCACTCGAAGTCTCATCAAAGATCGTCCTTTGGATAGAGAAAAGGGTGTTTTGGTGGCTCCATGCGATTCGCTTGTGATGGCGCTTGGAGATAGCGTCGATCAAAAAGCGCTTCAAATCAAAGGGATGGAGTATCCGCTAGGAGAGCTCTTGGGTGAAGATTTGGAGGAGGAGTTCTCCTATCTCAATCTCTACCTCTCCCCTAGTGATTACCATCGATTCCATGCGCCTTGTGATTTGGAGGTGGTGGAGAGTCGCTATTTTAGCGGGGAGCTTTTAAGTGTGAATCTCTCCTCGCTCAAGAAGCACTCTCGTCTTTTTGTGCGCAATGAGCGCGTGGTGCTCAAGTGTCGTGATGCTTGGGGGGATTGGCTCTATTATGTGGCCGTAGGAGCGCTCAATGTGGGTCAAATGGCGATTCATTTTGAGTCAAGAATCAAGACCAATGCCAAGCTTGGCGATGCCCGTTATGTTTATGAGCGCCCCTTGCACCTCAAAAAAGGTCAAGAGATAGGGCTTTTTAGGATGGGTTCGACGGTGGTGATGGTGGGCAAAAACTGGAATCTCGCCCTCAAAGAGGGAGAGAGGGTTCGCTACGCCCAAAGCATCGGAATCAAAGAGAGGGAGTGAAAATCAATTGAGTATTCAAGAAGAGATCAGGATTTTAAAAGAGCGACTGGATGCGGTTTTGGTCGCTCACTTTTACCAGAGAGATGAGATTGTAGAGATTGCCGATATCACAGGCGATAGTTTAGAGCTTGCCAAGAGGGCGATGGGCTCACCTCGCTCTTTGGTGGTCTTTTGTGGAGTGGGATTCATGGGGCAGAGCGTGAAGATTCTAGCCCCCCAAAAGCGCGTGGTGATGCCGCGTCTAGCCTGTTGCTCCATGGCAAGAATGATTGATAGTGCCTATTTTGATGAATCGATCCAAAAGCTAGAAGAGTATGGACTTTTAAAAGAGGCGATTCTTCCGCTCGCTTACATCAACTCTAGCGCCGAGGTGAAAGCCAAAGTCGGGGCGATGGGGGGATTGGTCTGCACCTCGGCCAATGCGGTGAAGATCATGCAAAAAGCTCAAGAATCGGGCAAAAAAATCTTCTTTTTGCCCGATCGATGTCTAGGGCAGAATCTTGCCAAACAGGGCGGGCAAAAATCGGCCGTGCTCGGAAGCAGCTCCAAAGAGGAGGTGCTTGGGGCGGATATCATCTGCTATGATGGCTTCTGCTCCGTGCATCAGCTCTTCACCCCGCAAGACATTGAGTTCTATCGCCAAAAATTCCCGGATATTCTCATTGCCGTTCATCCTGAGTGCGATCCAAGCGTGGTGGAAAGGGCTGATTTTGTGGGTTCGACTAGCCAAATCATCACTTTTGTGAAAAATCTTCCCCTAGAGCAGAAAGTCGCGGTGGGCACAGAATATAACCTCGTCAATCGTCTCCGAGAGAAGAACACCTATGTTTTAAGCAGCACCAAGCCTGAGTGTCCCACGATGAATGAGACGACTTTGGAGGATATTTTGGAGTGCCTTAAGGCGTTTGAGCGAGGCGAGCCGCTCAATGAGATCACGCTAGAGGAGGAGGTGAGATTAGAGGCGCACCTCGCTCTTTCACGAATGATGGAGCTCTCATGAGAGAAGATTTGAGACCCTTTTTGGAGGCGGCGCTGGCTGAGGATATAGGGAGAGGCGATCTCTTTGCCTTGATGGATATCAAGATGCGCGTGCAAGCGGAGATCATCGCCAAAAGCGAGGGGATCTTCTCGGGTGAGCTTTATGCTAGAGAGCTTTGCGAGATGAGAGGAATCGAGGCGCTTTTTGGAATCAAAGATGGAGAGGTGTTTGAGCCATCCAAGAGGCTTGTGGCGCTAGAGGGAGATTATGTGAGCCTGCTTCAAATTGAGCGCACGCTTCTTAATCTTCTTCAGCACAGTAGCGGAATTGCGACGCAGACGAGGCGTTTGGTGAATCTCATCCCTTCTGGCTCGAATCTAAAGATTCTTGACACGCGCAAGACGCGACCCTTGCTAAGAGCCTTTGAGAAATATTCCGTGCGCAATGGCGGGGGAATCAACCATCGTCTAGGGCTTGATGATTGCCTTATGCTCAAAGACACGCATTTAAGGCATATCGATGATCTTTATGCCTTCATCAAGGAGGCACGAACAAGGATTCCTTGGACGAGTCGAATCGAAGTGGAGGTCGAGAGCGTGCAAAGAATGATCGAGGCGTGCGAGGCGGGTGCGGATATTGTGATGTGCGATAATATGAGCCTCCATGATATTGAGGAGTGTGTCAAATATCGTGCTAGGTTCGCCCCGGGGGTGAAGCTTGAGGTGAGTGGTAACATCACTGAAGAGAATCTTCTCGTCTATGCGAGGCTTGGGGTGGATGCAATTAGCAGCGGTTCGCTCATTCATCAGGCACGCTGGCTGGATATGAGTTTGAAGATGAGATGAGGGATAGAGAGGCGCTTTTGATCCAAACCCTCCAGAAAAGTGGAGCGAGCTTTGGAATTGGAGATGATGGGGTCAGGATAGGCGAGCTTGTCTATGCAATGGATGCTTTTAATGAGGGGAGTCACTTCAAGCGGGGCTGGATGAGTCTAGAAAAGCTCGCCTATAAGGCGCTGGCGGTCAATGTTTCAGACCTCTACGCCATGAACGCCAAGCCTCTCTATGCACTCCTCTCCCTCTCTATTCCTCGCGACTTTTCGGCCAAAGAGGTCACCTCGCTCTCGCTTGGAATTGCTAAGGCGTGCGAGGCTTTTGGGGTGAAGCTCATTGGCGGGGATACGATTCTCTCTTCACTCCTAGGATTCTCTTTCACGCTCATTGGGCAAGCCTCCAAGAAAACCCTCCAAAGAAGAGGGATGAAAGGAGGAGATTACCTCGCCTACACAGGCAGAGTGGGCGATTCTCTTAAGGGGCTCACTACGCTTCTTCGAGGGGGACGCCTCTCTTCTCAATCCCGCTTCATTCGACCGACTCTTCGCCCTAAACTCATCGCCGAGATGACCCCTTGGTTGAGGGGAGGAATGGATATCTCTGATGGAATCTTCTTTGAGTGCGAACGCCTCTCTCGCCTCAATCATCTGGGATTTTATTTCACCAAGCCTCTCCCTAAACGCCTTGGTCGCAGTGGAGAGGAGTATGAGATGCTCCTGGTTATTCCTCCCAAAAATCTCTCCAAAATCAGAAGAATCGCCCAAAAGCATCGCACCCCCCTCCACCTCTTTGCTAGGGCGAAGCGCGGATCTTATAGGGCTCCCTGCTTGGGGCATCACTCCTAGCGCTCATAGAATCGGCGTAGTTTCTGATCCAAAGGAGCGAGAATCGAGTAGATCGCTGGCACGATTAAGAGGCTTAGAATCATCGAGATGATTAGGCCTCCAATCATGGTGATTCCCATCGGAGCTTTGGCGGCTGAGCCTGCACCTTGGGAGATGGCGAGGGGGAGCATCCCAAAGACCATCGCGATGGTGGTCATGAGAATCGGACGCAATCGACTCTCACCCGCACCAAGGAGTGCCTCTTTGACGCTAGCGCCCGCGCGAAGCTTGTGGTTGGCGACATCCACAAGGAGGGTGGAGTTTTTCCCGACCATCCCAAGAAGCAGCAAAAGTCCCATGAGACTAAAGAGACTCTGGGTCTGTCCGCTCACAAAAAGCGCCAAAAAAGCGCCCGTGAAGCTTAGTGGCAAGGCGGTCATGATAATGAGGGGTTGCAGGAGCGATTCATAGAGTGAGGCGAGGATGAGATAGATCATCACGATAGCGATGATCATGGCGATTCCAAAGGCTTCGCTCGTCTCTTTCATGTTTTTGATATCCCCGCTTAGATCATAGCTCACCCCCTCCAAAAGCCACTCCTCTTTGCGCTCTTCCATCGCATTGACTAGCTCGCCAAGGCTAAGGCCTCCTTTGTCAAGGTAGGCGGAGACCATCACTTGGCGTTGGCGATCTTTTCGTTTAATGGAGGTGATCGCTTCGCGCTCTTCAATCATGGCGATTCCCTCCAAGGAGAGCATCTCTCCGCTATCAAGGCGGAGCTGGAGGCGCGAGAGGGAGGCGATATCGGCGCGATTCTCTCCCTCTAGACGCAAGATAATGTCATACTCTTTTCCTTTTTCACGGTAGTAGGCGATAGGCTGATCGCCTGAAAAGGCTCGCATGATGGAGGTGGCGACCTCTTGAGCGGTGAGATTGAGCCTAGCGAGTGCTTCGCGTCTGAGCGTGAGGCGATATTCGGGCGAATAGGCCTCAAGGTCATCTTGGATATTGATCGCTCCTTTCATGGTGCGCAGAATCGAGGTGAAGCGATCCGCGACCTCTTTGGCCTGCTCTGTGGTTTGGGCGGTGAAGATCACCTTGAAAGGAGAGTTGTTTTCGCCTCCTGAGATGTTGGGAATGGGAGAGAGGGAGAGGGTGAGCCCCGCCCTTTGGCTGAAGTGCCTTCGAAGCTCTTGCATGATCTCATCTTGGCTTCGTGTGCGCTCGTGGATTTCGCTCAGCTTGACATAGATTTTGGACTCATAGACTTTTTGTTGCGTGGTGTATCCGATATAAAGCACGCTTTGGCGCACCTCGGGCACTCCTAGGAGCTCCTCTTGGATGAGTGTGCTTTGGCGGTGCATCTCTTCAATCGAGATTCCGGGTTGAGCCTTGATGAAGAGCTCAAATTCGCTCTTGTCCTCATCGGGCATGAAGTTCATCCCTAATTTTCCTGCGAGCGAAAGTGAAAAGGCAAAGAGCAAAAAGATGGCCAAAACAATCCAATAGCGAAATCTCAAAACCCCCTCAAGAATCTTAAGATAGGTTCGATCCAGCGCAATAAAAAAAGGCTCGCTCAAGCGATAGAATCGATTCTGCTCGGGGTTGGCGATGAGGGAGCTAATCATCGGGATGAAGGTGATCACGACGATGTAAGAGATGATGATCGCCGCAGAGACGGTCACTCCAAAGGAGGTGAAGAATCGCCCCACAACCCCACCCATATTCGCTACGGGTACAAAGACAGAGAGGAGCATCGCTGAGATGGCGATGATGGAAAATCCGATCTCTCTCACGCCCTCTAGCGCCGCCTTGCCTCGCTCCATGCCCTCTTCAAGCTTTTTGTAAATATTTTCAATGACGACAATCGCATCATCAATGATGATTCCAATGGAGAGGGTGAGCGCGATGAGGGTGAGAAGGTTGAGGCTTTGGCCTGTGGCACTCATGATGGCGAAGGTGCCAAAGATAGAGATGGGGAGGCTTAAAAAAGCCACAAGGGTGATGGTGAGGTTGCGCAGAAAAAGCAGGACAATAAGGGTCGCCAAAACCCCGCCAAGCAAAAGGTCAAATCGCGCATCATCGATGGAATCTTGAATGTATTGAGTGGTGTCGCGCATGATGGAGAGCTCGTAGCCTTCTGAGAGGGAGCGCAAATAGGGGAGGCGCTCTTTGATTCCTTGGGCGATGGCGATTTCGTTGCTCCCTGAAATTTTTTGGATCTCCAGTATCACGCCTGGCGATTCTCCAAAGCTAGCGAAGCTTCGCGCCTCTTGGAGCCCATCTTGGACCTTGGCAATCTCTTTGAGCAAGATTCCCGGAAGAATCTGAATATTGCCCAGCTCTTCGATGAGAGTCGCGTCCGCATCGGTGGTGATTTTCCACTCATGCTTGGATGCAATGAGGCGCCCTCCATCGATTTTAAGATTCTCTGCTCCGATTTTAGCGGCGATATCACGATAATCAAGCCCCAAGCGATTCATCTCAAAAGGATCAGGCAGAATCTGCACCACACGCTCTTTATAGCCCACGAGGTTGACCTTGCCCACCCCTTGGATGCGTTGAAGGAGGGGTTTGATCACTTGGTCGGCGTGCTTCATGAGCTCGGTTGATTCTTTGGTTGTTGAGCTTAGGAAGATGGAGAGCACGGGCGCAGCCCCTACATCGAACTTTTGGATGATGGGTTTATCCACTTCGCTTCCGAGATTGAGTGCGGAGAGTTTGTCTCGCACATCATTGACGGCGACTTCGATATCCTTGCTAAGGACAAACTGTGCGGTGACATAGCTTAGATTCTGAGCGCTTGTGGAGAATATCTGATCCATCCCATCGATTCCTCCAATCGCCTCCTCAATTTTGTCGGTCACTTTGGATTCGATGGTCTCTGGATTCGCCCCTTTGTAGGTGGTGGTGATGGTGACCACGGGAATATCAACATCTGGGAAGAGGCTCACGGGCATTCGATTTTGTGCCATCACTCCAAAAAAACAGAGAGCGAGGGCAAACATCAGCGTGGTGATGGGGCGGCGGATGGCGAATTGATACATCAGCGCCCCTTGATATGGCCATCGCCAAAGATTCCGGGCTCCAGCCCCTCTATGAGAGCTTCGGCTTGGGCTTTTCGCGTTTTAGGATCAACAGTGGGATAGATTTTGATGAGGGGGGCGCTTTGGTTGTAGTTCACCCCATCAAGGCTATAGACAAAAGAATCTCCAAGAGCGATTCTTCCTAGATGTTTGCTATCTAGCAAGAGCAGGAGTTTGCGCTTTGGGCTGATGAGTCGAAAGGCTTTAGTGCTATTGGCGCTGATGCCATCCCCCACCTCGACGCTTTTTTGGGCGATGATTCCCTCAAAAGGGGCGCGAAGAATCGTCTGATCAAGGATCTCGTTGGCATAGGCGAGCGACTTTTGCGCCCTTTTTAGCTCCTCCTCTTTGCTTTTATACTCAAAAGCGATCCGCTCAAAGGTGTTCTTTTCAATCACGCTTTGGGATCGTTCGTAGCGCTCAAATTGGGCTTTGGAGAAGAGATACTGCTGGCGTGTCATTTCTAGCTCTGCCTTGGCCATCGCCACTCGCTCTTTTTGCTCTTCGTTGCGAAGCTCTAGGAGAATCTCTCCCTTTTTCTTGTGATCGCCCACCTCGGCATAAAGTGCCTTCACCACTCCAGCGATAGGGAGAGTGAGCGAAGCATCTTGCACGGCTTGCACCTCGAAGGTGGCGTAGATTCCTGTGGGGGTTTGAGCATGGAGCAGAATCCCAAAGAGCCCTAAAAAAGCCAAAGTCCTAATCATGGTCGATTCTCCAAAGTGATTTGTTCAAAAAGGGGGACGCCTAGGGCAAAGTAGAATCGCGCCTTGGCAATTTCATACTCATTGAGAGCGGTTTGGAGCTTGGCCTTGGCTTCAAACTCCTGCGATAGAGCAGCGAGATAATCGGTGTGAGAGAGGAGCTGGGCGCTGAACTTCTGCCTCTGTATCTCCAGGGCGGTGGAGCTTGCTTTGAGCGAGAGCTGGGCGGCTTTGAGCTGCTGTTTTAGGACTTGGAGTGTGAAGAGGGCGATCTTTTGTTCCTTTTGGAGGCTCTCTTTGGCATAGTTGAGCTCGCTTTGAGCTTTGAGCTTTTGCATCCTCACACTCTCTCGCGCCTTGGCAATCGCCCCAAAATCAAAAATATCCATCTTGGCTGAGAGCAAGAATTCATTTTGTCGTTCAGGTTGAGCGCTTGGAGTTCCCTCGCCCAGATAGGAGTTAAAGTCATAGTGTGAATAGCTATTTTTTGCGCTCAAAGTAGGCCAGTAGGTGTGTGTTTTGGCTTGATGCTCTAGGGCGTTCACCTCCTCTTCTCGTGCCCTAAGGTCTTCTCTTAAAATGCCACTCTCGCCTCCTGTGGGCTCTTTGAGGCGAGAATTGGCTTGGAGCGATTCAAGGGGAGAGCCACTTAGGAGCTCAAGCTGCTGTTGGTAGCGAAAGAGATGGAGACGATAGGCTTCTATCTCATAGCGATTCTGCTCCAAAGCGGCCTCCAAAGCGCTTGGTTCGTCCAAGGGGATGAGCTCAGAATCGTGGAGGATTTTGGAGCGTCTTAGGCTCTCGCCAAGCTCTCTATCTTTTTGGAGGGCGCTTTGGAGGAGGGATTGGGTGTAGTGGTAGCTGAAATATTTTTCGATAATCTCTAAGGCTAGATTTTCGCGCTCAAAGTTGGCTTCGTGGATTCTGGCCTGTTTGAGGCGCTCAAACTGCTCCAATCGCTCCTCTCTAGCCAAGCCATCGAAAATCACCACACTCACCTCTCCATAGCCTCGATTGACCCGTGTGGGCGTGTAGGCAGAGGCCTTGGAGAGGCGCTGGTGGTCATACCCTAGGCTCGCTTTGGGGAGATAGCCTGCAAAGAGCGCCTCCTCTTGAAGCCTAGCGCTTTGTATGGCGCGCTCTTTCGCCTCCATCCTAGAGCTGTTTTGACTGCTAAGGAGAAGCTCTTGAAGCTCTTTGGCTTCAATATTTCCTAGGCAGATTCCAAGCAAAATCGCTCCCTTGAGCCATACCTTCATGCTCTAATCCTCTCTCACGAATGTTCGATGAAAATTTTAACTCCAATTAAAATCAGAATGATACCACCCAAATACTCCGCTTTTTCTTCGAGGTAGGTGCCACTCTTTCGCCCAAGGTGCACTCCACCAAAAGAGAGGAGAAAGGTAGAACCTCCGATAAAAAGGAGACAAAACCAGAGCGGTAGCCCCAATAGAGTGAGTGTTAATCCCGCCGCCATCGCATCTAGGCTGGTGACAAAGGCAAGGAGAAGAAGCTTTGATGAAGAGGGGTGGGAGGAGAGGGCGAGCTCTTTTTCTCCTTGGGTTGCCTCGCGAATCATCTTCAGTCCCAAAAAGCCAAGCACTCCCAGGGCGACCCAGTGGTGGATGCCTCCGATGTAATCATGGAGCTGCACCCCAAGATAGAATCCCAAAAGAGGCATCACCATCTGCGCCACCCCAAAGAATCCTCCCGCTTTGAGTGCAAGTTGGCGAATCTCCTCTTCGCATTTGGATCCTAGGGCGATGGAGACCGCCACAGCATCCATGCTAAGTGCGATGGCAAGTGCGGTGAGCTCAATCATGTTTAGCCTTGACTCTGCAGCGCCGCTTTGGCGCGTTTCGCCTCTTTGCGGAGGGTGAGAAACGCCATGATAGTGAGCGTGGCAAAAGCCAAGGAGGCCACAAGAAAAGGCAGGAGGGGGGCAAGCTGATAGAGCGCGGTGCTTGCTAGGGGGCCGATGATGATGCCCATGCCTTGGGCTGAGGAGACGGTGCCAGCGGCTGCGCCCTGCTCATCTGCACCCACTGAGTTGGCCGCAAGTGCTTGAAAGGCGGGGAAGATCATCCCTAAGCCAATAGCGGCGATTCCAAAGCCAAGCATCAGCACCCCTTTGCTCTCCATCAACGCCACGATCAAAAATCCTAGCATCGAGAGGAGCGCGCCATTTTTGAGCCAAGTCTCAGGGGCGACCTCCCTCTTTTTCATCACGATCACTTGGGCAAAAATAAAGAGGAATCCAACCATCGAGAGGACATAGCCCGTGGTTTGGGCGCTCTGTATGGCGGATTCTTTAAAGCTATCAAGGATGAAGAATCCCGTGCACACTTGGGAGCTCACCACGCTATACATCGTGAGAAACGCTGCAGACATGGGGAGTCTAAGCCGAGAGTCAAAAATCTTGACAGGTTCGCTCACCTCCTCTTGGCGAATCTCTTTGGAGGGGAGAAGATACCAGAGCGCACCTAGGGCAAAAAGAGGAAGAATCGAAGAGGCGTAAAGCGGCACCGAGAGGCCATAGTGAGCGAGCGCTCCTCCTGCCATTGGACCTATCACCATCCCAAGACCACTCGCTGCACCAATCTTGGCGATATAGGAGGCGCGCAATGCGGGAGCGATTTTATCCGCAATGAGTGCGGTGCTGGCGGGCTGAATGGCTGAGTAAAACGCTCCAATCAATCCTCTAGTGAGTATCAAGACCGCCAAAGAGAGCCAAACGCTTTGAGGGGAGGGGAGGGCAAAATCGATATAAAAAGAGAGGGCAAAATAGAAGAGCGCAAAACCAGCCACGCCAATGAGCAAGACAGGTTTTCGACCGATTTTATCACTCTTTTTTCCCCAATAGCGCGAGAGAAAAATCCAGACGATTCCAGCGATGGCGACCGTGACACCCGCGTGCCATTCCGCCATGCCAAGGGCGCGAATGATAGGGCCCACTACCGATAGAAAGGCCATCATGGCCGAGACGCAGAGGATGTTGGTGAGAAGCAGGGCATTAATCTCTTTCATGGAAGATATCCTTATAAAATTGAATAGAGTAGAAAAAGGAGAGAATGCAAAGGAGTGAAGAGAGGAGAATCACCCCTTGGTAGCCGATTTTGCCAGCCAAGATCAACCCGATAGCCACCGCAACAAAGCCAAGCAGGAGCAACAGGCTGTGCTGGAGGGCGTATTCGGTGGCAGGGGATTTGGGGCTGATTCTATCCATCATGAGCGTGGAGAGTAGCGTCATGACAGGGCTATAGAGCAAGTAGATGGTGCCTGCACTCAAAAAGACGATCCATTCGCTGTGATAGCCCCAAAGGGGTAAAAAGAGCATGAGCACGCCTAGAGCTTGAATGGGGGCGAGGGATAAGAGCATCCGCCGCCGACCCCAGACGCGGATCATCCAGCCTGTGGCAAGAGCCCCTGCGACTCCCATGGAGGTGCCTAGGGTGTGCACAATAAAGCCGATGCGATCCAAACCCCACCCCGCATCCACGAGAATGGGCGTGATAAGCGCGTAGCTCATGCAGATTCCTGTGGGATAGAGGAAGAGAAGATAGAGCCACTTTTTTTGCCTCGCTCCTCGCCAAAACTCCCATATCGCTTTGAAGTTCACCTCATCGGCACGCTGGATGAGTCGGCTTTGAGGTTCTTGGAAAAAGAGAAGCTGGATAAAAGAGAGGAGCGTGAGCAGCACGATAAAATAGAGCGAGACGCTCCAGCCCCAATACTCATAGATCACTAGAGCCGCACCACCCCCTAGGATATGGCCCAGGAGATTGCCTGAGACTTTGATGGAGTTGCCAATGCCTCGATTCTCTTCGCTGAGGAGTTTGAAGGCGAGTGCATCAGTGGCGATGCTTTGAGTGGCTGAGAAGAATCCAAAAAGCAGGCAGGCTGCAAAAATGAGAGGGAGATGCTGGGGAATCTCTAGAAAAGAGATGAGGGCGAGCATCAGCACGAGAATGAACTGAACAAAGAGTAAGAAGCCCTTGTATGCTCCTCCTCTTTGGGCGATGAAGCGATCCACAAAGGGCGACCAGAGGAATCGCACCACCCAAAAGAAGGCGAGCAGATAGACAAGCCCAAGCTGCTCTAAGGGCACCCCTTCTCGCCTAAGAATCGCTACCAGTGCCTCCATGAAGAATCCAAGCCCCAAATATTGGGTGATATAGAGACTCCCTAGAAGCAGAATCTGGCAGAGGGGAAGCGAGGCGACCCCTATCATAGGTTGGACACATTAGAGGAGAGATGCCATGCTTTGGTGCGGCTCTGAGCTTCCCAAAGTCTGGCGTATCGACCTCTTTGCTCAAGAAGCTCATGGTGTCGCCCCTCTTCGATCAATCGCCCCTCTTCCATGACTAAAATCTTGTCCGCGCCTGCGATGGTGCTTAGGCGGTGAGCGATCACAATGACAGTTTTGTCTCTGATGAGCGAATCAATCGCCTTTTGCACCGCCACTTCACTCTCGGTGTCTAGGGCGGCGGTGGGTTCATCGAGCATGATGATGGGGCTATCTTTGAGAATCGCCCTAGCAATAGAGAGGCGCTGACGCTCCCCTCCAGAGAGCGAGCCTCCAATATCGCCAATGGGAGTGTCGTAGCCTTGGGGGAGGCGATCGATGAATTCATGGCAAAAAGCCGATCTAGCGGCGCTTCTCACCTCTTCATCGCTGGCTTCAGGGCGTCCCATGCGGATATTATTCAAGATGGTGTCATCAAAGAGATAGACATCTTGAAAGACGACAGAGAGTTGGCGCATCAGCTCCTCTTGGGACATGGAGCGAATATCGATTCCCCCGATCTTGACACTTCCTTCTTTGGGATCAGCGTAGCGCATGATCATCTTGGTGAGCGTGGTTTTGCCACTCCCTGAGGCTCCGACAATCGCCACTAAAGAGCGGGGAGGAATGCGGAAACTCACCTCTTTGAGCGCGAGCTCTGGCTTGTGATTGTAGGCAAAACTCACCCCTTCAAAGGCGATTTCAAATTGCAGAGGTGATTGGAGGGGCGGGGTGTAGTGCATCTCCTTGGTCTCTAAGACCGATTGGATGCGCTTGAAAGCAGAAGCCATGAGGTCAAAGACAGAGGCGACAGCCAAAAAGATAGAGAGAGGCTCGGTGAGTCTAGCGGTTATGACGAGCATTGCAGCGAGTTTTGGAATTGTGAAAGAGCCATCCAAAACCCAAAAGATTCCAAGGGTGAGCGCTAGAATCATCGTCATCTCTACGAGGGTGGACATAAGAATCATGGGCAAAGTGGAGGAGAGCACACCCCTTTTTTGAATCTCTTTCACCAAAGCAGTTGATTCTTGGAGTCTTTTGGCGTTCACTCCGACTTGGTTGATGGAGCGCAAGACAGGAAGTCCTTGAACATATTCGATGAGATCTGATTCAAGGCGCGCGTTACCCTCGGTGAAGTCACGCTTCTCCTCGATGGAGGCGCGGCGTTTCCAGTGGTAGAGGGGGAGGGCGAGGGGAAGCACTAAAAGCATTGTGAGCGCCATGCGCCAATCGATGAAAAAGGTGATAAGAATCACCGAGAAAGGCACCAAAAGAATCTCAAAAAAGAGCGAAGCGACCACACCTAGGTGGAGGACGGATTCATCAACATTGCTAGCAAAGACAGAGTTTAGTTCCCCTGTTTGGTGGCGATACATCGTCTCTAGAGGCATATGGCGGAGCTTTTTGCCAAGCTTCATGCGGAGCTCATGAGTGATCTCAACAATTTCCCCAGAGTAGTCAAACTCATGCCCTAGCCATCGAGTCACAAGGCTTAAAAACCCCACCCCTGCCATGAGAAGAATCCACTTCCATGTTTGAACAACATCAAGAGCGTAGAGCGCCTCAAGTAGAGGGTAAAAGCAGCTAAAACTCGCTCCTAAAAGCGTGTAGGAGAGGATAAAGAATCCTAGGCTTTTTTTGAGACTGCCCGCGCGGGAGCCTGCAATTTGTAGTGATATTTTATAAGAATCAAGCAGGCTGGTGAAGGATGATTCGGATTTTTTCATGATTGAGCCTCCTTGTGGTGAATATCCCATGATTGGGCTTGCTGGTAGTGCCCCCAGAGCTTAGCATAGAGCCCTTTGTGCTCTAAAAGCTCCTCGTGTTTGCCTCGCTCGATAGCGCGCCCTTGGTCAAAGACGATAATCTGATCGACATCTTTGATGGTGCTTAGTCGGTGGGCAATGACAATGACGGTTTTGCCTTTCATGAGCTCAGCGAGTGCCTTGATGATCTCCTCCTCATTTTCAGGGTCGGCAAAGGCGGTCGCTTCATCGAGCACAACAACGGGCGCATGACGGAGGATGGCACGCGCAATGGTGATGCGCTGCTTTTGTCCGCCCGAGAGATTCGCTCCTCGGTCTCCTGCAAGGGTCTCATAGCCTTGGGGGAGCGTGAGAATAAAATCGTGAATCTGCGCCGCTTTTGCCGCCTCTATCGCCTCCTCTTTGGTGGCGTTTGGCTTGGCCATGAGGATGTTATTGAACAGGGTGTCTTGAAATAAAAAGGTGTCTTGAAAGACGAAAGAGACATGATCCATGAGCACGCTTGGCTCGATTTCACGCACATCCACGCCCCCAAGAAGAATCCTCCCCTCGCTCACATCCCAAAAGCGCGGGATGAGTTTGGCGGCGGTGCTTTTTCCTGCGCCCGAAGGACCCACTAGAGCGCACACGCTTCCCTCGGGAACCTCGAAACTCACCTCTTTGAGCGCAAGAGATTCTCGCCCCTCATAACTAAAGCTCACCCCCTCAAAGCGCACCGAAGAATCGCGTGGAATCTCTGGGTTTGGGCATGAAGGAAGGGGGGCGATACGGAGAATGTCGCGGATTTTATGAGCCGCGGATTCGGATTTTTTGATGAAGTTGCTAAGCCACATAAGGGGCATCATCGCATCCGCCATCCCCGTGCCAAGAAGCAGAGTAGCGATGAGTGCTCCAAATTCGAGATCATTTTGCAAGTAGAGCCAAGAGCCCACCGAAGCAATAGCTAGGAGCGTGGGAATAGGGCTTAGCACCATCATGCCAATCCTTGCAGAGGTTCCTGTGAGGGCGATCCACTCCTTGAGGCTTCGGCGATACTCCTCTAGGGCATTTTGGTATCGACCAAAGGAGCTGCTTCCATCATCAAAGGTTCGCACCACAGGCATGGCTTGGACGAACTCGATCACTGCGGCGTTGATTTTGCCCTGATTTTGCTCATAGCTTCGGCGATACTCGACTGAATCTCTCATCACCCAATACATCACTCCTCCTCCTAGAAGGAGCACCCCTAGGCTCACGCATGCCAGCCGCCAGTCAAAAATCGCCATTGCGATGAGTGAGGCAAAGGGGGTGATCGCAGCACGACCAATCATAGGAGTGCTATCAGCCACAAAGGCATGAAGATTTTTCACATCATCAAGCATCACCTTTTTGAGTGAGCCTGAACCAAGCGTGATGATATGCCCCAAAGGGATTTGGGCTAGATGGGTAGAGAGATTGGTGCGCAGAATCTGCTCTAGCTTAAAGGCGCCTAGATGGGAGATTCTAAAGGCAAACATTCTAGAGGTGAAGCTAGCTATCATGCATCCTCCCGCGAGAATCACCTTCTCCCACTCGATTGCCCCATGAACCAAAGAGGCGATAGAGAGAGCCAGAGCGCTTAGCCCCACAATGGAAGCGAGCGCTGCGAGCGCTGCGAGGAATATCGCCACGCCTATTTCGACCTTCACGGGTGCCATGATAGGCCATAGCGCTCCCTGTGAGGGTTTTTCTTGTGAATTCATGAAAACTCCTCGATAAACTTTTTGTGTTGATTTTAGGATGGGGAATTGTAGTCCAAAGGAAGAATCGTTATCAATACCGTAATATCGTTGCAAGGATTTTTTTTAGCGATAGGGGGATTTTATGCACCCTCCAAGGAGCGCCTCGGGAAGCGCAAAGTCATACCGAGGCGAGAACAAAACCAGCGTGGGAATATTTTAGAAGAGGTATCGCCCTCCAATACCAAAGGATCGACCCGTTCCAAAGGCAACAAAAACGGAGCCATCGTTTCGATTGGTGGCGTTTTGGATGTAGCTTTTGTCTGTGATGTTTTTGATATAGCTATAAACATCCCAGTTAGACCATCGATAGCCCACCTTGGCATCGGCGATCACATAGCTCTCCTCTTTGAGGGTGTTTTCGGCATCAAAATAGGTGCTTCCCTGCGCTCTTACATCAAATCGACCATAAACCCCGCTAGGATCGGTGTAGGAGACGCCTGCTTTGGCGGTGAAGGCAGGAGTGTTTTCGATTTTGTTATTGGCGTTACTTGAACCTATACTGCCACTAAAATTCAAGACAATAAATTGAAAGGTTTATCTTCCTAAATGGTAGAATTTTCTAAAGATTTAGGAGAGGAAAAAATGAGTAGAAAAAGAAAAAGCTATAGTGCAGAATTTAAAACTAGAGTTGTCTTAGAATTACTAGGTGGCGAAGAGACTGTAGCACAGATTGCCAGTAAATATGAGATTACACCAAAAAGTCTCATTGATTGGAAAAAGCAGTTTTTAGAGAATGCATCACTAGTATTTGATGTAGGTTCGGCTACTAAAGCCTATAAAGATGAGATAGAAGAGCTAAAAACAGAGAATGATGCTCTAGCAAAGAAATTAGGAAAAACAACCATAGAGAGGGATTGGGCAGTGGGAAAGCTAAAGAGCTTGGGCTTATCAAATAAAAAAGATCTTGTCACACCCAAGCTAAAGAATCTCTCCATGGCAAGACAATGTGAAATAATAGATTTAAATCGCTCAACCCTTTATTATGAACCTAAACCCATATCAGACAATGATTTAAAAATCATGAAAAGGATAGATGAGATATATACTGATATATCCTCAACCTATGGCTATCGGTTTATGCATAGGCAGCTTTTGGAAGATGGATTTTCAATTGGTGTAAATAAAGTCAATAAGCTAATGAACACTATGGGGATACAGGCAATCTTTCCAAAAAAGAAACGACACACATCCATTAAAAACTATAAACATAAAATCTATCCATATCTACTACGAGAGCTTGAAATTAACAGAGCCAATCAGGTTTGGAGTGGAGATATTACCTATATCCCAATCAAGGGTGGTTTCGTGTATTTGTGCGCCATTATTGATTGGCACAGTAAAACGATACTCTCATGGAAAATATCAACAACTATGGATACATCTCTTGTAACAGATGTTTTAAAAGAAGCCATTGAAAAATATGACATTCCTGTAATATTCAACTCCGACCAAGGTAGCCAATATACCAGCCATGAACATACAGAACTTCTCAAGAAACACAACATTCAAATCTCTATGAACGGTAAAGGCAGATCCATTGATAATATTGCCATTGAGAGATTTTTTAGGACTTTAAAATATGATGAAATCTATATCAATGAGTATAGCTCTATTTCAGATCTCAGATTTAAGGTTTCAAGATATATCAATTTTTACAATCACAATAGATTTCATTCAGCACTAAATTATCAAAAGCCCATGAATGTTTATCTAGAAGGGTTGAAAAACGTTGCTTAAATTAAAGGCTAGAGGCTGGAAGATGAATTCTCAAAAAGTTGTCTTGACAAATGGTGGCAGTATACAACTTAACTACATAGTAGAAAAAACAAAGTTTTGGGATGCTCACAGAGAAGATGAACTCAATGCAAGACAGATAAAAGTAATTAATCGACTCCTTGATATTGGAAGTGAAAACTTTAAAGGCGATCTTACAAAAGCAAAATATGTAAAAATTGCAGACACTGCTGAAACTAATGCTTCAAGAGATATTACAGATTTATTGGCAAAAGGGTGTATCAAAAAAGTCGAGGGTACGACAGGTAGAGGAACTAGATATATCATAAATTATAATTTCTAAAGAGGGGAAGAGAAAGTGAAAATTAGAGTCTATTACGAAGATACCGATTGCGGCGGGATCGTCTATCATGCCAATTATCTCAAGTTTTGCGAGAGGGCTAGAAGCGAGCTCTTTTTTGCCCAAGGAATGAGGCCAGAGGAGGGAGGCTATAGCTTTGTGGTGCGAAATCTTCAGGCGCGATTCCTCTCTTCTGCGCGCCTAGGGGATGAGATATGGGTGAGCGCCACCCCAAAGCTCATCAAGAGTGCCTCCTTGACCCTGATTCAAGAGATTCGCTTGGGTGATGATAGCGGCAAGATTCTCTTTGCCATGGAGGTGGAGGTGGTTTGCCTCAAAGGGGGCAAAGTCGCTAAAATACCCGACTTTTTTCTCGAACTTTTTTCCAAGGAGTGAATGAGTGCAGATCATCGAAGGCAAGGCAGAGATTCTCTATCCTTGCAAGTGGAGCTATCGAGTCATCGGGGAGAGCGAAGAGGGCGTGCGCCTAGCGGTCTTTGAAGTCATCGACAAGGAGCACTCTTTCACCCCCTCTAATCAAAGTCGCACAGGAAAATATCAGAGCTTCAATATCGAGCTAGTCGTGGAGAGTGAAGAGGAGCGCAACGAAATCTTTGCGAGATTCCGCGCGCACGCCTCAATCAAGATGGTGATCTAGCTACTCGTTGCGAAGCACACTCAGCGGATCGATCTTGGTCGCTTGATAGGCGGGGTAGTAGGAGGAGAGCAAGACGATGAGAGTGCTCCCTAGGAGAATCATCCCAAAGTCGATCCAAGAGAGCTCTAGGGGGAGCTTCGAGCTTCCATAGACATCCGCTGGCAGGGAGATGATGGGGAAGGTGCTAAGCACCCAGAGGGCTATCCCTGCGAGCAAGACCCCTAGAGCGATTCCGCTAAGCCCTATCGTGTTTCCTAGTCTGAAAAAAGTCCGTTTAATTTCGCTCTGAGTCGCGCCCAGCGTGAGGAGTAGGGCGATTTCACGCCGCCGATTCATCACGGTCATAAGCAGGGAGCTGATGATGTTGAGCGAGGCAATGAGGATGATGAGCATGAGCACGATAAAAAGCGCGCGTTTCTCTAGCTGAAGGGCGGCGAAAAAGTTGCCATTTTGCTGCCACCAGCCGACGATTCCTGCTTCTAAAGGGAGCTTGGCACGGATGGAGTCGATCTCTTTCATCGGCTCTTTGGCAAAGACATGGATGCCATCATAGTAGCCTTCTTCTTTCTTCTTGATTGCCCTTATCGCCTCTAGGGAGGCAAAGATATAGCCTTTGTCATAGGCGGTGAGTCCAGAGCGGAAAAACCCCTTCACATCAAAGCGCTTCATAGTCGGCGAGAGGCTAAGCCCCGTGGGCTCTAGCTGGGTGAAGATGAGCATGAGCTTGGAATCGCGCGCAAGAAAAAATTCATTCCTTAGCTCGCTTCCCACGAGAATATCGAATCGCCCCGATATTTCGCTCTCTTTGAGCGCCTCGGCGATCACCTCATTGATCTGCTTCTCCCGCTCAAAATCAACCCCAAAGACGACCGCCCCCTCCATCGCATCGCCTGATTTGGAGATGGCTTGAGTACGCAGATAGGGGCTAAAGAGCAGATGGGGGAAAGAGGATTCGAGCTCTTTGAGTAGCTCCTCGGAGATTCCTTGAGAGACTTTGGGGTAGAGGGTGAGGGGGTAGTTCATCGTGAAGAGCTTACGCTCAAAATCTTTGTCAAAACCATTCATGATGGCCATCGCGACAATCAGCACCATTACGCCTATCGCCACTCCCGCAAAGGCGAGAATCGCGGCGATAGAGATGAAAGGCTGGCTCTTATCAAAGCGCAAATAGCGCTTGGTGAGGTAGGGGATGAGGGCGGTTTCTTGCTTCATGCTTGGGCCAGTAGACCTTTTTTGGGGCCGCTCTGACCGCAGCAGTTCTTATACTTTTTGCCGCTACCGCAAGGACAAGGATCATTTCGAGAGACCTTGACCTCGGATTGGGGCTGATGGCTGAATTGAAGATTGGCGTTCGCCTCGGCATTCATCTCGCTTAGCAGTCTTTGCATGGCCGCCTCTTGGGCTCTTTGTCGCTCTTCTTGCTCCTCTTTGGTGCGGAGCTGGATGCTGTGGAGCGCTTTCATCGATTCAAATTTGATGTTTTCGATAAGCTCGATGAAGAGGTTGTAGCTCTCTTTTTTATACTCCACGAGGGGATCTTTTTGGTTATATCCGCGGAGTCCGATTCCTGTTTTGAGGTTATCCATGAGATAGAGGTGCTCACGCCAAGCGTTGTCTAGTACTTGGAGGTAGATGAGGCGCTCAATGTCATGCTTTTGGTTCTCATCGACAAGAGACATTTTGGTCTCATAGCTCTCTTTGAGGTGTGATTCGAGGGTCAAGAGGAGCGCTTCATACTCCTTGCCCTCTAGCAGCTCTTTTGAGATTGGGGTGTTATACTCTTCGGTAAAGAGCGCAAGAAGACGATCTAGGTCATACTCCTCTTTCTCGACTCCTTCCAAAATATCAGCCTTGGAGAGAAGATTGAGCAGGCTATCGCGTCTGTTGTCCTCGATTCGATGGCTGATGTCGTGGCTCTTATCAAGGAGCTCATTGCGGAATTTATAGACTGCCTTTCGCTGTTCATTGGCTACATCATCATACTCTAGTAGATGTTTACGCGACTCAAAGTGCATGCTTTCGACTTTCTTTTGGGCGTTTTCGACCGAGCGGGTGACGAGCCCCGATTCGATATGTTCACCCTCAGCCAATCCAAGCTTATCCATGATGTTTTTGATTTTGTCGCTACCAAAGATTCGGAGGAGGTTGTCCTCAAGACTTAGGTAGAATTGGCTCGCACCCGGATCACCCTGACGACCGCTTCGGCCTCTTAGCTGGTTGTCGATTCTTCGGCTCTCATGCCGCTCCGTGCCGATGATATAGAGTCCGCCAAGGGATCGAATCTCATCATCGATTTTGATATCCACCCCGCGTCCCGCCATGTTTGTGGCGATGGTTACAGCCCCTTTTTTACCCGCATCTTTGATGATTTCGGCCTCTTTGGCGTGCTGTTTGGCGTTGAGCACCGTATGGGGGATGCGCTCTTTTTGGAGTAGAGAGTGGAGTAGCTCGCTCTTTTCGATGGAAGCGGTGCCCACGAGGACGGGCTGACCTTTTTGGTTGAGCTCTTTGATCTTTTGAATCACCGCATTGAACTTCTCTCGCTCGGTTTTGTAGATGAGATCGTTCAGGTCTTTTCGCATTACAGTGACATTGGTGGGAATTGAAATGACTTCAAGTTTGTAGATTTGGAGGAATTCGCTCGCTTCAGTCTGCGCCGTTCCCGTCATACCTGCGAGCTTTTTATAGAGCCTGAAGTAGTTTTGGAAGGTGATGTCGGCGAGCGTTTGCGATTCTTCTTTGATCTCTACGCCCTCTTTGGCTTCTAGGGCTTGGTGGAGCCCCTCGCTGAATCTCCGCCCCTCGCTCAGTCGTCCGGTGAATTCGTCCACGATCACCACTTCGCCATTGTTGATCACATAATCTTTGTCGATGGCAAAAAGGTGATTGGCTTTGAGTGCTTGGTCGAGATGGTGGGAGAGGATGGCGTTTTCGATACTGTAGAGGTTGTCCACGCCAAAGCCCTTTTCGGCCTCTCTGATTCCCTCTTCGGTGAGCAAGATGACTCGATTCTTCTCATCGACTGTGAAGTGCTTCTCTTTTTGGAGGGAGAGGGCGACACTGTTGGCGATTTTGTAGTTATCGAGTTTGCGATTGGCGGGTCCTGAGATGATCAAAGGGGTTCGCGCCTCATCAATAAGAATCGAATCGACCTCGTCCACAATCGCAAAGGCGTGGCTTTTTTGCACCTTCTCCTCAAGGGAGTATTTCATGTTGTCGCGGAGGTAGTCAAAGCCAAATTCGTTATTGGTGCCATAGACCACATCTGAGGAGTATTGCTCTAATCGCTCCGAATCGCCATAGAGATCGCCCGTGATGACTCCCACGCTATAGCCTAAGAAGCTGTAGAGCACGCCCATTTCGGTGGCATCACGCTTGGCGAGATAGTCGTTGACCGTGACGACATGCACTCCTTCGCCCTTCATGGCATTGAGTGCGACGGCTAGGGTGGCGACGAGAGTTTTTCCTTCGCCTGTCTTCATCTCGGCGATTCTTCCCTCGTGAAGCACCATTCCCCCGACGAGCTGAACATCAAAGTGGCGCATTCCTAGGACGCGCTTGCTCGCCTCTCGTGTGATGGCAAAAGAGTCATAAAGAACATCATCGAGGCTCTTTTCGCCCTTTTGGACGCTCTCTTTGAGGGAGGTAAACGCACTTTTGAGCGCCTCATCGCTCATCACTTGGTATTTGGCCTCAAGCTCATTGATCTTTTGCGCCCTTTGGCGATACTTCTTCACGAGCTTGTCGTTTTTGGTTCCGAAAATCTTGCGGGTTAATTGAGTGATCATGTCAGTTAGAGCCTTGTGGTATCGAAGTTTGGACTAGTTGGGATCGATTTTAACACAATCGATATGTTAGTGAGATAAAATTACACGATTTATCCCCGCGCAAGGAGAAGTATGAGAATCGCGCTACTTTGGGTCGCTTTTGGAGCTTTGGCTTTGGCAGCGTTTGAGTCGATCGGCTCGTTTAGATCGGAATTTGTCCAAACCATCCGTTCTGAAGATGGAAAGATTATCGAATATCGAGGTCGTGTCTATGCCAAATCCCCTTACTATGGGCTTTGGAAGTATGAAAAGCCAATGGAAAAAGAGATATACATCGTGGATAAACAGGTGGTGATCTATGAGCCTGCGTTAGAGCAGGCGACCGTCTCCTCTCTTCAAAACTCCATCGATTTTATGGCGCTCCTTAGACAATCCAAGCGCAACAGTGAGGGAATCTATGAGGCGACCGTGTTTGAACAAAAGTACCAGATTTTAGCCGATGAGAAGGGAGAGCCCCAAAAAGTCTTCTTTATAGACAAGCTTCACAATGAAGTGCAGATCATCTTTAAAAATGCCGAAATCAATCCCGTGCTCGAAAAGGAGATGTTCCTCTTTATGCCTAGTGGGGAGATTGATCTTATCCGCCAATAGAGCGAATCTTCTCTAGCCACTCTTTGAGCGTCTTCTCAAACCCCACGGGAATCCACTTCACAAAAGAGAGAGGGCGCTCCAAGTAGCGCTGCTCCACCCATCCGCCAAAGTCATGCGGATAGCGATACCCTTCGTGAAATGATTTGATATGAGGGGGAATCTCCAATCTCTCTTTGCTTCTTACAAACTCTAGAGCTTCATTAATCGCCTTGTAGGCGCTATTGGATTTAGGGGAGGCGGAGAGATAGATGATGCACTGTGCGAGGATGATACGCGCCTCGGGGTAGCCTATTTTGGCCACGGAGAGCAGGGTGCTGGTGGCAAGATTGAGAGCTTGGGGGTTAGCATTTCCAATATCTTCGCTGGCTAAAATCACCAATCGTCTAGCGATAAATTCAGGATTCTCGCCTCCTTCAATCAATCTAGCAAGATAATAGATCGCGGCGTTTTCATCGCTCCCTCGAATACTTTTAATCATCGCGCTAGCGAGATTGTAGTGGGTGTCACCCTCGCTGCTTCCCTCATGCAAAGAGACAGGTCGAAAACTTTTGAGCGTCTCTAGGCTAAGGGGCGATTCGCCTAGGCTGTAGGCGCAATCCAGAAGATTGAGCATCGCGCGCGCATCCCCCTCGCTAGAGCGCAAGAGATAATCCCTAGCGCTATTATCAAGAAGAATCGAGTGATTCTCGCAGACCCTCTCTAGGAGGATTTCTAGCTCCTTTTTCCCTAAAGGCTTAAACTCAAAGAGCATGGAGCGCGAACGAATCGCACCCGTCATGGCGAAGTAGGGATTCTCAGTCGAGGCGCCGATGATGATGGCCTCGTGATTCTCCATGAGCGGCAAGAGCACCTCTTGCTGATTCTTGGAGAGGCGATGAACCTCATCAATAAAAAGGAGGGGCTTAAGAAGTGCGTTTTTATACTCCTTGAGGTAGGAGCGCAGCTCTTCGATTTTGAAAGTGGTGGCATTAAAGAGGGCAAAGGGACGGTCAAGCCGCTTGGCAATAATTTTGGCGGCACTTGTTTTGCCTGTGCCCGGAGGACCATAAAAGAAGGCGTGGGGGAGGCTACCGTGCTCAATCAATCGCCTAAGTGGAGCGTTGGCGCCAAAGAGATGCTCTTGACCAATCAGATCTTCAAAGCTTGTAGGGCGGAGCAGCTGAGCGAACTGTTTCATTTTTTAACCACGGCTTGGCTATACTCTCTGCCTATACCCTCTCTAAAAAGGAAAGAGATGAAGAAATACTCTCCACTGCTCATTGGGATGCTCATGATGGGCTCGATTCTCTTTATGATGTATGGACTAGACAATCCGCTTTTCCGCTAATCTTCTTTGAATACGATGATCTCATAGGAGCTTCGTTTGGTCACAATCGAGCCCTTAGAGATTCCATCCTCTTGACAGCGAATCTTCTCTAAATTTTGGCGAAGCTCTTCAAGCTCATTATCCATCTCATCTAGGCGTTCTTTAAGCCGTAGGACAATATCCACGCCCGCTAAATTCACGCCTAGATCGCGCGTGAGCCTCAAAATCGTTTTGATCTTGTCAATATCACGCTGGGAGTAGAGGCGCATCTTGCCATCGGTTCTTCCTGGCTCAATCAATCCTTCGCGCTCATATTGGCGTAGAGTCTGAGGGTGGATATTGAGAATCTTGGCCACCACGCTGATCAGATAGACGGGTTCATCATAGCTATACACGATTCACTCCTTGATTCATTCAGGTAGATGTTGTTCGAGCGCCTCACGAAGCGAAGGCTCAAGCGATTCGATAGGGGGAAGAATGATGTTGGCCTTGAGATAGAGATCGCCCTTGACACCGCTTTTGCGATTGGGCGCTCCGAGCTCCTTGACGCGGAACTGTTGAGCGTTTTTGGTGTTGGCGGGGACTTTGAGTGTGATCTCTTTGTGGAGGGTGGGAATTGTCACTTTGCCCCCAAAAAGAGCGGTTTTTAGGGGGAGGTCAAAGCTTTTGGTGAGATCATTTCCCTCTCGGAGGTACTCTTGGCTTGGGGCCACCTCGACTTTGAGCAAAAGATCACCACTTCGACCCTGCAAGCTTTTGCCTTTGCCCTTGAGGCGGATGGTTTCGCCGCTTTGAATCCCTGCGGGAATCTTGATCTCAAAAGAGTCATGTTGGAGATTGACGCGCTGCTTTCCACCCAAAATCGCAGTGGCAAAGGGAATGGTGATTCTAGAGGTGAGGTCAAGATTGACCCCTTCAAATCCTCCAAAACCCCCAAAGCCGCCAAATCCCCCAAACGAACCTCCAGCGCCCGCGCCAAAGCCGCCACTCGCGCCAAAAATGGAGCTTAGAATCTCATCTAGATTGACATTTTGGCTGTATTGATTCCTCGCAAAGTCATGGAAGTTTTGCCCTCCGAACATCGAATCGCCGAATTGATCGTATTGGGCGCGCTTTTTCTCATCACTTAAAATCTCGTAGGCGGCGTTGATCTCTTTGAATTTTTCCTCCGCGCCCGCCTCTTTGTTGATGTCGGGGTGGTATTGTCTGGCGAGCTTGCGGTAGGCTCGTTTGACCTCCTCCGCACTCGCCCCCGAATCGACTCCTAGGGTGTCATAAAGGCTCTTGGACATGGCGCCTCTCCTCTTTTTCAAAATCTCAATATCTAAAAAGTTGCAGTGATTATATCATGTAACTTTAGTATATGTCAATCAACTTTGACTCCATCCCCCGCCTTTAGAGCCTTTTAGGAGGAGGTCGCTATAATAGAGCAAGAAACCCAAACCTCCCAAAGGTCGCCCATGGAGAGAGATGAACTACTAGCCCTTAGAGCCAGTGCGGGAAGCGGCAAGACTTTCGCACTCACCCTGCGCTACCTCGCCCTCCTTTTCAAAGGAGCCCACCCCTCTGAGATTTTGACACTCACTTTTACGCGCAAAGCCGCTCTTGAGATGAAAGAGCGTATCACCCAAGCCCTCGTGGCATTGCAGCAAGGAGAGGAGAATCCCTATCTTTTGGGTCTTGTGGAGGCAGGAATCACCGAGGAGGCCATCCAAGAGAAGAGGGCGGAGGTCTATTGGAGATTCTTGCAAGCCGACTTAAGAATCACCACCATTGATGCGTTTCTTCACTCCATCGTCAGGAAGTTTTGCTGGTATATTGGAATCCCTCATGACTTCACCATCGCTTCGGTGGATGAAGAGGCTATTATGGAGGATTTTCTCTCTCGCCTCTCCGCCAAAGATCAAGAATCGCTTCTAGAGCTGAGCGTGGAAGAATCCAAAGGCGTTGAAGCGATTCTTCGATTTTTGCGTGATCTTTGGCATAAAGAGGGGGAGCTTTCCCAAGAGTATAGGCCCACGCTTAGAGAGTTTGATTCCAAAGAGCTCATGGAGGCAGCCTTCAAGATTAAAAATCGAGTCCTAGGGGAAGAGGGCGCTTCCACCAAAGCCAAAGAGGCGGTTGATTTTGAGGATGTGGAGGGGTTGCTAAGGCGCGGTAAAACTTGGCTCACCAAAGATTCTCTAGTGGAATATAACTACTTTAAAAAGCTCTCTATAGGGGATTTGGATGGGGAGCTTTTTAAGATTAAAGAGCTTCTTGTGGACTATTTCAATTCCAAAGAGTCGCAACTTTTAGGGCGACTTTTGCGACTTTTGGGAATCTTCAAGGAGAGTTTGGAGCGCTGGAGTCAAAAAGAGCGGATTCTTGGATTTGATGAGGTGACTCAAGGCGCCTATCGTCTTCTTGGAGAAGAGATTGATCGGGAGTTTCTCTATTTTCGCCTTGATGGAGCGATCACTCATATTCTCATTGATGAGTTTCAAGACACCAGCCTTTTGCAATTCAAAATCCTAGAGCCCCTCATTGAGGAGATCAAGTCGGGAATCTCGCGCTCGCTCTATCGGACGTTTTTTTATGTGGGTGACATGAAGCAGTCAATCTATCGATTCCGTGGAAGCCACGCGCTCCTCTTTGAGTGGGCTTCTAGGGGGATGAAAGTCAAAGAGCTCCCCAATAATTATCGATCCTGCGCGGTTGTGGTCGATTTCATCAATCAAGTTTTTGCTCCTCACTACAAGAGCTACTCACCGCAGATTCCCCAAAAAAGCGGAGGATTTGTCGCGGTTTTGCAAGAGGAGGAGGTGCTAGAGAGCTTAAAAAAAGAGTTAGGATTCTTGCTAGAGCAGGGGACAACCCCTAGTGATATAGCGATTCTTGTTTTTAGCAACGACGATGTATTGCGTGTGGCAGAGTGCCTCAAAGACTCTTTTGAGGCACTCAAAGTGGTCACTGAGACAAGCGCTAGGCTTCTAGAGCAAAGAGAGGTGAGGGCGCTCCATCGCGCTCTTTTTTATCTCCAAGAGGGCAAAGAAGTGGATGGGGTGAGCTTTTTGAGTCTCATTGGAGAGCCGCCTCATCTAGATCGACTTGAGTTCTTGCGCTCTTTAAGTTCTCTTAAGAGTAGCCAGATTCTTCTTGCCCTTATGGAACACTTCAAACTCTTTAGCGCCTCAGCGAGGAGATTCTTGGAGATTTCTCTAGAGTATCCCTTGGTGGATGAGCTTCTTCTTCGATGCGAGAGCTTGGATGAGCCTCTTAGTGCAGAGGAGTTAGAGGGGGTGAGAATCCTCACGATTCATAAGTCTAAAGGCTTGGAATTCCCCCATGTAATCGTGATGGATCGTCTCTCCAATCCCTCCAATCAAAGCCCCGCACTCTTTTATGATTACGAGGGAATCAACTTGCGCGCTATCCTCTACCGCCTCAAAGAGCGGGAAAATTTTGATTCTACCTATGCAAGAGCACTAGAAAAAGAGAAGGAGGCCAAAGCTCAAGACCTCCTCAATATGCTCTATGTTGCCTTCACGCGCGCCAAAGAATCACTCCATATTCTACAGAAGAGCGAAAAAGGGGCTATGGAATCTCTAGCGCTAGAGTCGTGCACCAAAGGAGAGATTCCCTCTGGGCTCCCCCCTAAACCCTCTGCCATGCTCCCCTCAAAGGGTCGCACCTTTGTTTCTAAAGATTTCGGACGACAAAAGGATTTTCTAAAAAAAGAAGAGAGTCAAAGGGTCTATGCGCCAAGAGCTGTCTATTATGGAGAGGCTTTTCACCTCTGCCTTGAACATCGCCTCCATTACGCGAGTTCCCCAGAGAAGCTAATGACCCTCGTTCTCAACCAATATGGCCATTTCCTCAATAAGAATGATGATAAAGAAATCATAACCAAATGCATGGATGTGACAAATGGTAATCTTTTGAGACCGATTCTTAACCAAGGTAGGGTAAAATGTGAGATTCCGTTTTTAGAAAACGGTAAAATGAGACGCATTGACCTGCTTATAGAGGGCGAGGAGAGGGTTTTTGTGGTGGATTACAAAAGCACCTCCATTCTTAAAGAGGGCTACTATCAGCAGGTGGAATCGTACAAGACCTTCGCCTCCAAAGCCCTGCAAAAGCCTTCTGTAGGTTTTTTGCTCATCTATGGTGAGGAGATTCGCCTCATTGAGGTGTGAAACCTCATCGGGGCGAATCGCGACATGGGTCTATTCAATTTTTAGCAAGGATTAAACATCATGGCAGAGAATCAAGATTACGCTTCGGGAAATGGTGGCATCAAAGCGCTACTTCTCAACTTCATCCACAGTCAGTCCTTTAGTGGGATTTTCCTCTTCTTTTGTGCTGTAGTCGCGATGATTAGCGCCAACTCGGCATTGAGCGAGAGCTACTTTCATCTCTGGCATACAGAGATCGGGTTTTTCATCGGTGAGACCTTTATTGGCATGAGTCTCCATCACTGGATCAATGATGTTCTTATGTCTTTCTTCTTCTTGATGGTGGGGCTAGAGATCAAGCGCGAATTGCTCTTTGGGGAGCTTGCAGGTATTAAGCGCGCTGCTTTTCCTGCTATTGCCGCTTTGGGTGGGATGATCGTTCCCGCGATTGTTTATACGCTCTTTAACTTTGGCACCGATTCGGCGCATGGCTTTGGTATTCCTATGGCTACCGATATTGCCTTTGCCTTGGGTGTGCTTCTCCTCCTGGGAGACAAAGTCTCTTTGGCGCTCAAAGTCTTTCTTGTCTCTTTGGCGGTAGTGGATGACCTAGGCGCGGTGGTAGTGATTGCTATTTTTTACACCGAAGACCTTCAAACGCTTTGGCTTCTCTATTCTGTCGTGATTTTAGGGCTTCTTATTGGACTTAACAAAATGGGTGTGCGATCGCTCTTCCCCTATGCGATTCTTGGAGTGTTGCTCTGGATTACCGTGCATAACTGTGGAATTCACGCCACAATCGCTGCTGTGGCGCTGGCCTTCACGATTCCTGTGAAGCCAAAAATTGAGAGTGAGAACTTTGCCCAAGAGGCTAAAGAGTTATTGGAGCGATTCTTGAGCCATGACAAAGAGCGTGCCAATCTTCTTTTAGCGAGCGAGCAGGTGCATAGCGTCGAGTTGCTCAGCAAGCACTCTAAGAGCGTTCAAAGTCCGCTAGTGAGACTTGAGCATGCCCTCCATCCTTGGAGCGCCTACTTCATTATGCCCGTCTTTGCTTTTGCCAACGCGGGTGTGGCCATCAGTAGTAATATTCATTTTGATATTGATGGGGTGTTGCCAGGAATCATGCTTGGCCTTATTGTGGGTAAACCTGTGGGAATCCTCGGACTCACCTATTTAGCCGAGAAGATGGGAATTGCCACCCGACCAGAAGGGGTCATGTGGATTGATATTTTGGGGGCAGGAATGCTTGCAGGGATTGGTTTCACCATGTCTATTTTTATCACCAACCTCGCCTTCACCAACCCTGAAGCCACCGATGTGGCTAAAATCGCCATCCTCTCTGCTTCATTGTTTGCAGGAGCTTTGGGTTATTTCTTCATTTCGATTCGATGCCGCTTCAAAAAGAAAAAAGAGGCTTGCTGCACGATCAAAAGCTAACCTCCAGCCAAGAGGTGATACAATCTCCCACCTCTTGGCTTGGCTCCAAACAGGGCCAGCTTAAACACAACAAAGGAAAATCATGCAAGGAACAGCCGAAATTCTCCAATCTCTTCTTCCCCTCGTGGTGCTTTTTGCCATCTTCTATTTCCTCATCATCATGCCTCAGCAAAGACAGCAAAAGCGCCACAAAGAGATGATCGCTAACCTCAAAAAGGGTGATAAGATCGTCATGCAAGGGGGGTTTATTGTCGAAGTGATCAAGGTTGAAGAGAATCACTTCACCGTCAAGCTTAACGACGAGACGACCGCTAAACTGGCCAAGGACTTTGTCGCCTACAAAATGCAAGATGAAGTGAAGTAAGCACGTTCATGAAAGGCGTCTTTAACCTAAAGCTAGGAGTCTTCCTCCTAGCTTTTATTCTAGGGCTAGCCCTCTCGCTCCCCTCTTTTTTCTCCTCCATTAGCGGTCCCAAAATCACTCTAGGATTAGATCTCCAAGGGGGTCTGAATATGCTTTTGGGAGTGAAGACCGATGAGGCCATCAAAACCAAGTATAAATCTCTCGCCTCTTCCCTAGGTTTTTATACCCAAGAGCAGAAGATTCTCATCGATTCCCTCAAGGCCTCTAGCGATAGTGTCACTTTTGAGCTTTTGGATATGGACGAGAAGCGCAAAGTGGATGAGTTTTTGGGCAAAAATGGTCACTTTCGTATCGATTTTGATCAAGGTCGCTATCGTGTTACTTTGATGGAGAGCGAAATTACCTCCATTAAAAATTTTGCCGTAGAGCAGGCGATTGGGACGATTCGTAACCGATTGGATCAATTTGGATTGGCTGAACCCAGCGTGACGAAACAGGGGCAAGACTATATTCTTGTTGAGCTTCCTGGAATTAAGAGCGCCCAAGAGGAGCAGAGAGCCAAAGAGCTTATCGCTAAATCAGCCCATCTTCAAATGATGGCCGTGGATGAGGCTCGCAATGATAGAGTGGCGAGCATGACTCCCGAAGAGGCGGAGAGGCTAGGGAGTGTGATTCTTCCTTATGCCCAAAATGAGCAGGCCAAGATTTTGCTCAAAGCCATTCCTATCCTTGATGGAAGTATGCTCACCGATGCTCGCGTGGCTTATGATCAAAACAACCAGCCCGTCATCAACTTCTCGCTCGATTCGCAAGGGGCAAAGATTTTTGGGGATTTTTCAGGGAAGAATATTGGGAATCGAATGGCCATTGTTTTGGATAATAAGGTCTATTCGGCTCCCGTGATTCGCGAGAGGATTGGCGGAGGAAGCGGTCAGATTAGTGGCGGTTTCACCGTGGATCAAGCGAGCGATATTGCCATTGCTCTGCGCAGTGGTGCCTTGCCTGCACCCATTGAGATGCTTGAGAAACGAAGCGTAGGCCCAAGTCTAGGAAGCGATAGCATCATGGCCTCTATGATTGCTTTAGCTTCAGGCTTTGCTCTAGTGGTTCTTTTTATGATGTTCTATTATGGAATGGCAGGGGTGATCGCCAACATCGCTTTGGTGGCCAACCTATTGCTTATTATTGCGGTCATGGCGCTTTTTGGAGCGACCCTCACCTTGCCAGGTATGGCGGGAATCGTCCTCACAGTAGGGATGGCCGTGGATGCCAACGTGATTATCAATGAACGAATTAGGGAGTGCCTGAGGGAGGGCAAAGGAGTCGTCAAGGCTATTAGCGAGGGTTATGCTAATGCTTCACGAGCCATTTTCGACTCCAACCTCACCACGCTAATCACATCAGTGCTGCTTTATGCCTATGGCACAGGTCCTATCAAAGGCTTTGCCGTGACCATTAGCATCGGTATTGTTGCCTCTGTGATCACGGCGATTATCGGAACACATGGGGTCTATGAGTGGCTAGGACCCAAAATCGCCAAGAGCCAAAAAACCGCTTTCTGGTTTGGCTTCAAACAAGGAAAGTAGGCATGGAACTATTTAAAAACGATAAAGTTTATGACTTTGTGGCTTGGGGACGCTACACCTCGCTCCTCTCTTTGCTACTTCTAGCGCTCTCTTTGGGGCTCTTTTTCACCAAAGGAATCTCCTATGGAATCGACTTCACAGGGGGAAGCGTCGTTCAGGTCCAATATAAAGAGGCTGCTCCTTTAGGGAAAATTCGCGAAGCTTTGGCAGGAAATGAGATCTTCAAAGGGGCTCAGGTGAGCGAGTTTGGTTCCAAAGAGGAGGCGCTTATCAAGGTTCCTGCCTCTACTAGTTCCGTGGCGCGAGATATTGGAGATATTGCCGCTGAAGTGCTCCAAGGAACAGGCAACTTTGAGGTGAGGCGCGTGGATATGGTCGGCCCCAAAGTGGGCGATGAGCTTCGTACCAAAGGGACACTTGCTCTTGTTTTGGCAAGCATTGGAATGCTTCTTTATGTGGCATTTCGCTACGAGTGGCGTTTTGCTATTGCCGCGGTTTTGGCGTTGGTGCATGATGTGACCATTGCCGTGGGAGCCATTGTGCTTTTTGAGGTCGATTTTGGTCTGGATGTGGTGGCGGCACTTTTAACGCTCATTGGTTACTCGATCAATGACACGATTATCATCTTTGACCGTATTCGCGAGAGA